>JASGGQ010000014.1:0-30902 GCA_047604965.1 Patulibacter sp. | reverse complement strand
TCCATCGAGGATCGGCGGCGGTTCAGCGTGCGTGCGAGGCGCCACTCAACCGCACACGCCTCATTGTGTTAGAGCCTCTAAATAACTGCTAGGGCTGCGCGCCCAGATGAGTCGTCGGTGATTGACGCATCACGCTGGCTCTGGGCCTTGGTCGCCGAGCTCTTCGGCGCCCAGCTCGGTGACGAGGTGCGCGACCGCCGCGTGTTCGTCGAGCGTTTCGTCGCCGGAACGGCGTGCCAGCGGCTGCACTGGCGGCGCGGCTGCTCCCGGCGAGGCGACCGGCGGCTCCCCGGCCGGGGAGCGTGAAGGTGGCAGGTCGGCCTGCTCCGCAGGTGCGGGTGGCGCTGCGGCGGCCGGTGGCGGCGACGGCGCACCCGGTGGTCCAGCCAGCGACTGAGCACCCGGCGCCGCTGTCGGAGTGACCGCCGACGGCGGCGCGTCGGTCAGGTCGCGCAACTCAAAGCGCAACGTGAGCGCCACGCCGGTGACCTCCTTGAGCGCCTCACGCAGCGCCACGCGGCGCTCCTCGCGGTCGGCGGTGCCACGATAAAAGGCCGCGTCGGTCGGGAACGCCAACGTCAACTCGCCATCCTCCACCGCCACCGGACGGGCACGCTCCAGCGCCACGGCACACAGATGATCGCGCCCGGAAAGATTGTCAAGCACGCCACCCCACACGGCGACCAGCTCAGCCAGCGTCGGCCCACCCCCAGCCGGCGCCTCGGGCGCCACCGGCGGCCGCGCAAACTCACGGGCCTCGGACGGCACCTCAACAGGCGCCACCTCGGCCGGCACCTGCGGCACCTGCGGCTCGGGCACGGCATGCAGCTCCGGCGGCAGATGCTGCACCAGCGCCGGCCCGGCCGGCGCCTGCGGGAGCGGCACCTCGCGCAACTGCGGCCCATCGAACGGCGGCACATCACCGCCGGCCGGCGGCACCACGCCAGCGCGCGACGCAGCAGCCGGCGGTGCCCCATCCGAAACCGGCGGATGCGACGGCTGCGGCTCCACCACCGCTGGCGGCCCCGGCTCATGCGGCGGCGCGACAGCCCCCACATCGGCATCCTCAGCCTCACTCAGAGGCTGAGGCTCCGGGTGGGCTCGCGTCCCGGCCGGGCGATCCAACGCCGTCGCCGCATCCGCCGCACGAGTGCTCGTTCCCGCCCCGCCATTCGCCCCACCGTCCGCCGAACGACCACGATCCGCGCCGCCGGCCAGCTGCGCTTCGAGCCGCGCAAGCCGCGCCTGCACGGCACGCAACGCCGGATCAACGGTCGGGTCAGCCGCCTTGACCAGCGCCAGTTCGAGCATCGCCCGCTGATCGGCACCATCGCGCGCCGCCGTCATCGCTTCCGCCAGCAACTCCAGCAGGCGCGTCGCCTGATCGCGGCCGATCCGGCGCGCCTGATCGTCGAGCAGGGCATCGCGGTCGGCCGTCAGCTGCACCTCAGCAGGAACGCCGCCGAGGATGCAGCACACCAGCAGGTCGCGCGCATGCCGCTCCAGCTCGCGCGCGTACGAGCCGAGATCGCGGCCATGCGAAGCAACCTCCTGCACGACCCGCAGCGCATCCGGGGCGCTGCCGGCGATCACCGCGTCAACCGCACGGAAGAGCTGCGCATCGTCGCCGATGCCGAGCACCGTCACAGCATCCTGCTCGGTGACGGTCGTCCCGGCGTACGTCACGAGCTGCTCAAGCGTGCCGAGCGCATCGCGAAACGAACCGTTGGCATGCCGCGCGACAAGCGCCACGGCACCCTCGCCCATCGTCAACCCTTCACGTTCGGCCACCCGCGCAAGCACCCGCGAAATCTGCGCGCCGGTCGGACGGGTGAAATCGAAGCGGTGGCAGCGATCGACGACCGTCGCCGGCACCTTGTGCGCCTCGGTCGTGGCGAGCACGAACACCGTCTGCGGCGGCGGCTCCTCAAGCGTCTTGAGCAGCGCGTTCCACGCCTGCGTGGTGAGCATGTGCGCCTCATCGAGGATGTACACGCGCCACCGCCCGCCGGTCGGTGCGGTCGCGACCCGCTCGCGCAATTCGCGCACGTCATCAACCGAGTTGTTCGACGCCGCATCCATCTCAACGACATCGAGCGAGGTCGCGCGCTGGATCGCCAGGCAGCTCTCGCAGGTGCCGCACGGCGCGACGGTCGGCCCATGCTCGCAGTCCAGGCAGGCCGCGAGGATCTTCGAGAGCGACGTCTTGCCCGTCCCGCGCGAGCCGACGAACAGGTAGGCGTGATGCACCTTGCCCTGCTCGACCGCGTTGCGCAGCGTGCGAACGACGTGATCCTGCCCGACGACATCGTCGAACGTGCGGGGCCGGTGGCGACGGTACAACGAGGGCGCGGACACTGGGCCGTCAGTCTAAGGATTCGCTGAACGATTGGCTGCGGTCGCAGGCCGCGAATCGCGCGCGCCGCCGGCGGTCGCCTCCGACGCTTGAACTCCCCGCCAATCAGTTCGGCTGGTCGGCGACTTTGAAGT
Organism: Patulibacter sp.; assembly: GCA_047604965.1. Classification (GTDB taxonomy): domain Bacteria; phylum Actinomycetota; class Thermoleophilia; order Solirubrobacterales; family Solirubrobacteraceae; genus JAGIBJ01. The sequence goes on along the minus strand of JASGGQ010000014.1, from coordinate 28,412 downwards.
CAAAGTTCACGTTGCTGCCATCGACCTGCTTGGCCGTCAGCGCGACGTCGTACCGATCGCCGTTGGGCGCCGTCAGCACGCAGGTCACCTTCGCGCCAACCTTGGCGTCGAGCCCCTCAGGGCACTCGACCTTCTTCGGAGAGACGCCCACCTGCGCTTTGAGCTTCTGCGACACCGTCTTCTCAAGCTCGTCCGCCGGAACGGCGCCGACGCCGCACGCGGCAACGGCCAACGCGGCAGGCAACGCGAGAGCGGGCAGGGCAACGCGAGTCAACATCACGCCGCCAACCTACCGTTCGGCCGGCGCGCCCGAAAGGCCCGGCCGGTAGGGTCCGCGCGTGCCCGCCCGCCGCGCCGTTCTCCTGAGCAGCCTGATGGCGGCGAGCGCGCTGTGGCTGATCTTCGGCGCGGTCGTCGTCGTCAACTACGACACGCAGTACGCGATCCTGTGGGGTGACCAGCTGCTGCGCGGCCAATCGCCGGAGTTGACGGTTGCCGGCGCGCCAACACCACATCCGCTGCTGACGCTGCTCGGCGTGCTCGCCGCACCGATCGCCGGCGGCGGCTCACCCGCCGGGCTGGCGCTCGTCGCATTCCTCGGCTACCTGGCGACCGTCTCCTGCGCGGTGCTGCTACTCACCGTCGGCCGGCGCGCGATCGGCACGGCAGCCGGCGCGATCGCCGCGACCCTCCTCATCACGCGCGAGCCGGTGCTGTCGTACGGGCTGCGCGCCTACGTCGACCTGCCCTACCTCGCGCTGCTGCTCGCCGCGATCGGCCTCGAACTCGCACGGCCCAAACGTGGCACCATCGTGCTGGCGCTGCTGGCGGTCGCCGGCCTGCTGCGCCCTGAGGCGTGGCTGCTCTCGCTCGCCTACCTGCTCTGGCTGGCACGCCGGCCGGACGGCGGCTGGGGCTCTCCGGGATGGCGCACGGCGGCACTCGCGCTCGCCGGCCCGGCTCTGTGGGCCACGACCGACCTGCTGCTGACCGGCGATCCGTTCTTTTCGTTCAGCGGCACGCGCGCCGGTGCCGAACGGCTCGACCGCCCGACCGGCCTCTCGGGACTGCTGACGATCGCGCCACGGCGCATCGGCGAGATCCTGCGCGTCGACGGACTGGCCGGCGCGCTGCTCGGCACGGCGCTGCTGCTCCGCCGCCGGCCGGCCCACTCCCGCGTGGTGATCGCGGCGACGCTCGTGGCCGGCGCCGCATTCGCGCTGGTGGCACTCGGCGGACTGCCGGTGATCGTGCGCTACCTGCTGCCGTTCGGCGCGGCCGGCTGCCTCGCCTACGGCTATGCACTGACCGGCTGGCGCGCCGAACCGTCGATCCCGGCCGGCCGCGCGTGGGCCGGATTGGCCACGCTGGTGTTGGCGTTGACGGTGATGCTCGCTCCGGCTCAGGCGCATCGACTCTCACGCTTGCACGCATCGCTGGCCGATCAGCAAGCGGCGATCGACGAGGCACGCCTGCTGGTCTCACAGGCACCGTGCGGACCGATCGCTGTGCCGAACCGGCGCGCCGTACCGCTCGTCGCGATGTGGACCGGCAGCCGCGCGGCGGCGGTCGTCACCACGCAAGATCGCGGCGTCCCGGCGACCGGCACCTACCTGCTGCCGAGCAGCAGCGACGCGGCCAACGCCTTCATCCTCGACGCGCGCGACCGCGACCGGACGATTCCCGGCGCACCGCGCGGCTGGACCCTGGCCGGGCGCACCGCACACTGGCACATGTACGCCCACTGCTAGCAAGCGAGCACGCCGGCCGGCTCAGCCGGCAACGGGCGCGGCACCAGTGCTGGCAACAAGAGCGGTCGGTGACGACTCCGGGCCGGAGTGCCCCGCGCCCGTCGGCGACCGCGGGAGGCTGCTTCCTCTCGGACCTGACCTGGTTGGCGGACCGACGTCGCAAGGTGCCGGCACCATCAGCGCCGCCACCGACCTCGGCCACTGTACCGCCGCCCTCGCCGCGATGCGCCGCGCCCCGAGCCGCTCGCGACAAAAAGCACGCGACAACGCGCGACCGATCATCTAGCCTGCGGACCGTGCTCGGACTGCGCGACGGCGTCACCACTCTCCTCTTCGACCTCGACGGGGTACTGACGAAAACCGCCGAGGTCCACGCCGCCGCGTGGAAAGAGATGTTCGACGCCGTGCTCGCCGAACACGCCGGCCAGCCGGGGGTCGATGCCAGCCCGTTCGACCTGCGCACCGACTACCACCGCTACGTCGATGGCAAGCCGCGCTACGACGGCGTGCGCGACTTCCTGGCCGCACGCGGGCTGCACCTGCCGGAAGGCAGCGCCGACGACGCCGGGCGCGAGAGTATCCGCAGCCTCGGCGATCGCAAGAACGAGGTGGTGCAGCGGATCATCGCGACCGACGGCGTCGAGCCGTATGAAGGGTCGGTGCGGTATCTCGCGGCGGCGCGCGCCGCCGGGCTCGCCATCGCCGTCGTCTCCAGCAGCGCGAACGCCGAAGCGGTGCTCGCCGCCGCCGGCCTGAGCGCCTTCATCGACGTGCGGATCGACGGGCAAGTCGCCGCCGCCGAAGGCATCGCCGGCAAACCGGCACCGGACATGTTCCTCGTCGCCGCCGAGCGACTCGGCGCCGACCGCTCGCAGGCAGTCGTCTTCGAAGATGCGATCAGCGGCGTGCAAGCCGGCGCCGCCGGTGGCTTTGCAGAAGTGATCGGCGTCGATCGCGGCGGCCAGCCAGCGGCGCTGCGCGCAGCCGGCGCGACGATCGTCGTCGACGACCTCGCCGACCTGCTAGCCGACCGCCCGCACCGATCGGCGTGACCTCCGTGCCGCCGCGTAGCCTCACCCCCATCGCTCTCACCCCCGCCGCTCCCCCAAGCCAGGACCACCGCGCGTGAACCCGACCCCGCTGCACAGCCTCGCCGACGAACCGATCTACGGCGGCACCCCGTGGTCGCTGCGCGAGGAGCGCTGGGAGGAGGCGGTGCTGGGACGCAGCGAATCGCTCTTCGCGCTCGCCAACGGGCACATCGGGATGCGCGCGAACCTCGACGAAGGCGAGCCGCACGGCATTCCCGGCACCTACCTCAACGGCTTCTACGAAACGCGGCCGCTGCCGCACGCCGAAGCCGGCTACGGCTACCCGGAAGATGGCCAGACGGTCGTCAACGTCACCAACGGCAAGGTGATCCGCCTGCTCGTCGACGATGAGCCGTTCGACCTGCGGTACGGCACCGTGGTGCGCCACTCACGCGAACTCGACCTGCGCGCCGGGGTGCTGCGCCGCGAAGTGGAGTGGGTCTCCCCGGCCGGCCAAGCGGTGATCGTGCGTTCGACGCGGCTCGTCTCCTTCGTGCAGCGCGCGATCGCCGCGATCTGCTTCGAAGTCGAACCGATCGGCGACGGCGCGCAGGTCGTGGTGCAGTCCGAACTCGTCGCCAACGAGCCGATGCCGGCGCAAAGCAAAGACCCGCGGGCCGCCGCCGCACTGGCCGCACCACTGATCGGCGAAGAGCATTCGTGTTACGACCGGCGCGGCGTGCTCGCACACCGGCTACGCGCCAGCGGACTGCGGATGGCCGCCGGCATGGATCACGAACTGACCGCACCAAGCCGGATCGACACGTCGATCGAAGCGTGGGGCGACATCTCGCGGCTGACGGCCGCCACCGATCTGCGCCCCGGCGAAACGCTGCGGGTCGTCAAGTACCTCGCCTACGGCTGGTCGAGCCGCCGCTCGATGCCATCGGTCCGCGACCAGGTGATTGCCGCGCTGGCCGCCGCCCGCGCGACCGGGTGGGATGAGCTGCTCGCCAGCCAGCGCGCCTACCTCGACGACTACTGGTCACACGCGGACATCGAGATCGACGGCGACGACGAGCTTCAGCGCGCGGTGCGCTTCGCCCAATTCCAAACGCTGCAAGCGGCCGCCCGCGCCGAGCGGCGCGGGATCGGCGCGAAGGGCCTCACCGGCCCCGGCTACGACGGCCACGCCTTCTGGGACAGCGAAACGTACGTGCTCCCGGTGCTCACCTACACGGTGCCCAAGGCGGCCGGCGACGCGCTGCGCTGGCGCCATGCGACGCTCGACCGCGCGCGCACGCGCGCCACCGAGCTAGGGCTCAAGGGCGCCGCCTTCCCGTGGCGGACGATCAGCGGCGAGGAGTGCTCCGGCTACTGGCCGGCCGGCACCGCCGCGTTCCACCTCGGCGCCGATATCGCCGCCGCCGCCGAGCGGTATCGCACGATGACCGGCGACGAGGAGTTCGAGCGCGAGGTCGGCTTGGAGTTGCTCGTCGAAACGGCGCGAATGTGGCGCTCCCTCGGCCACCACGATCACAGCGGCGAGTTCCGGATCGACGGGGTGACCGGGCCTGACGAGTACTCGGCGATCGCCGACAACAACACCTTCACCAACCTGATGGCGCAGCGCAACCTGCGATGGGCAGCGGCGGCGGTCGAACGCCACCCCGATCTCGCAGCGCTGATGGAGGTCTCGCACGCCGAGATCGCCGCGTGGCGGCAGGCAGCCGATCAGATGCTGATTCCCTTCGACGAGCATTTGCAGATCTACCAGCAGGCCAGCAACTTCACGCACCACGAGGTCTGGGACTTCGAAGCCACGCCAGCCAGCGAATACCCGCTGATGCTGCATCACCCCTACTTCGAGCTGTACCGCACCCAGGTCATCAAGCAGGCCGACCTGGTGCTCGCGCTCTACCTCTGCGGCGACTCCTTCAGCGCCGAGGAGAAGGCCCGCAACTTCGCGTACTACGAAGCGATTACCGTGCGCGACTCCTCGCTCTCGGCAACCGTCCAAGCGATCGTCGCCGCCGAGGTCGGCCATCTGGAGTTGGCATTCGACTACTTCGCCGAGACGGCACTGATCGACTTCGAGGATCTCGCCGGCAACACCGCCGACGGGCTGCATGTCGCATCGATGGCCGGGGCGTGGCTGACGGCGGTCGCCGGCTTCGGCGGGATGCGCGACCACGAAGGCCAGCTGAGCTTCTCCCCGAGGCTGCCACCGGCACTGGAGCGCCTCGCGTTCAAGCTGCTGGTGCGCGGCGCCAGCCTGCGCGTGGAAATTCGCCAGAGCGGCGTGACCTACACGCTGCTCGAAGGTGAGGAGCTGACGCTCATCCACGAGGGCGAACCGGTCGTCGTCACTGCCGATGCCCCAGAGCATCGCGTCCTACGCCGCCTGCCGGCACAGGACGCACCGGTCCAGCCGGCGGGCCGCGCGCCGATCCCCCGCGCCGAGCATCATCGCCTCGCGCAGCAACTCACCTCAGCACACGCCACTGCCGAATCCGGCGCCAGCGGCCAGGCGTAGCCCTGGCGCGGTGCGGCCCCGCCAACACGGGCCGCCGGGTCGCCGGGTCGCGATGCACACACACGCAGGCATTCGTGCATCACGTCCGCCACACCGTGTGGGATCAGCGGAATGTTGCGCAGCGTCGAGCGAGCCGGATTTGAGCCGGTCGGCCGCCGATGGCCGCGCCGATGGGTCTTTCGCACCGGCACGCTGGAGGGCGACCGGGCGCTGTCGGCGCGCGCGTTGCGCCGGCTGCTGGTCGAACAGCAGCAGCGGCCGGTCGCCGTCTTGACCGACGGGTCGCGGACCTGGTGGATGGCCGGCGGTGAGGTCGTCAGCGGCCCCGGCGACCTCGCAGCCGACGATGTTGCCGCACTGTTGGCCGAACGGGCCGAACGCCAAGCGCGCCGACTGGAGCGTGCCCATGCGGTGCGCGCCCGCCATCACCAGCCGGCTGCGGGGACGCGGCGCGGGCTCTCGCGTGATCTGCGGCTGGCGGTGTGGGAGCGCGACGGGGGCCACTGCACGCAGTGCGGCGCCGCCTTCGAACTGCAATACGACCACATCATCCCGGTCGCGCTGGGCGGCGCAACGACGCTCGACAATCTGCAATTGCTGTGTGGCGACTGCAACCGCCGCAAGGGCGCGGCGATCACGTAGCGGAGCGCGACTGCGGCCGGCCGCGCGGCGTGACGCCAGAGCGCCGCGCGATCCGCAAGGATCTCGCTGCCGATGTTGCCGCCATCTCAGCTCTTCCGCCCCGCTGCCGGGCGGCGCCGTGCGTCGGCGATCGTCGGCGGGCCAGCGGCCGGTGTCGCTGCGGTGGCCCTGGCCCTGGCCGCTGCCGGCTGCGGGAGCAGCGACTCGCGCGGCACGGCGTTCGGTGACAGCCTGACGCCGAGCCAGGTCGCCGGACTTGACCGCGTGTGGACGCAACGGCTCCGTACGACGAACGCCTCGGGTCGCGCTGCCGCACGGGAGTCCAGCAAGCTCTATCGCAGCTGCGCGGCGCTGCCGCAGGAGTCGACGTTTTTGCAGGCCGTCCATGCGACGTGCACGCCAACGGCGCTATCGGTCAAGCTCGCGGCAGTCGTGCCTGACCGCTGCTCGCAGCCGTCGCGGCGCTGTATCCGCGCGCTCGATCGCGCCGCCGCCGCCAACGACACGCGCCTCCTGACGTTGCTGCAACTCAACGATGCCGCCAAGAGTGCAACCGACGTCCCGGATTGCCTGGCCGAGTTCACCACCGATGAGGCCAAGGCGCACGCCTACCGCGAGCTCTCCGCAGCGTTCGCCGAGATCGCGGTCGCCGCGCGCCGTGACCGGCCGGCGCAGATGCGCACTGGTCAGGCACGCGCGGCGCAGGCGCAGGCGGTGATCACGTCGCGTCTCAGCGTCCGCGAGCAGGTCGCGCGGTTCCGCCAGTCGTGCGGCATCGCCCGCTCCGGCGCTTGAGCGTCCGGGCGCCAGGGCGCCGCTAACAGCCGGCGGGCAGCGTGCGGGTAAACGGCAGCGTGGCCGTAAAGCTGCACTGCGGCTTGCTGCCGGCACCGCTGGCGTCAGCGTCGGCGGCACCGGGGTTGATCGTCACGGTGCCACTGCCGGTCGCCGTGAGTTGCTGGCCGTCGCGGGTGAAGCTGGCGATCGTGAGCGGCAGCGCATCGAAGCGGAAGCCGAGCCCCCACATGTTGCCGTGGCCGGCCATCGTGTCGTAGCGCCACTGCGTCGCCTGTGATGTCTCGGCGATCGGCGGAACACCGAACGGGTTGTACGCGAGGACGCGCGGCAGTTCGTTGCGCCAGTACGGCCAGTCGTGAACGCCGGTGTGCGTCGAGTAGGTGACGGTGCCTCCGGCCGCACGCACCCGACCGGCAAAGCGCAGCGACTGAGTGCGCACCTCCTGCTCGGCGAGCGCGCCGGAAGTCCACGCGGCGAAATCGAACGGGTATTTCGTGTTGACAGTCCCGTTGCCGGTGTAAACGTAAAGCCGCGTGTGCTTGAGTTCGGGGCCGAGGTTGATGGGGTTCGTCACGGTCGCGTACGGGCCGTTCGGGCGCCCCCACAGGCGCGTGTACGGGCTGCGAATGTCGACCGGGAGCACGTAGATGCTGTTCGGTGCCTGGTTGTTGAGCATCCCGGAGAGCGAGATCGCGTTACCGAAGTAGCTCGGCAACGCGGAGGAGAGCAGCATGCCGCCATACCCGCCCATCGAGATGCCACCGATCGCATGGTTGGCCCGGCCTGGCGTGATCCGGTACCGCGCCTCGATCTGTGGGACGACTTCATCGAGGTAGTAGGTCATCCAGCTGGAGCCGTCGCGTTTGCCGCCCCGCCACCAGTCGACGAAGTAGCCGCGACCGCCCTCCGGCATCACGATGATGCCGGGGAAATCCTTGGCGACCGCTGTGATGTTGCCCTTCTTCGGGTTCGCCCAGGTCGCCATCGTGTCGCCGACGCCCGGCAGCAGGTAGAACACTGGCCAGCGTTTGCCGGGCTCAGCGTCGTAGCCGTCGGGCAGCAGGACGTTGGCTTGCAGCGTGGTCGCCGGGCGGTTCAGCCGCGACTGGATCAGGTCGACGTTGCCGGCAGTGCTCGGCAGGTCGATCGTTTCGAGGCGCTGCGCGGCCCCCGCCGGGGACGGGGCGAGGGCCAGCGCTGCACCGAGCACCGCCATGGACAGTGCGGCGCGCACGCCCCGCTTAGCGAGGACCGCTGTGTGGACAGCACGCGATCGTTGGAGCTGCGCAACCGTGCGAGGGGACACAGATGAACCCTACCGAGCGGCCTTGCCGCAGGCCAGTTAGCGGCGGCTCTACTGAGCAACGCTCAAGAGCTGGCCGATCGGATCGCCTCCGCCCTCTCCCGCACCGACCGCCATATGATCGACTGCACGCAGGCGTGCAGTGGAAGCGCGGTGACTGGCCGTGCGATCGCGCATCTACGGGCGCGTCAGGACGGCGATGATCGCGTCCGCAACGCGATCGGGCAGCACCCGCGCGCAGATCACGGCGATCCGCGCATCCCAACCGACGACATACCGCGTCTTCGGCCAACGGGAGCCGAGTGCGCGGCTGACCGCTGCGGCCACATCGCTCGCCGGCCGGCCGCTCGTGCGCGCCCCTTCCGCCGAGTGCAGCGCTGAGTCGAGCTGGCGGCGGTAGCGCTCGGCGGCGGCGGGACTCAGCGCGTCGCGGATGGCGTAGGCGTCCGGCAACCGCTTGTCGTAGATCGGCGTCGCGATGATGCCCGGCTGCACGTTGATGACCTTCACGCCGTGGGGGCCGACCTCGCGACGCAACACGTCGGTAAAGCCCTCCATCGCGAACTTCGAGGTGACGTACGGCGCAAACAGCGGAAAGCCGATCCGGCCGGCGCCGCTGCCGATCCCGATGATCCGGCCACCTCCGCGCAACAGGCTCGGCAACAGTGCGGTCGTCAGCGAGGCCATGCCGATCACGTTGACGCCGATCACCCACTGCCAATGTTCGCGCGTGAGCGCCTCGGCCGGCGCGAGCACCCCGACGCCCGCGTTGTTGACCAGCCCCACCAGGCCGCCCGGTTCGGTGCGCTCGATCAGTTCGATCAACGAACCGACGTGGGTGTCGTCGGTGACATCGAGCATCACCGGCTCGATGCGCGGCGCGGCCTTGCGCAGCCGCTCAAAATCGTCGGTGTTGCGCACGCCGGCCAGCACCCGGTACCCCTCATGCGCGAGATGCAGCGCAATCGCTTCGCCGATGCCACTCGACGCGCCGGTCACGACGACGGCGCCGCGCGCACTCCGGCTGCGGGGCAGGGCTCGGCGCACAGCCCTCCGAGCTTGGGAGGTGACTTGGGACATGGCGGGCAGTGTAAGCCGATCATCCGGGCAGGACCAGCAGATTTCAGCGCACACGCGCGCACACTGCACGGATGTCCAGTGCCGGCGCGCGACGAGTCGGCCCGGATCCCCGCATGCCGCTGCCCGCGACTGCCCTTGGCTCGCCGCCACGTTTGGCATGCTCTGCAGCGATGGGCGCGCGGCCACTCAGCGAGATCATCGATCCGGGGTGGGCTCGGGCGCTGGCGCCGGTCGAACCACAGCTCGCGGCACTCGGCGAATTCTTGCGCGGCGAGCAGGCGGCGGGCCGCACCTTTTTGCCGGCCGGCAAGCAGGTGTTGCGCGCGTTCGAGCGGCCGTTGGCGGCGGTGCGGGTGCTGATCGTCGGCCAGGACCCTTATCCGACGCCGGGTCACGCCGTCGGGCTGTCGTTCTCGGTCGGCCCGCAGGTCCGTCCGGTGCCGCGTAGCCTCGCGAACATCTTTACCGAGTACATGCACGATCTTGGGCTTCCCGGACCACCGAACGGCGATCTTTCACCGTGGGCTGATCGTGGCGTGCTGTTGCTCAACCGTTCGCTCACGGTGCAGGCCGGCCAGCCGAATTCGCATCAGGGCAAGGGCTGGGAGGCCGTGACCGAGCAGGCCATCCGGGCGCTTGCGCAGCGCGGCGGGCCGCTCGTGGCGATCCTCTGGGGACGCAACGCGCGCAATCTCAAGCCGTTGCTCGGCGGTGCGCCGTGCATCGAGTCGGCGCATCCCAGTCCGCTGTCGGCGCGCCACGGCTTCTTCGGCTCGCGGCCGTTTTCGCGGGCGAACGCGCTGCTGGCCGAGCAGGGCGCCGAGCCGGTCGACTGGCGCCTGCCGTAGCGAATGGGCCCGGCCGGTTTCCTTGCGCCATCACCGAGCCGTTGCCCGCGCGCCGTCGGCACCCTTACCTGCCGGTAGCGTCTGCCCGGTCAACCACGATCTGCGCGAGGCGACCGCCAGGCACGATCCTCTGCTTCACGGCGTCGCGGCGGACGGTCTTCGAGCTCGAGAGAGCCGCTCGCGGCGGCGCGAGCGGCTCCCGCCGGCCGCGCCGGGACGCCCAAACGGTTGCCGGTCGCTCCAGGAGGTGCCAGCTCGCGGCACCGAGCACGAGCGCGGCACCGAGCACCATCACGTACGCGATCCACGGGCTCTGCGGCCAGTAGCCGCTCGCGCGCAGCACGTAGAGCACCGGCATGTGCCACAGGTAGATGCCGTACGAGTAGAGCCCAAGCCGCACGAACGGGAGAGTGCCGAGCACGCGCGCACCTCCGCTGGCGATCGAGACAACGATCAGCCCAAACCCGATGCCCGCCGGGAAGTCCCGAACGACGTGGCCGATGAGGCCGGTCCCCCCCGCGTGCCACCAGGCATCGGCAGCAACGATCGCGGAGCCGAGTACGAGCAGTACCAATTGCGCGAGGCTCGCGACGGCCACGCCCCCGCGGCCCGCCCACCACGCAGCGGCGATTCCGCAGGCGAAAACGGGCATGTAGGTCGGGAGCGCGTTGATCAACCGCCGTTCCTCCCCGAACTCGACGGCAAAGGCAGACCAAGCCCAGCCGGCGACGACGACGATCGCGAGCATCAGCGGCACCCCGGTACGCGGCAGGCGGCGGACAGCAAGCACCATCGCGAGGCCGAGCGACGGCATCGCGACGTAAAACATCGCCTCGACGGCGAGCGACCACAGCGGCGGGTTGAGTTGGCCGGCCGTCGCGGAAAACTGGTTCTGTCCGAACAACAGGAAGATCGGCAGCTCTTCGGCGTCAACGGCCAGTGGATGGTCGACGATCCGCATTACCAAGTAGGAGCCGACCAGGCAGGCGAGGTAGCCCGGCATGATCCGTACGATGCGGCGTCGGGCGTAACGCCCAGCGGAAGGCACCGGGCACCTCTCACGCGCTGCCCGTAGCCAGGGAGCCGCGACCAGGAAACCGGAGAGCACGAAGAAGGCCACCAGGGAGACCCCGAAGGTCCCGATCACGCGATCGACCTGCTCCGGCTGCCACGGCTGATCGGCGCCGGAGAACATCCAGACGTGGAGCAGCACGATCGCTGCCGCCGCGATCCCTCGCAGCCCGTCAAGGCCCTCCATCCGGCGGTGCTGCTCGCCCATCATCGCTCGGTGCTCACCGCCACAGTTTGGCCGATCACCTGAGGGAACAACCCCACTCCAGCCCGATCTCAGCCTCCACCAGATGCTTCGGCGTACATCCAGCGTAGGAGCCTACGCACCATGCGGCGTTCCTCCCACCACCGGGATGGCGGACGAGTGGGCCCGGCTGGTTTCGAACCAGCGACCTCTCGCGTGTGAAGCGAGCGCTCTCCCGCTGAGCTACGGGCCCGTGCCGGCCGCCGCGCGGCAGCGCAAGACGAACGGTCCGCCCAATGTAGCGAAGGTGGCGCGACCACGGGCCGCGCCTAGGGAATCACTGAGCTATTGGCTGCGACCACGGGGAGCGGTGGATCGTGCGCGGGATGCAGGGCCGATGACCGCAGGTGGGCCTCTGGCCCATTGAGGATCAGCGGTCCTGCAGCGTGCGTGCGAGGCGCCTCCACCGCCGCGCGTAGGATCAGGGGAGATGCGGCGCGACGTCATCACCGCAGTCGAGCGCTACGCCGCCGGCGCCTTCCCGATGGACGGCAACGAGCATGCCGGAGCCCCACTGCCGTGGTTCACCGCGCCACAACGCGCGATCTTTCCGTTGAACGAGGCGTTCCGCGCCACGCTGCGCCGGCGACTGCGGCGCGACCTGCGGCGCTGCGCCGAGCACCACCTGGTACGCAATGGCGACTACACCGCCGTGCTGGAGCTGTGCGCCACCCCACCACCCGGCGACGGACAATGGATTACCCCGCGCCTGGCCGCGCTCTATCGCCAACTCAACGCCGCCGGCTTCGCGCACTCCTTCGAACTGCGCGCGCCCGACGGCACGCTGAGCGCCGGGATCCTCGGGATCGTGATCGGCCGCGCCGTGATGCTCGAATCGATGCGCCGCACCCAACCATCGGCCGGCAACGCGCTGCTCTCGCGCACACTGGACCTGCTGGCCACACGAGGTGCGACGCTGTGCGATATCCAACTGCCGACCGAACACACCACGCGGCTCGGCTGCGAGCTGATCGCGCACGACGAGTACGCCAGCCAGCTGCGCGCCGCGATCACGCACCCAAGCATCCTGCCCCCGGCCACGCGCGACCGACCGCCGGCCGCATGAGCCGTTACGACCGCCGTCCACTGCGCGAGTGGGAGCAGCCCCCGCATCGGCCCAGCGCCGCGCGTCAGATCGGCATGCTGCGCCTCGTTGGCTTCATCGCGATCCTCGCCGGCAGCTACGTGGTCCTCAACCGCCCACGCACCCCACAGCCGACGACGCCCGTGCCGAGCCAACCACGAATCGCCGTCGACACCGCGCTCGCTGCAACGGTCCGCAGGCAACTGCCGCACGCGACGCTGACCACCGGCAGCTCCGCGCAGCTCGATCGCAAGCTCCGCAGCGGGCTCGTCGTCGATCTCGCGGTGCTCGCCAGCCGGCGCGTCGCGGCGCTCGCCGCCACCGAACGGTGCAGTGGCCCGCAAGCGATCGCCGCCCGCGACGATGCGCAGTACGCGGCGTGCTTCGTGAACGCTGCCGGCAGCTCGCGCGCGTTGGGCCGCCTGGCACTCGAAGCACTGACCGACCTGGCCGGCCGCGATCAGCTGCTCGCCGCCGGCTTCGACGTGCCCGACCTCCGCCCCAAGCCAGCGCCAACCACCCCCTAACGCTGTTCGCCTCGGAGCAGGACGGACCCGATCGGTCCCGCAAACTCCGCGCCGCCCACTCGGGCGACCGCCCGCCCGCTAATCGACGCGCAGCGCGGCGACCAGCACGCGGGCTTGCTCAACGAGTTTGTCGGGCGTGAACTCGTCGGGCTTGGTGATCATCAGCCTCCCCGCCTCCTCGGCCAGCACGAGGATGATCCGGGCCAGCAGCCCGTAGTCCAACCCCGACGGGCCGCCGCGCTTGGTGACCCCCCACGCGATCAGCGGCGTGATCTGCTGAATCACCGCTTCGCGCCGCTCGACGACCTTGTCATGCAGCGAACGCGGCATGCCCTGTGGCGGCGTCAGCACGATCTGCCACGTACGCGGGCGTTCACGCACGGCATTGAGGAAGGTATCGATCGCGGCGACGATCACATCGTCGGGATCGACCTCGCCGACATTCGCCGGAATCGCTATCGCGAGCTGCGTGAGCACGACCTTCTCCTCGCGGTCGACGAGCGCATCAAGCAGACCCGGCAGATCGCCGAACTGCGTATAGACCACCGGCCGCGTGATGCCGGCGCCCTTCGCGATCGCGTCGATCGACAGCGCCGCAGCGCCTTCGTCGCAGAGGATCTCCAGCGCGACATCGAGCAGTTGCTCGCGACGCTCGGCGGCAGACATCCGAGGCCGGCTGCGGCTACGCGACGATCGACTCACGCCCGGAAGCTTCTCATGCGCCGCGCAGGACGCGACACCCGGAGCACCAGAAGCCGTAGGGTGGCGCGCTGATGCGCCGCCTGCTGCTGCTTGTCCTTGGGGTGTCGGCGGTCGCGTTCGGCGGCTGCGGCGACCAAGCCATTCCCGACGACGGGCAGCGCACCTCACCGGACGCCGCAACCGACGACGCCTACCGCCTCACCGTCCACTCCAGCCAAGGCGAAACCGACGCGCTGCGCACCTCTACCTGCGGCACGCCATCAAGTCGCCTCGTCGAGCTGCCGTGCGGCGTGTCACTCGGCTTCGCCCGCGTCAATGCCCCGCAGCTCTTTGTGTGGCGCACCGGCGACCGCCTCTTCCTCGATCTCAGCAGTCCGGCGACCGCCGTCTTCACCTCGCTCGCGCAGGGCAGCGGCCAGCGGGGGCTGCTGCGCCGTTCGGCACTCCAGCAACTCTCCGGTAGCGGCAAGCGCTTCTGGCTCGGCGCCGGCCCGACGCTCGCCGACTATCCAACGACGACCACGCCGACCTACCTCTCGGTGCTCGTGCTCTACAAGGACGACGTTCCCGTCCCCCGCCCTGCCGCTGCCGGCGTCCCCGACGATGCCGTGGTGCGCAACGCCAGCGCCGAGTTCCTCGTGCAGCTCGCGACCCGCACCGCCGCCGACCAGCCGTAGCCACCGGCCGCCCGGATCGCTGCTGACGCGGCCGCTGCACCGACCACGACGCAGCCCTCGCGCACGCCACGCGAACGGGGTACCCTAGGCCGCATGGCCGACGCATCCGTCATCGGTGAAGTGCTCAAAGCGTTCAAGATCGCGCTCAACGCGCATGATCGCGAGAATCCGACCCATACCGCGCACGGCATCGGCATGGCGCATTTCGACCTCGACCGACTCGGATTGGAGGATGGCGAGGAGATCTTCCCCGGCATCACGATCTCCGCCGACGGCGGCACCTCCGGAAACTTCCGCGTGCTCTGCGACGGTCAGCACGACGAGGCCGACGAGGCCGAGGCACAGGAAACCGTCGAGGCGGTCTCACAGGAGATGGTGCCGGTGCGTGTCGGCGGCGGCGATGGCGAGGACGCGCCGCGACGACACCAGCCCGACCGGCTGTAACGGGATGAGCCGTAACCGGACGGCCGGGGGTCGGCGTCGCTCAAGCGCCACGCGCACGCTGCCGACTAGGTGGGCGTGGAAGTCAAGCGCGAACGTGTCGAGCTGCTCACCCAGCATCACCGGATCACCGGCGTGGTAACGCTCGCGCGCGACGGCTATCGCAGCCGCGTCTCCGACCTGCTGAACGCCACCGACAAAGACTTCGTCGCGCTGGGTCAGGTGCGCGTCGAACCGCTCGATCGCGACCAGGAGCCGGAGGAGCATCCGTTCCTGGCGGTGCATCGCCAACACATCATCTATGCCGTCTCGCACGGCGAAGTGCCTGAAGGCCAGAGGCGATAGCGTTCGCCGGGCATGCCCCCGGCGCCCCGCTCGCGTGAGATGTCTGCTTCGGCGGCTCGGTACTGCGCCCGCGTGCGCCTGGTGCTCTTCCTCGCCGCGACGCTGCCGGTGCTCGGCGCCGCGCCGGCCGATGCGCAGATCGCCGGTGGCCCCAATGCCAACGCGCGCGCCCGGGTCGACGCACCGCGCAACCGAGCGCCGGCGGTGCAGCTGCCCTCCGCCGATGCGGCAACGGCCGCGCGCGCCAGCTCCCGCTGGGTGCTCTCGGCGCCCGGTGCGCGCCGCGCCTGGCTGCGCGCTATCGCGGCGCGGTATGGCGCATCGGTCGATACGACGCTCGGGACGCTGACGCTTGCTACACCCCGGGCACGCGCCGCAGCAGCAGAGCTCGGGCACCGACTGACGGGCGCCGGCCCGGAACTCGTGGCGCGGCGACTTTCCAGCATCGACGAGCCCGGCGGCGTGGTGTCGGCCTGGAGTCGCAGTGCCGGCGACCCGCCGTCGCTCGTGCCACCGCTGACCTCGCTAGCGACGATCGGGATCGTCGACGACGCCGTCGATCAGAGCATCGCGGAGCTGTCGTCGGTCGATGTCATCAACGGGCAAACCCCAGCCGACCCGCACGGCACGATGGTCACCTCCACCGCTGCCGCGCCGTACGACGGCGCGGGGGTCGTCGGGGTCGCACCCGGTGCGCGGGTGCTCAACTGGGGTACCAATCTGACCTGTAGCGATGTCTCGAAGGGGATCGTGCAGCTCGTGCGTCGCGGCGCGCGCGTCGTGAACCTCTCGCTCGACTTCGATCGCGAATGCGAGCCGCTGGAGTTGGCCGTCCAGTTCGCGTACGCGCGCGGCGCGACGATCGTCAGCGCCAGCGGCAACGACGCGGAATCCGGCAACCCGCTCTCCTTCCCGGCGTCGTACGCGCATGTGATCACTGCGGCGGCGATCTCCAGCTCGCTGACGGTCGCGCCATTTTCCAACTACGACGACTTCGTCGACCTCGCCGCGCCGGGCGTCGCCGTCCCGGTCGATCTGCCGCTGCGATGGGACACCAAGGACGGCAACGCCGACGGGCGAACCATCATCAGCGGCACCAGCTTCGCCTCGCCGTTTATCGCTGGCGGCATCTCATGGCTGCTCGGCGCGCGCCCGAAGCTCGATCCCAGCCAGGTCGCGAGCATCTTGCGAACGGCCGCGCGCGATCTTGAACTCCCGGGCTGGGACCCGTACACCGGCTATGGCCTGCTGCAAATTTCGGCTGCGCTCGCGACGCCGACGCCACCGAAAGATCTTCTGGAACCCAACGATGCGCCGGCCTACGTGCAGCCCAGCGGATCGGGCATCTTCGCCAAACCGCTGGTGTGGAAGGGCGGCGCGAAGGTCACGCTCAGTGCCACCGGCGACAGCGCAGACGACAGCCTTGATGCCTACCGGATCAAGCTGCCCGCCCGCTCCCGCGCGACGGTGACGCTGCGTCCGACGACCGGGCAGGCTGACCTCTTCGGCTTCGCTGCGACCGTTAAGAGCTTCCTCAACGCCAAGCCGCTCGACGCCTCCACTCGTTCGGGCACGCGAACCGACACGATCGAACTGCGCAACACCGGCCGCACCGCCCGCACCGCCTTTGTTGTCGTCAACACGACCGGGACCGACGACCAGCGGCTGCTGTCGCAGTACACGCTCACAATCCGCCGGTTAGCGGCTCTACCACGCGGTACAGAGCGCGAACGGGTAGACGGCGGGGCAGCCGCGCTGGCGGAGTTGGCCAGCGACCATCGCGAGCGTCCAACCGCTGAAGCGCAAGTCATCGATCAGTAGGCACGGCCCGTCTGGCAGGTCGCGGGCAACGACGAACGCCCCGCGCACGTTCGCGACTTGCGCCGGGGTGTTTTCCATTTCGCGCTGCCGTGGACGCTCGGCGACCCGTTCGATCGCCGGTGCCAGTGGCAACTCCAGCGCTCCGGCGAGGCGTTGCGCGAAGTCCCGCAGCGCGTCGGCGTTGTGTACCGACGGCACGGCGACGATCCAGCGCACTGGCGGCGACCATTGCCGGATCAGTTCGACGGCGCCGCGCAGCACGTCGTCGTCGAACCTGCCGGCGCGGCTGCCAGCCTCCACCAGCGGATCCCAGCCGGCGTCCCCGAGGCGGCCGAGCGCCCGCCCGGGTTCTGCGAGCACGTCGATCGGGATGCGCCGCATGGTGCCGCGCGCGTCCGGCGCCATTTTCTTGACCTCCAGTTCAACCGGTTGCGAACGCAGGTGCAGCAGCGCCGCGCGGATCATCTCCGGGTCCGGCGCCGCATCCCAGCGTGCCTGGGTACAGACGGCACAGCGCCCGCAGTCCTGCGGATGCGGGTCGTCAAGCTCTTCCGCGAGCGCCCGCATCAGGCATCGGCCGTCGGCGCCGAAGTCGGCCATCGCCTGCTGCTCGCGTCGCCGCAGCGCCGTCACCTGGTCGTAGCGGTCGCCGTCGTACGCCCAGTCGCCGCTGCCGGCGATGTAACGGCTTCCGCGCTTCTCGATCGCTCCTTCCACATCGAGCACCTTGAGCATCGCCGTCAGGCGGCTTCGGCCGAGGCGCACCTGTGCGAGCAGCTCGTTGAGTCCGGCGCCCCGTTCGCCGGCCGCCGCGATCACGTCGAGCACCTGCTGCACGCGCTCGCGCGGCGGGAATGCCTGCGTGATGAAGTAGTCCTGGATGCGGCGGTCTTCGGCGCCGCGCAACAGCACGACCTGCGCGTCGTCGATTGCGCGCCCCGCACGCCCGACCTGCTGGTAGTAGGCGATCACGCTCCCCGGAGCCTGGTAGTGCACGACAAATCCGAGGTCCGGTTTGTCGTATCCCATCCCGAGCGCAGAGGTCGCGACGACCGCTTTGATCTCGTTGCCGAGCAGCTGGCGTTCGACCTCCTCCCGGATCGTGGGGTCGGTGTCGCCGGAGTACGCAACCGCCGGGATGCCTTGCGTTTGCAGCCAGCTGGCGACAGTCTCAGCGTCGCCCTTCGTGAGCGTGTACACGATCCCTGAGCCGGGCAGCTGCGGAAGGCAGGCCGCAAGCCAGGCCAGGCGCTGCGCTTTGTCGGGCAGCTCGACGACCTCCAGCCGCAGGCTGTCACGCATCAGTCCGCCGCGATAGCTGCGCAGCGCCGCACGGTCGTGCCCGAGCGCCAGCTGATCGGTGATGTCATCGACGACGCGATCGTTGGCGGTTGCTGTCGTGCAGAGCACAGCCACGTGCTGCGGGAGCTGCTCGAGCATGTCGCGGATGCGGCGGTAGTCGGGGCGGAAGTCGTGGCCCCAGTCGGAGATGCAGTGCGCTTCGTCGATCACGAGCAGACCGACACGTTCGGCAAACACCGGCAACATTTCGCTGCGGAATTGTGGGTGGTTGAGGCGCTCCGGCGAGATCAGAAGCAGGTCGACGTCGTCGGCTTCGAGGCGGCGCTGGATTTCCGCCCAGCCCTCGCGGTTGGTCGAGTTGACGGTGTGGGCGCGCAGTCCGAGTCGTTCGGCAGCGGCTACCTGGTTGCGCATCAGCGCCAGCAGCGGCGAGACGATGAGCGTCGGCCCGGCGCCCTGCTCGCGCAGCAGCGCCGTCGCGACGAAGTACACCGCCGATTTACCCCATCCGGTGCGCTGGACGCACAACACGCGCGCGCGATGCTCGGCAAGGTCGCTGATCGCGTCGAGTTGGTGCTCACGAAAGCGCGCATCCGGGCCGGCCAATTTACGCAGCAGCACGGCGGCGCGCTGCTCGACCGGCGCACCTTCGGTCGCTGCCATTGCGGCGTTGGCGCTTGGCGTGGGTTGATCGGTCACAGCGCCAGCGTATGCGCCTGCGGTGTGACGTCGCTGCGTCAACTGCAACGATGCTGCGCAAATTCACGCGCAAAACAGCGCGCGGCACCCGGCACCCCGTTCGCCTCGTTGGTGCGCCGCGCCACGATGAAGGAGAGAGGGGGATTCGAACCCCCGAGCGGGTTGCCCCGCCACATGATTTCCAGTCATGCCCGTTCAGCCACTCCGGCACCTCTCCGAGCAGGCTCGACAGGTTAGCGCGCCGCCCCATCCGTCCGCCGCGCGCCACCCCCAACCCGCGATCCCTGACGGCAAACGCCTCCCGGGTGGCCACGCACGCTGTTAGGTTGGTCAGGTGACTCGCGCTCCCGCCGCGCAGCAGACCACGCGATGACCACCGTCGCATCGCCTGCCGCCGCCACGCACCCGCCCGGCGCCGAGCCGCCGCTCGCCAGCCCAGCCGGCGCGGCGATGACCTGGCGTTGGATGACGGCACAGGTGCCGACGATCCTCGCGCTGCACGACCGCCACGGCGACATCGCGCAACTCCGCTTCGCATTCGGGCGCGGCGCCGTGATCACCCGCTGCCCGCAGGACATCAAACGGCTCTTTACCGCACCGCCCGATCAGGTGCCGACGGCAACCGGCAACAGCCCGATCGCCCCGTTCGTTGGCCCATCATCGCTGCTGACGCTCAACGGCCCCGAGCACCTGCGCCACCGCAAGCTGCTCCTTCCACCGTTCCACGGCGACCGGATGCGCAGCTACGCCAACGACATCGCGCAGATCGCCAGCGACGAGATCGACCGGTGGCGCGGCGGTGAGCAGCGCAAGCTTCAACCGTCGATGCAAACGATCACGCTTGAGGTGATTCTGCGCATCGTGTTCGGAGTCGACGACGCCGCCCGCCAGGACGAACTGCGGCGCGCGATCATCGAACTGCTCGGACTGACCGAACGGCCGCTGCTGCTCGTCCCAACCTTCTTCGTCGCGATCCGGCGCGGCAAACTCGTCGGCCCGGTGCGGCGCGTCGCCGAACGAGTCGACCGCCTGATTCGCCGCGAGATCGAGCTGCGGCGCGACACCCGCAACATCGAACAGCGCTCCGACGTACTCTCAATGCTACTGACAGCCCGCGACGACGCTGGCCGGCCAATGACCGACGACGAACTGCGCGACGAACTGGTGACCGTGCTCTTCGCCGGCCACGAAACGACCGCCAGCGCACTCGCGTGGACCTTCGAGCGGCTCGTGCGCACCCCCGACGCACTCGACCTGGCGACCGCTGCGGCACGCTGCGGCGACGCCGCGATCCTTGACGCCGTGTTCAACGAAACGCTGCGGCTACGACCGGTGGTGCCGGTCACCGCGCGCGTGCTGCGCGCACCGATGACGCTCAGCGGCTACGAATTGCCGGCCGGCACGCTGACGATTATCAGCATCCTCGGCGCTGGGCAGCATCTCGAACACTTCGAGCAACCGTCCGAATACCGCCCGCAACGGTTCATCGGCGAGAAGCCCGACGCGTACGCCTGGGTCGCGTTTGGCGGCGGCGTGCGGCGCTGCATCGGCGCCGCGTTCGCCCAGCTCGAAGCCCGCGTGGTCCTACGAGAAGTGCTGCGCCGTACCACGCTCCAAGCGGTCGATCCGGCCGACGAACTCCGCAAGCGGCGCAACGTGACGACGGTGCCGGGCAACGGCGCGCTCGTACACATCGGCCGGGTATCGGCCGCGTAAGGCGACCGCTGAGCCCCCACGCGCCGGCCGTTCGGCGCTACCCGAACCAGTTCAGATTTGCCAGTCTCCGGCGACCAGCACCGCCAGCTCGGTACCGTCGCCGCGGATGCCGGTCACGTCGACCTCGGGCGACCCGAGCATCACGTCGATGTGGATATGCGACGTGTTGATCCGGTCGCGGTCGCCGTCGCCGACCGTCACGGCGTAGGCCGATCCGAACGCGACGTGGCTTGCGGCGTTCTCATCGAGCAGCGTGTCGTAGAACACCGTGCCAAGCGGGCCGATCCGGCCCGCGCCGTCGACCAGCGCCACCTCGCCGAGCCGGCCTGCGCCCTCGTCGCGTTTGAGATATTCACTGAGTACGTCGCCGTGTTCCTCCGACGTGACCTCCACCAAACGCCCGGCTTCGAAGCGCACCTGCAACCCGGTGATCGTTGAACCGCCAAGGACCAGCGGTCGCGTCATCCGCGCGGTGCCGTGCGTGCGCAACGGGTCGGGCGCGGTAAAGATCTCCTCCGACGGCAGGTTCGGGGCGTGATCGATCCCGCCGACGGTCCGCATCTGCGCGGCGATCCAGGTACTGCTCGGCAGCAGGCCGACGACGAGATCGGTGCCGGGGCCGTGGAAGTGCAGCGCATCGAGCTGAAGCGCGGTCAGCCGGTCGGCGACGGTCGTCAACTGCCTAAAGCGCTCCTGCCACCGCGCGACCGGATCGTCATCGTCGAGCCGCAGCACATGCCACAGCTCCGCCCACAGACGCTCAAGCGCCGCCTCGGGGCTGAGCTGCGGGAAGACGAGCTTGGCCCACGGCTGTGTCGGGCAAGGGATCGCCGTCCAGTTGGTGCTCTGGTCGTTGACCACCTGCACCGCTTCGGGCACGAACGGCAGCGGATCGCGGCCAATGCGCACCGGATCGAGGTCGCTGAGCAAACCGGGCGCCGACGGGCCGGTCAGGCCGATCCGCGCGCCGCGCAATTCGCCGATCTCCAAGATCCGTTCGCCGATCCACGGTGGCACGTAGTCGAGCGTGGCGTCGTCGGCGTAGAGCACGCGGGCGCGCTTGAGGTGCGGATCAAACCAGCTGACGTCGACGAACTTGGCGCCGGCACGGTACGCCTCGGCGGCGATCGCGCGCACCACCTCCTCTTTGCCCGGCTCGCAGGAGACGGCGACGACCTGGCCGGGCTGAACGTTGGCGCCGAAGCGAACGGCGAGGGCGGCGAGACGCTGGAGGTCTGGACTCATCTGGCGAGGAAGATAGTCGTCGGCACGGCAGTCGCGGCGGCTGGCCGCTACCCCACTTCGCTGTGGGCACAGTCGGCGGCCTGCGACCAAGCGGCGCGGCGGCGCGGCGCACGGACGAGCGCGGAGCCGCCGGGCGCGAGCACCACCGATCGGCGGCGGATCGGTTCGTCGCGCCGGTCAACCGGCTCCAGGCGGCGTTCGGCGAGCAGCGCGGCGAGCACGACCCGCATCTCCAACTGCGCGAAACTCGCGCCCAAGCAGCGCCGCACGCCACCGCCGAACGGCGTCCAACCGTAGGTGCCCGGCGGATGATCGCCGAGGAACCGTTCGGGCCGGAAGGCGTGCGGGTCGGGGTAGAGGTCGGGGCGCTGATGCAGCGCAATCGTCGCGCCGGCCAGCATCTCCCCCGGCTCGTAGCGAAAGCCACCGATCTCGACCGGCTGCACGACCTGCCGCATGAACAGCGGCAGCACCGGCCGTACGCGCAACACCTCTTTGACGGTCGCGTCGATCAGTTCGTGGCGGCCATCGAGCGCCTGCGCCGCGAGCCGCTCCTGGAGATCGGGGTGGCGCGCGATCCGCTCAACGGCCCATGAGAGCGCGGTCGCGGTCGTCTCGTGGCCGGCGACGAGCAAGGTCACGAGCTGGTCGCGCAGCAGCTCGGTGGGCAGCGGCCGGCCGTCGGCGTCCCGGGCGGCGAGCAGCAGCGACAACACGTCGCCGCGGTCGATCTGTTCGTCGCGGCGTCCGCGAATCTCGGCTTCCAGCAACGCGGCGAGACGTCCGCGTGCCCGGGCGACGGAGCGCAGCAGCAGATCGTCGGGCCGGGGACGGCGCCCGGTCGCTGCGGCTCTCAGGCCGGCCGCAGCGAAGAGCGAACGCCGCGTGCCGACGCGCAGCAGCTCTTTGACGGCCCGCCGCACCTCATCGCTGCGGCGCCCATCCTGCATCCCGAAGATCACACGGATGATGATGTCGAGCGTGATCGCCTGCATCCGGGGCCACGCCTGCGCGGGTGCCTCCAGCGGCCAGCGTGCAACGCCAGCTTCGGCGACCGCCTGCATCGTGCGCTCGTACGCGCGCATCCGTTCGCCATGGAACGGCGGCAGTTGCACGCGGCGCATCGCCAGGTGCTCGTCGCCGTCGAGCAGCAGCAACGATGCACTGCCGACCATCGGCGCGAGGATCTCGTTCGCTCGCCCGGCGGCGAGGACGTCGGGCGGCTGCGTCACCAGTTCCTGCACCAGCGCGGGGCTGGCATGCATCACCAGCTCACTGCCGAAGACCCGCAACACGAAGAGGTCACCGTGGCACCGCAGGGCATGTGCCGCGAGCCGATCGGGCTGCCGCAGCCAGGCGATCGACTGCCGAAGGGGGTGCCAGGCCAAGCCCGGTGGACGGCTCGGGGGCACCATCTGCAAAAGCTTACCCCGCGCTCGCGCTCGATCTCAACCGCACGCAGCCGGTGGTGGCCGGAGCGCCGTCATCGTCGATTGCGCGGCGCGCTAGACACCGGCGTGGACCGCGCCACCTTCAAGGTCGGCATCTTCGTCGTGGACCATCGCGACGACCGCGAGGAACGCAAGCACGATCAACCCCGCACCGATCATGAACGCCAGCTTCCAGCCGTCGACCGCCGCCTGCGCCTCGACGAGCTGCTGGGCGACCTTTGGATCGGATGCGGCGTGCGCCGCCGCGCCGTGCACGAGCTCGGTCGCACGGGACTTCGCATGCTCGGTCGCGAGCGTCGCAAGCACCGCCAAGCCAAACGCGCCCCCGACCTGCTGCGTCGTGTTGAACAGGCCCGACGCCAAGCCGGCCTTGGAGGGCTCAACCTTCGAGGTCGCGAGGAAGGTCAGCGGCACGAAGGTAAATCCCATGCCGATCGCCAGGAAGATCATCGGCAGCAGAATCTTCGGGAAGTACGGCACGTCGACCTCCATCAAGGTGCCGAAGCCGAGCATCCCGATGAAGGCCATGCCGGTGCCGAGCATCGCCGATTTGCGCACGCCGATCTTCGGCACGACCTGCGATGCAAGGCCGGCGGTGAAGATGATCGACGCCGAGAACGGCAGGAACGCGACCCCGGTCTTCAGCGCGTCGTAATGCAGCACCTTCTGCATGAAGAGCGAGAGGAAGAAGAAGAACGGGAAGATCGCCGCAAACGCGAGCAGTCCGACGGTGTTCGCCGAACGCACGCTGCGCGTCGAGAAGATGTTCAGCGGCACCAGCGGGTCGTGGTGGCGGCGCTCGGCGAAGAGGAAGGCGCCACCGAGCGCGAAGGCGACGGCGAGGCTGATGAGCACGATGCTCGCGCCCCAGCCGTGCTCCTGCGTTTGGGTGATCGCGAAAACCAGCGCAACCAGGCCGCCGGTCGCCGTGAAGGCGCCGACGAGATCGTGCGCCGGGGCATGTTCGGCACGGGTCTCAGAGATCTGGGTGAGCGCGGCGAAGATCACCAGCGCGCCGATCGGCACATTCACAAAAAAGATCCATTCCCAGCTCGTCCACTGCACGAGCGCGCCGCCGAGCAGCAGGCCAAGCGCCGCGCCAAGCCCCGCGATCGCGCCCCACACCGACATCGCCTTGGCCCGTTCGTTGCCCTCGAATTCGGTGGTGATGATCGAGAGCGCAGCCGGCGAGAGCAGCGCGCCGCCGAGACCCTGGAGGGCGCGGAAGCCGACTAGCATCGCTTCGTTTTGCGCGAGACCATTCATCAGCGAGGCGAAGGTAAAGAGCGCGACGCCAGCCACGAAGATCGACTTGCGACCGCTGATATCGCCGAGCCGGCCACCGAGCAGCAGGAAGCCACCGAACGCGAGCGTGTAGCCGTTGACGATCCATTGCAGCCCCTGCTCTGAGAGGTGCAGATCGGTTTGGATCGCCGGCAGCGCGACGTTCACGATCGTCGCATCGAGAATCACCATCAGCTGCCCAAGGCAGACGATCGCGAGCACCAGCCAACGGTTGTCGTGGCGGGCAGAATCCGACGCCTGCGGCGCGTTCTGGGCAGCGGTCATGGCCTGCGACGCTAGCAGGGGGCTTCCAGCGGCCGTCGGTGCCACTTCGGTGCGGCTGCATCGTTGGCGCCGACAACGCTCCGAAATTGCCCGCAGCCCATCTATCGTGCCGGGCGTGATCGACGACCTCATCGCGCACAATGCCGAGTGGGCCAAGCAGTTCCACTACGCCGGGCTTCCGACTGCACCGGGACGACATCTCGCACTGGTGGTGTGCATGGACTCGCGGATCGACGTGTTCGCGGCGCTCGGGCTCGATATCGGCGAGGCGCACGTGATTCGCAACGCCGGCGGGATCGTGACCGACGACGTGATCCGTTCGCTGGTGATCTCCCAGCGCTTCCTGCAAACGCGCGGGATCGTCGTCATTCAGCACACGCGCTGCGGGATGCAGAGCTTCAGCGACGAGCAGCTCGCCGACGCGCTCGATGAAGAGACAGGGCAGCGCCCAACCTGGAAGATTGGCGCGTTCAAAGATCTCGATCAGAGCGTCAAGAGCTCGGTGCGCACGATCCGCCACTCGCCGTTCATTCCGCACCGCGACGCCGTCTGGGGCTACGTGTACGACGTCGAAACCGGCATCCTGCGGCGCGTGATCGGCCCCGACGACGAAGATCAACCGCTGCGCGCCAGCGACGGCCGCTGAACCGCCGCGATCCACCTCAACCAACAACTCGGACGCCCCAGCCCCAGCCTCGTCAACTCCATCGCGTAACCACGGAATCAACCATCTAATCTCCGTCGGCATGAACTCCGTCGCGCAGCAGGTGCTCGTCCGCCCGGGATCGACCGCGAAGCTCGCCCGTCGCGACCCGGCCGATCTCCTCGGGATCTCCGACGGCAAGCGGCGCGGTCGCGCGCGAGCCGCACGCACCACCGCTCGCCTGGCGGAACTTCAAGAGGTGCTATGGGCCGAAGGGCGCCATGCGTTGCTGATCGTGCTGCAAGGACTCGATGCCTCCGGCAAAGACGGCGCGACTCGCCGGCTCCTGACCGGCGTCAACCCGCAGGGCGCGGAGGTCCATTCGTTCAAGGCGCCGACGAGCGCCGAACTGCGCCACGACTTCCTGTGGCGGATTCATCAGGTCACGCCGCCGCGTGGCGTGATCGGCGTCTTCAACCGGTCGCACTACGAGGATGTCGTCACCACCCAGCAGCTCGGGCTGATCACCGGCCGCGAGGCGCAGCGCCGCTGCCGCGCGATCAACGAGTTCGAACGCCACCTCACCGACCAAGGCACCACGGTGCTGAAGTTCTTCCTGCACATCTCCAAGGAGGAGCAGCGCGCCCGGCTGCAAGAGCGGATCGACGATCCCACCAAGCACTGGAAGATGGAACTCGGCGACCTGGAGACGCGCAAGCATTTCGACGAGCTGACCCACCTCTACGACCACGCGATCAGCGCCACCTCAACCGAATACGCGCCGTGGTACGTCGTGCCGGCCGACCGCAAATGGGTACGCGACATCGTGATCGGCGAACTCGCCGTCGCAGCGTTGGAACGGATCAACCCGCGCCTGCCCGAACCCAACCCCGATCTCGCCGGAATCGTCGTCGAGTAGTCTGCCCCCGGCTATCGCCTTCGAACCTGACCTCACGACGCCCGCCGAGGGGACGCCGCACGCCCTGGAGCTGCGCAAGCTCGTCAAGCAATACCCAACTGGGACGCGCGCCCTCAAGGGCGTTTCGCTGACGATCGAGCAGGGCAGCTTCTTCGGGTTGCTCGGCCCCAACGGCGCCGGGAAATCGACGCTGATTCACTGCACCACCGGCCTCGCGCGCCCCAGCTCCGGCGCGATCCGCGTGTTCGGCCATGACGCGGTGACGCACTACTCGCAGGCGCGCAAAGCGGTCGGGCTGGCCCCGCAGGATCTCAACCTCGACCACTTCCTCACGCTCGAAGAGACGCTCGACTTCCACGGCGGCTATTTCGGGATGCGCAAACGCGACCGGCGAGAACGCGCTGCCGAACTGCTCGAAGCGTTCTCGTTGACGAGCAAACGCCACGACCGCGCCAACACCCTTTCCGGCGGGATGAAGCGGCGGCTGATCCTCGCCCGCGCGCTGATGCACCGTCCGCGCTTCCTGATCCTCGACGAACCGACGGCCGGCGTCGACGTGGAACTGCGGCTGGAGCTGTGGCACTACGTGCAGCGGATCAATCAGGAGGGCACGACGATCCTGCTCACCACGCACTACCTCGAAGAGGCCGAGCAACTCTGCGACCAGATCGCCTTCATCAACGGTGGCAAACTGGTGGCCCAGGGCACGAGTGCGCAGCTCGCGGCGCGCTTCGCGGTCGACTCGCTGGAGGACGCCTACCTCGCGCTGGTCGGACGCAAAGAGCTTTCACGCGCCGGCACCGGCGGCGCTGGCGGCATCGCTGGCGACGGGTCGCAGCGATGAGCGAACCGATGATCCGCTTCGGCGCGCTGCTGTCCCGCGAGGTCAGCCGCTTTTGGAAGATCAAGCGGCAGACGCTCGGCGCGCCGCTGCTGGAAACCTTCCTGTACATCAGCGTCTTCGGCGCCGCGCTGGGGTCGCGAATCAAAACGCTGCACGGCGTTGAGTACGTCGTCTTCATCGTGCCCGGCCTGATCATGATGGCGTGGGCGATGAACGCCTTCAGCAACAACTCGTCCTCGATCCTCCAGCAGAAGTTCCAGCGCGCGATCGACGATCAGCTTTCCTCCCCCGCCTCGCCGCTGGAGTTGCTGATGGCCTTCTCGCTCGGCGGCTTCCTGCGCGGCCTGCTGATCGCGACGCTGACCTTCGCAACGGCGTCGCTGCTGATCGACCTGCCGGTTGAGCATCCGCTGGTGCTGGCGGTCGCGCTGCTGCTGGTCGGGATGTTCTTCGCGCAGCTCGGCGTGCTCGTCGGGGTCCGCGCCGAGCAGTTCGACGATGTCTCCTTCGCGCAGACCTTCATCCTGCAACCGCTGATCTTTCTCGGTGGGGTGTTCTACAGCTCGGCGCTGCTGCCCCAGCCGTGGCAGACGCTGACGCACCTCAACCCCGTCTACTACATGATCAACCTCGTGCGGTACGGCTTCATCGGATACACGGAGGCGAGCGTCGCACTGTCGCTTGGGTTGCTCGCGGCCGCCGTTGGTGCGCTGATCGCCGTGAATCTGCGGCTCTTCACGAGCGGCTACAAGCTGCGCGCGTAGCCGCTTGGGCGCGGACCTACGGACGCCTGAGGGGCTGTGCGAACGGCACGTCGTCGAACCAGGCCTTCACCATCACTGGCACGCAGCTCGTGCGTGCCGGAGCTGCTCACGCCGCGCGGCCGAGCAGGGCGCGGGCGTTGGTTGCCAGGCGATCGGGCGCGATCGCGGCGGGCAGCACGCTCGCGACGGTCGGGCGGTCGCTGCCATGCACGATCTGCGCTTCACCGACGGCCTCGGTGACGGCGCGCTGCACCGCCGCGTCGTAGGAAGACGTGTCGTAGAAGGTCAGCCGGTCGGCGAGGGCGCGCGCCGCGACGGCGGGCGCCCCGCGCGAGGCAAGGCGCGAGGCGTGCAGCGGC
>JASGGQ010000013.1:0-31940 GCA_047604965.1 Patulibacter sp. | reverse complement strand
GCACCGCCAGCCCGGCCCCCCAAATCTCGGAGCGGTAGTTGTGGTTCGCACGAACCACAACTGACCACCCGAGAATCCGGTGCATCGGGCGGCGGGTGAAGATCGGCGGCATTCTGTAGATCGGGCGGAGTCGTTGCGCTCCCGCGTAACGTGGAGCAGATGAACAACTTGCCGTTCGATCGCGACGACACGCATGCGTTCCGCGCACTCGCCGCGATCGATCCGGCGTTCGCGCGGGCGCTGGAGCGATGGGGCACGCCGGAGCCGATCGCCGGCCCCGGCCGCGTCGAGCATCCGACGCGCTTCGCGGCGCTCGCGCGCTCGATCATCGGCCAGCAGCTCTCGGTCAAGGCGGCGCGCACGATCCACGGGCGCGTCGTCGAGCTGCTCGGCGCCCCGCCGACGCCCGCCCTGCTGCTCGCCCACGACGAGCCGGCGCTGCGCGCGTGCGGCCTCTCCGGTGCGAAAGTCCGCGCGCTGCACGGCATCGCACGCGCCGTCAACGCCGGCCGGATCAACCTCGACACACTCGGCGAACTCCCCGAGGAGCAAGCCGAAGCGGCACTCGTTGCGTTGCCGGGCGTCGGCCCGTGGACGGCGCACATGTTCCTCATGTTCGTCCTCGGCCACCCCGACGTGCTCGCCCCCGGCGATGTCGGCGTTCGCAACGGGCTCGCGAAAATCTTCGAACTGCCGGAGAAGCCGACGCCGCGGGAAATCGTCGCGATGGCCGATGCCTGGCGCCCACACCGCACCGCCGCCTGCCGCCTGGCATGGCACGCATTGGACGCCGCACCGGACCGGTAGGGAGACGGGCGGCGGCGAGTCAAGTCGGATTTCGTAGTGGAACTCGGTTGGGGCGTGACTGAGCTGGCCCCGCTCACCTATCTCGACGAGATCTTCCGCTGGCGTCCGGTCGCTACGGCCGGCGAACGACCACCGCGCTACCAGCCCCTGCCCGAACGCGGTCGTCGCCCCCGAGGCCGATGATGAGGTCATGCCCACCGGCACCGGAAATGCTGTCAGCAGATGAGCTGCCGAGCAACAGTTCTCCCCGCGAGCTGCCAACAAACCCAAGCCGCCAGGACCGCCTGACAGCCAGCGGCGACGCCGGCCCCACCCCCGGCGGTATGCCGCCGGGGACCGTCGGCCGCAGCGCAGGAAAGGCAGGCGGCGAGCCGGCCTCCGGCGCCCGCTGATCAACTACTGGGCCGTCGAGCGACGTGATCGCGTCGGTGCCAGCGGAGCGGTGCGCGACTGGCGAGGACGCAAGTACTCGGCCAATCCTCCAGCGTGCCCACACCGGCGACGAATGGCGCCGCCCCGCAGCGAGCCGCAGCGTCGATCCAGCACGCGCCTCGACGATGCCATGCGCGGTGCCATCAGGATCGAGTGCAACCCGACCGACAGGCACCCAGTGCGTACCGACGCGCCGTTGAACGGTCGCGTGGCCCGCCGCAAGCGAGCGCGCGGCACGCGGCACAATCCCCCAAACGTAGGCGTGTTGCCGGTTCGTCACGACCGCAACCACCGGAAAACGCAAGGCGGAAAGGAACGCTTTGGGCGCACCGGGGATACCGCGCGCATCGCCCGGACGGGGGATCGTCAATCCTGCCGGACGCAACGAGCCACCGGTTCTGCCGAGGGGAGGGTCGGTCACGAACTGCCACAACACGAACGCCGCGCCGGCCTGCTGCAACCGCAGGATCGCGCGTCCGAGCACGGCCGGCTGCTGCCCAGTCAGGACGCCACCAACGTCCGCCGAGGTCCAATTCAGCTCGGTGATCCACAGCGCCGGGGCGACACCGGAGCGCAGTCGGCCCTGGCGCCGCGCACGCCGCAGCAGTCGCGCCAGCTTCGGCTGCACGTCGGCGACCGCGACATCATCGACACGCGACGCTGGGCGGTCGGGGTCAGTCGTCGAAAGCGGATGGATCGCGATCGCGTCGAACGGCAGCGGCGCGCCGCATCCGGTATCGCGATGGTCGACGCACAGCAGCGCCCGCAAGAACCGCAACGGCGGCACCCGGCCCCCGCCACTTTGCACGTCACCGGTCGGTGCCAACCCGGCCAGTGACACCTGTGCGTCCGGCTGACGAGCATGAATCGCTGCGTAGGCCGCCGCATGCATCTGCCGGTACCAGCGAGCGGAGAACAGCACGAGGCGTTGCCCATCACCGACCCATTGCGGCTGGAGGTAGCGCCCGAGATTCGGCTCGTTCCACGTCTGGAACCGCGCGATCCGAGGCAGCGGGTGGCCGGGGTACAGTGGATCGGGATAGCTGCCGTCGTAGCGGCGTGCGACCGCAGACGCGAAGTCGGCCAGGTCGGCCGGCCGGGGCGCCCACGTACCGTGCGCCGCGTAGACGTAACGCGGCGCTGACTGCGCCCACAGCGGTGCCGCCGTGAAGTACGCGACCGGCACCAGCCCTGCGGCGGCCAGATCTCGCACCGCCGCGTCGATCCGCTCCCAGCGGTAGCCAGGACTCGACGGCTCCGACAGCGGAACCCCGGCCGTCGTCGGGCGCGTAAATCCCTCTGAGGTCGAGACACTCGACCAGCCGATCGGAATTCGCCCGATCCGTGCTCCGACTGCATGCGCGACGCCGATGCCTGCCGCACGCAGCTGCGGGTCGGCAGATGCCAGCACGCGCCCATCCGAGATGCCAAGGTCGGGCGCTGCCGGGAGCGGACGCGGAGCGGCGCCGCCGCCGGCCGCCGGCGACGGCGCCGCCGACACAGCCGGCGCGACGCCGCCCGCAGCGGCAACCGCGGTCAGGACCACGAGTGCCGCCCTGACCGCCCACGAAACGCGCGGCAGCCTCAGCCCTTCTTGAGCTTGACGGTCTGCGTGGCCGTCGTGGCGTTGCCAGCGGCGTCGGTGACCGTCGTACTCAGCGTGAGCTTGCCGCCGGTTTTGACGAGCTTCTTGAGGAACTTGCGGCCTTTCTTGCCTGGCTTGAGTTGCAGTACCACCGTCTCGCCGGCCGTCGTCGACGCACCGTTCTTCGTCGCCACGACCGTCGGCGTTTTCGTTTTGGTCTTCTTTTTGCTGCTCTTGGTCTTGAAGGCACTCTTGGTGGCCTTCGTCTTGCTCTTGGAAGTCTTCGTCTTGCTCTTGGACTTCTTGCTCGAGACGTACTCGGTCAGCGTCTGCGACACCTTCAGCGGCTCAGCGGTCGCCGTCATCGTCGTCAGCCCGTTCTTGACGACCTGGGACACGAGCAGCCCCTTCGCGCCGAGTTTGACGACCGGAGTCGCCGGCGGAACGACATCCTTCGCTGGCACGACGCCGACCGGTGCCGTGACGGTGAAGTACTCCGACGTTTCGACATCGTTGGCGACGGAGTTGATCGACTGGCTCGTCGTGATGTAGTCGCCGGCCACGATCGGCGTCGGCAGCGTCCCGGCAAACGTCGTGTCTCCGATGGCCGTCAGCCTGCCGTATGCGACCGTTTCAAATGCGTTGGTACTGGTTGTTTGCTGGCCGCCGACACCGTAGTCATACCCGGTGACGTTGCGTGCGATCCGCCGGTTCAACCGGACTGAAATCTCGGTCGCCCCGCCGGTGTTCGTACCGGCGAACGACGTCTGGCCGACCACGCTCGACGTGATCGCCGGTTGCCCGCTGTAGGTGCTCGATGCCAGCGTGGCGCCACTCTCGGCATTGACGACGCGAAACACATCGCCCGCAGCGACCGAGACGGAACCTTCTTCACCCGAGGTGATGACGGCACCGCCGCGTACCTGCTCGACGCGATACGACGGCCGCGTTGCCCCGTCGATCGGGCGCACACTGTAGTAGGCACTGTACGAACCGGTGCTGGCGTTCGCAGGCAGCGTACCGATCCCGTTCCAACGGAAATCAGCGGGGTAGACCGAAACGTCGAACGACACATACGATTTCGCGGCGAAGGCCGGCGTTGCTGATGTCAGCAGGCTTCCGGCCACCACGACACCGGTCGCAACGATCCGCCGGTGACGGGCTTTGATGGTAAGGCTCACGTTTCGAAGGCTCCAAATGGACGCTATTGCGGCGCCGAGGCTAGCCGCACACTCGGCGCATTACCACTGCATTGCAATGCACAGGGCGGGCATTACAATGCGCGTCCGGTGCGCCCCGCCTATCTCTCCCGCGAGCGCGCGGAAAGATCGCGCAGGATGTCGGCGGTGCGTGGCGCGTCCTCCCAGAACAGGAGGTGCCCGACCTCGTCGAAGGTGTCGAGTGTCGCCCCGGCAATCGCGTCGTGGATCGCGACGCCGTTGGGGTACGGCAGCATCTGATCGGCGGTGCCGTGCAGCACCGCAGTCGGCACCGTCACCTCGGCCAGCTGTGTCGACACATCATGCGCGGCGATCGCCTGGAACTGCCCGAGGATCACCGGCACCGGCACCGGCGCACGCATGGTGACCTCCTTGAAGTGGGCGTACAGCGCCTCATCAGCCCACTGCGACGGCGAGAAGTTCACCTCAAACCCGGCGCGCAACGCCTGCTCCGGGTCGCCGGACTGCTGCGCGGCAAACAACCCCTGGATCGTCTCCTGCGCCGGGTAGGTCATCAGCGCGCCGCCAGCGGTCGTGCAGCCGAGCGCCAGTGTGCGCACCTGCTCCGGATAACGCACCGCCAAGTGCAGCGCCGTCATACCGCCCATCGAGATCCCGAACACGTCGATCGGCTCGTCGATCCCAAGCACCTCCAGCGCGGCGGCCTGATCGTCGGCCAGATCGGCGACGGTGTAACCGGCCTCCGGGATCGCCGTGCCGTACACACCACGGTGGTTGACCGTCAGCAGCGCGCGGCCGTCGGCCAGCAGCCGGTCGACCAGACCGCTCCCCCAATGGTCGTGCGTGCCGCTCATGCCCTGGATCAGCAGCAGCGGCCGGCCGGTGCCCTGCCGCCAGATCACGCGGTCGCCACGCCCATCCGGCAGCGTGATCGTCGAGACGACGGAGTCGGAGGTGGCGGTCGCCGCGAAATCACTCATAGGTACGACACCGTACCGTCGACCGCAACGGCGACACGTCCTCAGCGCGGGCGGCGGCGATCCCCTCCGCGACGGTCGCCATCGACCGGCCGATTGCGATCCGGCTGGAGTGCCTGCGCCAGGTCGCGCAGCTCGTCGTGACGCGATTCGATCAGCAACTCCGCGTTGCGACGCAGCGCCGCGAGATTCCGCGGACTGGCGTCGTCCATCGCTTCGGTGCAGCCGGTCAGCGGGATCTGGAAGCGGTGGTTGCGTTCGCCGAGCATCCGATGCAGCTGCTCCTGCACGATCGCCGATGACGCATCGAAGAACATGTCGATGATCGGCCGCGCCCAGCGCACCGACCCCCACGTCGAAGCTTCCTCCCAACGCAGCCGCTTATTGAGCGAGCCGGTGCCGAGACTGACGATCCGCACCGGCTCCTGCGGGCGCATCGTCGCTCCTTCGATCGCTGCCAGCAGCGCAGGATTGTGCGCGACGATCCCGCCATCGATCAACGAACCGGGGGCGTGGCTGCCGGGCGGCGTGAGCCGCATCGGCGCGAAGTAGGTGGGCGCCGCGATCGTGGCGCGCGCGACCTGCCAGAGCGCGCGATCGTAGGCGTCGCTCTGCTGCGCCTGCCAGGAGGTAAAGCGCACCGGCCGGCGCCGCTCGACGTCGTACGCGCAGACCATCAGCCCGGTCGTCGCCTGCCGCAATCGCACCGTGCCGCAGTAGTCGGCCAGCACCTCGTTGAGCACATGGTCGCAATAGCGCGGACGCGAGAAACCGAAGCGCGTGCGCAGACTGCGGCGCAGCGAACGCTGAAAGATCCGAGCGCCTTCTCGCTCAAAGAGTCCGGTGACCTCGGTCGCCGACCAGCGCGCGCCACCATGCTCGCCTGGCACGCAGAGCGCCGCCGCAACGAGCCCGCCGGCCGAGCTACCGGCGATCAAGTCAAACAGCTCGTGCGTCGGTCGCCCGGCGAGCCGTTCGAGCTCGGCCAGCACGACGCCGGGCAGCAGGCCGCGGATGCCACCGCCATCGATCGCGAGCACCCGCACGCGCCTATTCCGCCTCGGGGGCGGGCTGCGGCGGCGCGCTGCGGCGAGCGGCATCGGCCGGCACGTCGTCCGGCTCACCGCCGCACTGCACCTCGGCTTCCAGCCAGGCACACTCGGCGCCGATGCCGCGCAGCACCTTCGCGGCGGTCCGCGCCAGCAGGTCAAGCTCCTCGGCGGTGAGATGTTCGCCGAAGTAGCGGCGTGTGAGTTCGAGCTGCACCGGGTGCGCGGCTTCCACGGCGGCGCGGCCGGCGGCGGTCAACCGGGCGTAGGTGGCGCGCCGGTCGTCGGGCGGGGTGATGCGTTCGACGTAGCCGGCCTGTTCGAGCCGGGCGACGAGCTTGGTCGCGCCGCCACGCGAAATCAGCAGCTCGTCGGCGAGTTCGTTCATCCGGCAGCCGTGCTCGTCGCCGCCGGAGAGGCACGCCATCAACTCGTACCAGCTCGCCGGCAGGCCGGTGCGTGCTTCCAGCTCTTTGACGATCAGCTCGGTGGTGCGAGCCTGCAATTGCAGCACGCCGTACCAAGCGAAGAATGCGGGGTCGCGAAGGGCCTCACCCATCACCCGACCATACCCGAGGGTTGACACGGAAACCACACCTGGTACGTTTGTGGCGCAAGAGAGTTGCCACGGAAACCGTTTCCTCTGAAAGCAGTGGATCGCGGTGGCCTGCTGCTCACATCGCCCAGCCATCGCGAGCACCCATGCCTACCGCCCAACCCCATCCGCCTCAACCACGCCTGAGCCGGCTCGGCCGCCAGATGACGCGCCGCCGCCGGCCGGTGCTGCTCAGCTGGATCGCCGTGCTCGCCATCGCGATCTTCGCCGGGCCATCGATCGCCGGCGACTGGAGCGTTGACTACTCCACGCCGGGCAGCGACTCCCGCGCCGTCGACCGCACCGTCGCGCAGTCCTTTCCGCAGGCCAAACTCGACAGCCTGCTCGTCGTGTGGAAGGCGCCCGGCGGCGCTGCATCGCCGGCAACGAGCGCGCACCTGCGCAACGTGCTCCGCCAAGTTCAAGAGATCGGCGACGTCACCAACCTCGGGCTCAGCGCTGCCCGCTTCTCGCCTGACCGCCAGTATGGCTTCCTGGAGCTGCCGCTCAAGCGACCGGCGTCAACGGTCGCGCTCGATCGCGGTGCGCAGCTGGCGTCGGTCTCCAAACGCGCATCGACCGACGCGATCACCGTCCACTTCGGCGGCCAGGTGATGAGCGAGGCCGAGCGTGGCTCGGTCTCCTCGGAAGGCGTCGGCATGATGGTCGCGCTCGTCATCTTGCTGCTGACCTTCGGAACGATCGTCGCTGCCGGGCTGCCACTCGCCACCGCGCTGTTCGGCATCGCCACCGGCAGCGCGCTCGTCGGCCTGCTCGCGAATCTCGTCGACACCCCCGACTGGGCCTCGTCAGTCGCGATGATGGTCGGGATCGGCGTCGGGATCGACTACGCGCTGCTGATCCTCACGCGCTACCGCTCGGCACTGCACGCCGGCGCGGCGACCGACGATGCGATCGCGTATGCGATGGGCACCGCCGGCCGCTCCGTCGTCGTGGCCGGCAGCACCGTCGTGATCTCGATGCTCGGGCTGCTGCTGATGGGCTTGCCGTACCTCGTCGGCGTCGCCTTCGCAGCGAGCGCGAGCGTGCTGACGGTGATGCTCGCCTCGATCACCCTGCTCCCGGCGTTGCTCGGCTTCGCCGGTCGGGGCACTGAACGGCTGCGCATCGCGCTTCCCGTCCGCCGCCGCGACGTGGCCTCCAGCGCAGTGCAGGCCGCGCAAGCCGCAGGCACGCACGATGGAAGCCCGCGTTTTGCCGCCTGGAGCCGTACCGTGCAACGCCACCCGCTCGCGGCCAGCGCCGTCGGGCTCGCGGTGCTGGTAGCACTCGCGGCGCCGGTCACGGGGGTTCGCCTCGGCTTCCCAGGGCACGCCAACGATCCGGTCGGCACGCAGTCGCGCGCCGCCAGCGAGCTGATGACTGCGGGCTTCGGAGCGGGAGTCAGCGGGCCGCTGCATCTCATCGCGCGCATCAACAGCCCCGGCGCGGTGCAGCGGGTGCAGCGCCTCAGCCAGCGGATCGCCGCCGATCGCCGCGTCACATCGGTCACCCCGATTATCCGTTCGGGCGATGGCCGACTCGGGCTGGTCCAGGTGCAGAGCCGCACCAGCCCAATGTCGTCGGCATCAACCGATCTACTGATGACGATTCGCAACGAGTACGTGCCGCGCTCCGGGACCAACGCGACCGTCGGCGGCTGGACGGCGATGACGCGCGACCAGGCGGCCGCGACCGCGAATCGACTGCCGCTGCTGTTCCTCGGCGTCGCGGGGCTCTCCAGCCTGCTGCTGCTCGTCGCGTTCCGCTCGCTGCTGGTGCCGCTGAAAGCCGCCGTCATGAATCTCCTGTCGATCTTCGCGGCGTACGGCGTCGTGGCGATCGTCGCGGAGGGCGGCACGATCGGCGGGCTGGCCGGGATCGATGGCGAAGTGCCGATCCCACCGTTTATCCCGGTGCTGATGTTCGCGATTCTCTTCGGCCTCTCGATGGACTACGAGGTCTTCCTCGTCGGCCGCATCCGCGAGCTGTGGCTGGCGCATGGCGATGCGTCGCGGGCCGTCACCGAAGGGCTCGCCGCAACGGCCCGTGTGATCACTGCTGCGGCGGCCATCATGATCGCCGTGTTCGGGGCGTTCGCGCTCGACGATCAAGTCTTCCTGAAACTGATCGGGATCGGCATGGCCAGCGCGATCCTGATCGACGCGACGATCATCCGGTTGTTCCTCGTGCCGGCGTTGATGGAGCTGATGGGCGAGCGCGCCTGGCAGCTGCCCGGCTGGCTGGATCGCCGACTGCCGCGCGCCGAACTCGAAGGCGCGGTCGCGCTGCCGGAGGCATCCGAGACGCAGGCCGGCACGGAGGTAGCGGGTCCACAGCCCAACGTGCCCGCGTAACACGCACGGGGGACGCAGCACGCGCCGCGTCCTCAGAGCACACCGCAGTCGATGGTATATCCGCTGGGAGATCCGTACGTTCGGAAGTCCCGGCGGGCGCCACGCGCCACGGATCGCGATCCCCACACCGATTGGCCGCTGATGACGCCCACCCGTGCACGCACCACTCTGCTCACAGCATTGACCCTCGCAGCCGTTGAGGCCGGCGGGACGAACGCGATCGCCACCGACTCCGGCAACAACCGCTGCGCCGAGCGCAACACCTCCGGCACGAACTGCCAGGAAGGCCATGGCCGCAAAGTCTCGGGTGGCAGCGGAAAGGTCAGCCACAAAGGCTGGCCGGCGGTCACCGGCCTGCTGTGGATCGCGCAAACCGCCGGGGCCCGCACCTACAACGGCACCGAAGACAACGACGAATTGCTCTCCCACCACGCCAGCGACACCGTCAACGGCGGCGACGGCAGCGACATCATCTGGGGAGACTGGGATCCCGGCAGCAACCCGACCTCGCAGCGGGACCGACTCAACGGCCAGGATGGCGGCGACTGGATCTACACGAGCCACGGCACGAATGTCGTGCGTGGCGGCAGGGGCAACGACTTCGTCTTCGCCTACTACGGCCACGGCACCATCGACTGTGGCGCAGGCCGCTACGACCGCGCCAAAATCCGCCTTGGGACGGGGCAGTACACCGTCAAGAACTGCGAGACGATCCTGAACTTCTGCACGTACGGGTCGATCGCAGGCAAGCGATGCGCCAAACCGGGCGAGAAGAAGTCGGCGCGCACGACGCGGTAACCCGCGCGGCCACCTTTCCGCCGGTGGCCGCCAGCGACCCGGCTACGAGATCTTCAACTTCCGGAGTTCGCGGAGCTCCCGCGTGAGTGCTTTGCTGCGGGCCTGCGCAAGCGCCCGAAGCTCCTTATCGGTGCCGTGTTTGCGTTCGGCGCGGTTCATCCGCAGCGAGCCCTTGTGATGGGTGATCAGCAGCGCGACAAACGCCTGGTCGAAGTCGCCGGTGACCTTCGTCGCGTTGATCGGCGTGCCGAGCTGGGCCACCGTCAAGCCGAGGGTCTTCGCGTCCTTGCGCTGCTCGGTGTCGGCACCGGCGAGGCCGTAGCCACGCTTGGCTGCGATCTCCTGGAGCGCGCGAAGTTCCTGCGACTGCTGCTGCTGCACGTCCCGGGCCAGCGCTTTGACCTCGGCACTTGTCGCTTCCTTGGCGGCACGCCCAGCGAGCACGGCGACCACCGCGTCGTGCGGCATCATTTGTCGTACATAGGCAGCGTCGACCGGCGCGCGGCGCGCTGCCTCCTTCGCGCGCTTGGCGGCTTCCTCAGCGCTCTGCGGTGCCGACGGCGCGCCGCTCGCCTCCGGTGCGCCGTCGCGGTCGCCACTGGAACCGCTGCCGCTGGAGGCGCTCGTGCCGGCAGAGGAGGCTGCCGTCGCCGTCGGCGCCGTCGCGTTGCCGGCGGTTTGATCGTCGCCGCACGCCGCGACGCCGCCGAGTACGGCGAGCGCCAACACGCTGAAGGTGATCCGGGACACACGGTAGGACACGGCGACCGACCCTACCAATGGACGCGCCGCGATTCGCCGGTCGCCGGTCGCGTCGGCCGCTCAGCGTTTGGGTGCGGTCCAGGTCAGCGTCGTGCCGGTCAGCTGCGGGCCGTAGACGAACTGCACCATGCGCGGTTTCGCCTGTGAGGGAACGGCAAAGAAGAGGTCGCCCTCGTTCTCCTGGTGGGGCTCAAGCACGCCCGAGAGCGGGGTGCCCAGTGGGGAATACATCTCACGCGGCGTTGCGATCGGCGTGCCGTTGGCGAGCGCCAACTGGAATCCGTCACTGCCGAGCAACTGTGCCTTGTCGCTGCGCGACGCGATGCGCACATGCAGGAGGTAGTAATGGTCGAGCGAGCTGACGTACTCGTCGGGGCTCAGCCGGTTGCGCGCAATGCGCCGCAGCGACACGACGGTGATCCGCGCATCGACCGGCTCTGATTCCGGCGCCTCACGCGCCTGAAGCCGCAGCGGCTCGCCGTACTCAGCG
The DNA here is from genome assembly GCA_047604965.1 of Patulibacter sp. GTDB lineage: Bacteria > Actinomycetota > Thermoleophilia > Solirubrobacterales > Solirubrobacteraceae > JAGIBJ01. Next base: position 20,907 of record JASGGQ010000013.1, on the reverse strand, counting down.
GCCATCGTCGTTTTCACGTCGTCCACCGAGAACCGCTCGGGGCCGCCGGGGATCAGCGTGTAATCGCGGATGCCGCCGTCCTTCAGCAGCACCCGGATCACGCCGTTGCCGTCGATCAGCTCGGCGTCCTTGACCATGTACTGGCCAGGTTCGACCAGCGCATCGACCGGCAGCCGCCCCTGCTTGCACAGCGCGCGACCGCGATCGGGGTCGGGGTCGATCGCTTCGGCGAACCGGTCGGAGAGCAGGTCGCAGCGGTCGTCATCGAGGTAGAGCCGCAGCGCACGCACCGCCGGTGCCGGATCGCCGGGCTTGGTGATGCCCTCCTGTGGTTTGGCTTCGACGCCGCAGCCCGCGAGGGTCGTCGCCACCAGGAGCAGCACGGCGACGGCGCCGCCGGATCGGGAAGACGACGGCATCAGCCGATCATAAGCCTCGTGTGCCGAGCGTCGAGATTGCGCCCCTGGAGGGGCGCAATCTCGACGCTCGGCACACGAGGCGGCGCTCGATGAACGATCATGCGCCTCTCAGGGCCCGCTCAGGGACGGCACCGATGCTCAGGGCATGAGTTCGAGCACGCCCTCCGATCGACCCCGCCCCAACCGGCGCAAGCGCCGTACGCAACGACTGCGATGGGGCGCTGCCAGCGGAACCGTTTCGGTGTTCGCCGCGTCGTCGTGGCTCGGGGTCGCCGCCACGAACGGCGCGACAACGACCACCGCTGCGGCCGCGATGGCCTCCACCACGGCGAGCCCAACCGACTCAGCCACTTCCGATGACACCAGCTCCGGCTCGACAAGCTCGACCGATAGCTCGACGCAAACCTCAACGAGCGACTGGAGCTACGACGGCGATACGCAAGCCGAGCACAGCTGGAGCGACGACGCAAACGACACCAGCTCCAACGAGAGCACGCCGGACTGCGGTTCCAGCGACGGCGACAGCACGTCGAGCAGCTCCAGCGACACCAGCACCACCGGCAGCGCGTCGGGGAACCGCACGCTGACCGGCGCCACAACCAGCCCGTCGTAGGAGGGCCGCGATATGACCAGCGTTTCCACCCCCGGTCCAGGCGGCGAACGCCGTCGCACCTTCGAGCAGTTCGGCTGCCAGGTGCAGCTGCGGATCACCCCGCCGGACGGCCACCGTGGCCACGCCGAGCAGCGCCTGGATCGTGCCGAAGCGATCCTCGCCGAGTTCGATGCGCGACTCAGCAGCTTCCGGCCCGACTCTGAACTGTGCGCACTGAACGCCGATCCGGCGGCCGCCGTTCCAGCCAGCCCGATGATGCTGCGCTTCGCCGAAGCGGTGCACTGGGCGGGACGGCGCAGCGACGGGCTCGTTGACGCGACCTTGCTCGATGCCGTCGAAGCGGCCGAGTACCACGAACAGTGGCCGCTCGGCGAACGTGACGCCAGCCGTCATCGCCTCCACGATACGCCCGCGACAGTCGGCGGCAGCCACGCACCGGTCGAGGCGCGCGGCGACTGGCGGCTGGTCGCTGCGCGCGACGACGCCGTCCACCGCCCGCCGGGGGTGCGGCTCGATAGCGGCGGTCTCGGGAAAGGACTCGCCGCCGACCTCGCCGCCACTGCCCTGCGGGGCGCGACAAGCTGGATGGTTGATTGCGGTGGCGACCTCCGTGTCGGCGGCACCGCACGCCGTCCGCGCGCGATCGACGTGCTCTCCCCGGAAGATCCCTCGCAGGTCGTGCATCGGTTGTACGTCACCAGCGGCGGCGTCGCCACCAGCGGCGTCAGGCGGCGGTGGGGCGGCGGTGAGCACGCCACGCATCAGCTGATCGACCCGCGTACCGGCCTGCCGGCGCGCACCGATCTGTTGCAGGTCACCGCCCTGGCGCCGACCGCGCTGGAGGCCGAGGTGCTCGCCAAAACGGCGATGCTGCGTGGCGGAGCGAACGCCCACGCAGCGCTGACCCACGGCGGTGTCGTGGTCCACGAGTCGGGCGTCGTGGAGATCGTTCCGCCGCCGACTGTCGCACGGCGTGATCGCCACAACCGGCGACATCTGCGGCTCACCATTCCGCCGGCCTCCGCCTCGTCGAGCGTCGAAATTTGGCCCCTCTAGGGGCACAATTTCGACGGTCAGCCGGTGACTACAGCGCCGAGCAGCTTTCGCTGTCGGTGACTTTGAAGCTCGATCCGCAGCCGCAGGCCGCGACGACATTCGGATTTTCGACCTTGAACCCGGCGCCGGTGAGGGCATCGACGAAATCGATCACCGAGCCTTCGACATACGGCAGCGAGTCGGGATCGACGAGGATCTTCAAGCCGCGATCCTCGTACACCTGGTCGCCGCCGCGTTGCTCATCGAACGCGAGTTGGTATTGGAATCCGGAGCAGCCGCCGCCCTTAACGCCGACTCGCAAGCCGGCCACGGCAACATCGGCGTTCTGGGCCGCCAGGTACTCGCGGACTTTCTCCGCGCCCTTATCCGTGAGGGTGATCATGGTGTCGGTCGTCTCCGGGTCGATGGATCGGAAGTACCGGCGCCGATGCGCCTGCCCTTCCTATCGGCTCGCACCCAGCAGTGTAGTAGCCCGGCGGCGCCCGCTACGCTCGAACCCATGCCCACCCCCGAGGAACTCCAGCGCCAGATCGAAGCTTCGATCCCCGGTGCCGAGGCGGTCGTGATCGACACCACCGGCACCCAGGATCATTTCCGCGCCGAAGTTCGCAGTCCAGCGTTCGCCGGTCTGAGCCGCATCGAGCAGCACAAGATGGTCTACGACGTGTTCGGCGACCAGATCGGGGGCGCGATTCACGCCCTCTCCCTCAAGACGGAGACCCCATGAGCGAACCCGCCACCCTCAGCGACCAGATCAAAACCGCGATCGAGCAGAACGAGGTGATCCTCTTTATGAAGGGGAACCCCGATCAGCCGATGTGCGGCTTCTCAGCGCGAGCGGCCGGCACGCTGGCCTCGCTCCAGGTGCCGTTCGCAAGCGTCGACATCCTGCCCGACCCGCAGATTCGCCAAGCGCTCTCAGCGCTCTCCGGCTGGCCGACGATTCCGCAACTGTTCGTGCGCGGCGAGCTGATCGGCGGCTGCGACATCATCCTGGAAATGGCCGAAAGCGGCGAACTGCAAACGCTGCTCGGCGTCGCCGGAACGGCCGACGCAGGCGACGACGGGCCGGCTCCACTCCAGATCGAAAACCGCTTGTCGTAACGTGCTGCCGGCCGCGCCGGCTGCCGGCCGCGCCGGCGCTACCGCGACGGGCGCACGTTGACGGCGGCACTGCCGGCCACCGTGACGGTCGGCAGTTCCTTGGCGACCTGCACCCGCGCCTGCACCGCTGCGACCTCATCGTCGCTGAGGCTGGTGTCTTCGCCATCGAGCGCGGCGACGATCTCCTTGCCGGAAACCCCGGGCACCGCGACGACCCGCAACCCCGACAGCCCCGACGGCGTATAGCGCGCCCGCAGCGCCGGGAGATTCTTCGGCGGCGCAGGCGCGTCGCTGTCATCATCGCTCACAAAGAGCGCGTCGGCGAGCGACTCGTCGCTGGCCACTTCAACCGGATCGGAGAGCACCGCGATTCCCGTTCTCAGGCCGGCCGCAGCACGCGGGATCCGTACCTGAATCGGCACCTCTCGGCGTTCGCCGGTCGAGCCTTGGATGACGACGACGCGGATCGTGATGCGGCGGCCGGCGCGCACGTTGCGTGGTTGGCGAATCCGCACGATCTGCGCGCTATCGGCCTCGTCTTGCCGACGCACATCGACCTGCACACGGTCGATCAACTTGAGAAACCGTTCGGCGCTGACGGCCGGGAGAACCGCCCCGGCAACCGCTTCAGCGACGCCGGTCTCGATCCCGCCGACCGACGCATCGGGCGTGGGGATCACCGTATCGGCACATTGGAAGAGCGGCACCTTCTCACCCTTGAGGAAGATCGTCGTGCAAGCATGGGCCGAGCCGCCGACGACCGACTGGCTGGTGAGTCGCTGCAGCGCCGCCCCCGCGTTCGCGCCGGCCGCCAACGGCAAGAGGCTCGCGGTCGAGCCGCCGCGCACTGCGCGCTCATCGGCGACCTGCGCGCTGGCCTGCTGCACCACGTTGCCCTGGCCGTCGCGGACCGTGACAGCGACGGGGATCGTCGGCGGCAGGCCACCGAGCAGCCCGCCGACAGCGAATGCGCCGTCGAAGCCGACGGTGCCGACCGACGCACCCGGCGTCCCGAGCTTGTAGCTGACTTGGTCGCCGATCGACGGCGAACCGATCACCGTCGTGATCGATGCCTGCTGCATCAGCAGCCGTGCCGCACCAACGCCGTTATAGGGGTGCCCGAACAACCAGACGCGATCACCGTCGACATAGGTCACCGTGCCGATCGCCCCCGCACTGACATCGCCGGTCACCGAGCTGACGGCAACCGCGTCGCCGCCGGCCAGCCGCCCGTCTGCCGTCGACTGCTCGCTGCGGCCCGCGCTCGGCCCGGCCAGCATCGGCAGCCCGGATTTCGTCGCAACGCGCGCGATGCGGCTGGCAAGCGGACCGCGTACGCCGCTGAGCGTGAGCGTCGCCGGGCCGGTGCCCCACGGAGCACTGTCAGTCGCAGCGGTCGTCGCCTTCGCGGCGGTCGCCTTCGTACTGCGCCCGGCGCGCTGGGACACCTTGCTGCTGGTCGCCGCAGTTGGCGTCGGTGTCGGCGCGGCGACGCCGATCACCGGCACCGCCGCCCCGTTCGAGCTGGTCGGGGTGCCGAGCATCGCCTCGATCGGTGTGACCCCCGCGACCAAGTTGTCGTACTGGCCGATGCCCTGCGAGATCGCACCGACGACGCGCATCACGCCGCTGTCGTCCGGGCAGGAAACCGGCGAACCGCTGAAGCCCTGGCCGATGCCGGTCGAGGCGACCGCGTCGCCGGAGAAGCGCATGATGATCAGCGCGTCGGCGGCGCGCGGGCCGCCATCGATGCCGAGCACGGTCGCATCGAAGCTGACCGGGCTCGTCCCCTGGATGACACTGAGCGCGGTGCACTGCATCCCAGCTCGAACATCGGAGAGCGCCATCGTCAGCTCGCCGGCACGCGCCGCAGCGACAACGGTCAAGGCGGCAGACACGACCAATGGCGCCGCCAGAACGGGCCGAAAGCAGGTACGAGACATCGCCGGCACGCTACTTGGCACAGCGGCGGCCGGCCCCTTCCCAACCGCTGCGCCCTGCGCCAGACCAGGAGGCCCGCCCCGGCCACCAACGAAGCTCGGCCACCGCAGCCGGCGTTAGGGTGTCCGACGCATGCGCGTCGCCGTTGTCACCGACTCCACGAACTACCTCCCTGCGGAAGAACTCGCCGGCCACGAGCTGGCGGTGATCCCGCTGTGGCTCGTCGAAGATGGCCAGGCGACCCGCGAAGATCTGATCGGCGACTGGACCGAGCTGTATCGGGCGCTGCGTGCCGGCGAACGGTCGCTCTCAACCTCGCAGCCATCGGTCGGCGAGTTCCTCGCGCTCTACGAGCCGCTGCTTCAGGCCGGCCGCGACATCGTGTCGGTCCACATCACCGCCGGGATGTCAGGCACCGCCGAAACGGCCCGCCAAGCACGCGACGAGGCGCTCGGGCGATTTCCGCAGCGCACGATCGAGATCGTCGACAGCGGCTCGACAGCCGGCGGCCTCGCGCTGACGGTGATCGGCGCGCTGCGCGCCGCCGAGGCCGGCGGCGACGCGGCACAGGTCGCCGCTGCCGCCGATCAGGTAAGCCGCGCGATGAAGGTGCGCTTCGGCCTCGACACGCTCGACTTCTTGCGGCGCGGCGGCCGCATCGGACACGCGCAAGGTCTGCTCGGCAGCACGCTCCAGATCCGCCCGATCCTCAAGCTCGATGGCGGCCCCGGCTCAGAGAACGAGACGGTCGAGAAGATCCGCACCAGTGCGAAGATGCGCCAGCGGTTGCTGCGCTTCTTCGACGAGTTCGCGCAGGAGGGGCTCGACGGCTGGATGGTGATGCATGTGCTGGCGCCGGAGATCGTCGAGGAGTTCCTGGAGGCCGGCCGCACGGCGTTCGGTTGCGAACCGCTCGCGATCTGCGAGGCCGGCCCGGTCGTCGGCGCGCATACCGGCCCTGGGATGGTCGGCATCGCGGCGGCACCGAGCAGCCTCGTTGGGCGCGGCCGGTTCCGCACCGCATAGCGGCCGACGCGCGCCCTACCTCGCCGACGGGGCACGCCGGGCCGGCCGCGCTATCCGAGCAGGCCGCCGAGTGCCGCGAGTCCGCCACCGAGCAGGAAGCCGGCGGCGACGGCCGCCCCGGCGAACGGCAGTGGTTTGCGGCCGACCTGTCGGCGCCAGTCGGTCGCCTGCTGCGTCGCGACCGTGAGATCGCCGACCGCACGGCTCAGTTCGTTGCGGTGCCCTTCGATCGCGGAGCGGATTTCCTCGGGCGTGCGTTGCGGACTCATGCGCTCCTCCGTGCGTCGCGGACGGCCTGTTTGGTGGCTTGCGCCTCGGCGATCGCCATCGTCGGTACCGGCGAGCCGCCCTTCTTGAGCAGCTTCACGGCGACCAAGCCGGCGAGCGCCGCCAAAATCACGAAGAACACCGTTGCCAGCAGGTAGCCGAGCCACACGTGATCGCTGCCGGTCAGGCTGAAGATGCCCCAGGCCAGCGTATGCGCGGCCATGATCAGCGCGAAGAGCAGGAAGACCCCCGCAGCGGCGCCGACGCCAGCACCACGGCCGACGTTCAGCGCCTTCTCGGCGACCTCCGCTTTGGCGAGCGCGATCTCTTCGGAAACGATGCTCGTAACGCTGTGGGAGATCTCCTGGAGCGCCCGCGCGACCTGCGGCTCGTGATTATCGGACAAGGCGACGCACCACCATGGCAACAGCGAATCCGATGGCGAAGGCGCCACCGATCAGGGCTTCAGGACGATCCTGCGCGAGCCGTTCGATCTGCGCGACGATATCGTCGCCGCCGGGATCGACGGGGGCGCCTGGGCGCGGCAGCTCGGCGTCGGCCACTGCGGCGTCGCCGGTGACCGGCTCGAAGCTGCCGGTTGGCTGTTCGTCGTCGGGCGTGGACGCAGGTTCGGTCACGAGTCGTGCTCCTCAGGGAGGCGACGGGCGGGTGCCGATCGCCAGGCTGCCCGCCATTCAATCAGACGTCGCGCGCCCTTTCCGGCCCCAGCAGCTCTTTCAAAATCAAGCGAGGCCACTGCCCGGTGTGCGCGCGTAGGCGTCCGGCCTGACGAGTGCCCGCGTCGGCAGCGCAGACCGCGCATCGGTGACGGCCGCGCCATCGAGGTCGGCGATCACGACGGCATCGCCGGACTCCGGCGCGCGCGCCGCCACCTCCCCCCACGGGCTGACGATCATGCTCTGCCCGCCGCTGCGGGTGCCGTCGGGATGCTGCCCGGCCTGGTTGGCAGCGATCACCCATGCCCCGGCGTCGATCGCGCGGGCGCGCAGCAGCGGCTCCCAGTGCGCGCGGGTCGTCGCCAACGTAAACGCGGCCGGCACCGTCAGCAGCGTCGCGCCGCCGGCCACAAGCGTGGCGTACAGCGGCGCGAAGCGCAGATCGAAGCAGACGCTCAAACCGGCGACGGTGCCGTCGGCGAGCGTGGTGATGACCGGGTGCTCGCCGCGCCGCTCGCCGGCCGATTCGCGGTACTGCCTGCCGTCGATCTCGGCGTCGAACAGGTGGAGCTTGCGGTAGGCGGCGCGCAGCTGGCCGCCTGGGGCGACGTGCAGCGACGTGTTCCACGGCCGCCGGTCGGGATCGCCGGCCGGTGGCGCTTCGGGGATCGTGCCGGCGATCAGGTCCACCTCCAGTTCGGCCGCGACGCCCGCCAGTGCGGCGACCAGTGGGCCGTCGAGCCGCTGCGCTGCCGCCGCGAGCGTCGTGCCGTCGCCGATCGCCAGCCACTTCTCCGGCAGCACGATCAGCCGGGCGCCGGCCGCCGCCGCGTCGCGCACCGCACCGAGCGCCTGCGCGAGGTTGGCGTGCCGGTCGGCTCCGGCGGTGAGCTGAATCGCAGCGACCCGCATCGCCTGGCACGGTAGCGTCCGGCACATGAGCGACTTCGCGGCAGAACTTTCGGCGGCCTACGCGACGGAGCTGCCGTCGATCGATCTGGGGCGGGGCGTCCACGACGGGCAGCTGCATCCGCAGGTCGCCATCCGGCTGCCGCTGCGGATGGTCAACCGTCACGGCCTGATCGCCGGAGCGACCGGCACCGGCAAGACGAAAACGCTGCAAGGCATCATCGAGCAGCTTTCGGCGGCGGGCGTGCCGACGGTCGTCGCCGATGTCAAGGGCGATGTGTCCGGGCTGCACGACGCTGGCGGCGCCGATGGGCCGGCGCCGACCCGCATGGCCGAGCTTGGGCTGCCGTACGCGCCGACCGGCTTCCCGACGGAGTTCTTCTCGATCGGCGGGATCGGCCCCGGCGTGCCGATCCGCGCGACCGTCTCCGATGTCGGGCCGCGGCTGCTCGCGAAGATCCTGCAAAGCAACGAAACGCAGGAGCAGTGCTTGCAGCTGGTCTTCCACTACGCCGACCGCAAAGGGCTGCCGCTGCTGGATCTCTCCGACCTGCGGGCGCTGCTGACCTTTCTCACCTCCGATGACGGCAAGTCCGAGCTCGACGGCATCGGCGGGCTGAGCAAGCAGACGGTCGGCGTGCTGCTGCGCGCGCTGGTCGGCGTGGAGACCGGTGGCGGCACCGAGTTCTTCGGTGAGCCGCAGCTCGATATCGCCGATCTGCTGCGGGTCGCGCCGGATGGCCGCGGGACCGTCAACGTGCTGGAACTGCCGGCAGTGCAGGACAAGCCCGATCTCTTCTCAACGGTGCTGATGTGGCTGCTCGCGGAGCTGTTTGAAACGCTCCCGGAGGTCGGCGACCTCGACCAGCCAAAGCTCGTGTTCTTCTTCGACGAGGCGCATCTGCTGTTCCACGGCGCGACGCCGGCGTTCGTCGATTCGGTCGTGCAGACGGTCCGGCTGATCCGTTCCAAAGGGGTCGGGGTGTTCTTCATCACCCAAAATCCGCGTGACGTGCCGGCCGACGTACTCGGCCAGCTCGGCAACCGCATCCAGCATGCGTTGCGCGTCTTCACGCCGGAGGATGAAACGCAGCTCCAGAAGGCGGTCAAGACGTACCCCAAGAGCCCGTTCTACGACGTCTCGCAGCTGCTGACCTCGGTCGGCACCGGCGAGGCGGCGGTCACGATCCTCACCGCGAAGGGCACGCCGACGCCGGTCGTCCATAGCCGGCTGCTGGCGCCCGCCTCATCGATGGCGCCGACGGCCGATGTCGACGGGCTTGCGAAAGGGTCGGCGCTGTACGCGAAGTACGGCACGCGGCAGGAGCATGAAAGCGCACGCGAGCTGCTCGCCGCGCGGGTTGACGCGGCCGGCGGCGCTGCGGCGACCGCGGGCGGCGGCAGAGCGGACGACGGCGCACCGGGGGCGAACGCCAGCCACGCAACCCCGGCGCGCCAAGGCCGGCCGACGAGCGGCGACTTCGCGGGGGCCGGCGGTGAGGCATCCGGCACGGCGACGCGCGCACCGGCCGGCGGCGGCACCGGCCGGACGGCGAACCAGCGCCATCGCGAAGCGGCCACGGCGGCCGGTGGCGGCGCCGAAGTGATCGGCACCTTCTTGAAGTCCCGCGAGGGGCGCGCGCTGATGCGCGACGTTGGCCGCGGGATCTTCGGGATGCTCAAGAAGTAGGTACGATCCGCCGCGCTTGCCCGCCCGCGCCTTGCCGCGCGGGGGCCGGCGCCATACCTCTCATTTGCAGCCAGGAGCGCTTCATGGGTCTTCTCGACGACAAGGTCGCCATCGTCACCGGATCGGCGCGCGGCATCGGCCGTGCGACCGCCGAGCTGCTTGCCGCCAACGGCGCGAAGGTCGTGATCAACGACCTCGACGGCGATGTGGCACAGCAGACGGCGTCGGAGATCGACGGCGAGACGACCGTTTTCGCGGGCGATCTGACGAAGGGCGACGCCCCGGAGCAGCTCGTCAAGACGGCGATCGATGCGTGGGGCAAGCTCGACATCGTTGTCAACAACGCCGGCTACACGCTCGATGGTGCCTTGCACAAGATGAGCGACGAGAACTGGGAGCGGATGCTCGACATCCACCTCACCGTGCCGTTCAAGGTGATCCGCGCGGCGGCGCCGTACATGCGTGAGGTGGCCAAGGCCGAGCTGGCCAGCGGCGAACCGCAGTTCCGCAAGATCGTCAACGTCTCTTCCACCTCCGGCGTGTTCGGCAACGCCGCGCAGGCCAACTATGCGGCCGGCAAGTCGGGCGTCGTCGGCCTGACGAAGACGCTCGCCAAAGAGTGGGGCATGTTCAAGATCAACGTCAACGCGGTCGCGTTCGGCTTCGTCGAGACGCGCCTGACGGCCTCCAAGGGCTCGGAGGGCACCGTTGGCGCCGATGTCGGCGACGGCAAGAAGGTCGATCTCGGCATGAGCGACATCGTCCGCCAGGGCGCGACGATGATGACCCCGCTCGGCCGTGGCGCCACCCCCGAAGAGGCCGCCGGTGGCGTCTTCTTCCTCTGCTCGCCCTACTCGAACTTCGTCACCGGCCAGACGCTGCTCGTCAGCGGCGGCATGTTCGGCGGCATGACGGCGTAGCAACGCCATCTCGCGCGCCGGCCACCCGGGAGCGTCGCTGTGCAAAGCCACACCTACGTTCTCGGGCGGCCCATCGCTCGGCCGCTATGCCGGTGATGTCTGTGCCTGCGCCTTCGCACGCACGCGGTCCAGCGTCCCGAAGAGCTCGATGATCTCAGCCTGCTCGAACAGTTCGTCGGGGCCGCCCGGAGCGAGCTCGGAGAACGGCGACTCGTAGAGCAGGCTGCGGTTGACGACGCCGTTCCGAGTCAGGTGCTGCACAATCTCGTCGAGGAAGCGGAGCTGGTTCTGGGTCATCCTGCGACCGGCGATGAACTCGTCGATCGCCTCGCGCGCCACGATCCGGTCGAGGCCGACGAGGCCGCGGACAAAGAGCCCGAGTCCCTGAGCGGCGTTCGTCGCGCGGGCGAGGTCTTCGCGTGTACCAACTCCAGCCTGTAGCAGCATCTCCTGGAGCCGCGCGAGGTCGACCTCGGTCAACGCCTGGTTCGTGCGCAGTTTGATGAGCGTCAGGTCGTGGTCGTGCTGGCGTAGAAACAGCCGCACTTTCTCCTGGAACCGCACGAAGTCCGAGCTGCCTGGCAGGCCGATGTCAACAACCTCGATGTCGCCGAGATCATCGGCGAAGTCGGTGTAGACGACCGCGCGCCGGGACGACTGGATCAGGCGGGCGAGGTCGCGCACGCGCAGCCGCGCCTGCTCAAGCATCGGGATCGTGACGTCATCCCACCACTCGTCGCCGGCCAGGTCGCTCAGCAGCTCCAGCTGCTTGGCCACGGCCGGCACGTTCGGCTGCTCCAGCAACGCGCCAGCGATCTGCTGCACCTGTTCCTGGCGCCGCGCATCGCGCGGGTCGGGGTTCAGCACCCGCCGCTGGAGGTGGAGCATCAGCAGGTCGAATCGCTTCGCTGCCTCGTCGCGATCGAGCACGGCCGTCGGCAGCGGCGAGAGCTGCTCGCGAAGGTCGAGCGCCGCTTCTGCGTCGATCGCGCGCCACGCGTCGTCGTTGGAGAAGCGCTCCACCTCGCGCAGATGCGGTCGCACGACGAAGTTGTCGCGCGGCATCCCCTGTACCTCCGCCCGCAGATGCTCGGCGACGCTCTCGCGGACGCTGGCAGCGTCCGCATCTGTGCCGCCGGTATCGATCAGCTCCAGCAGGTCAACGCGCGCCTCGAACAGCCGTTGCCGCAGCGGCTTGGCCGGCGCACCTTCGGGGCTCGGCAGGCTCAGGTTGAAGAACGCCAGGTTGCCGCAGATGTCGAAAACATTGAAGCGCCGCTTGTCCGCGCCCGGACCGAACAAATCGGGGCGCAGGCGGGTGCCTCGGCCGACCATCTGCCAGAACTTCGTCGACGAGCGAACGACCTTGAAGAAGACGAGGTTCACGACCTCTGGCACGTCGATTCCCGTGTCGAGCATGTCGACGGAGACGGCGATGTGCGGCGGCTCCTCCGCCATCGAGAAGCGATCGATCAGATCCTGCGCATGCTCGACCTTGTGGGTGATCACGCGGGCGAACTGCCCTTTGAGATGCGGGTAATTCGCGTCGAAGCGCTCGATGATGAACTCGGCGTGCCGCTGGTTCTTGGCGAAGATGATCGTCTTGCCGAGCCGGTCGCCACCGGCGACGTACTCGCCAGCGCCCATCAGCACTTCGAGCACCTTGTCAACGGTGTCGATGTTGAAGAAGTACTGGTTGACGTCGGCGGCGCTCACCTCGTCGGGGGCCCCACCCGCCTCGTCGTCCCATTCCAGCTCGTCCCATTGCTCCTGCTCCTCGTCGCTGAGCTCCGAGTAGCGCGCTCCGTCGCGGGGGAACTTGAGTGGCACGTCAATCCCGACCGGCGGTACCAGGTACCCATCGTCGACCGCCTCAGCGAGGCCGTACTGGTCGGTCGGGACGCCTGGTTCCAGCCCGAAGATCCGGTAGGTGTCGCGGTGGACCTCGTCGCGCGGCGTGGCCGTCAGCCCGATCAGCAGCGCATCGAAGTAGGCGAAGATCGCGCGGTACTTCTTGTAGACGGAGCGATGTGCCTCGTCGACGATCACGAGATCGAAGTACCCGGGGCCGAACCGTCGCTCCTCGCCTTCGGCGCCGCGCGAGATCAGGTTCATGATCGTCGGGTAGGTGGCGACGAACACCCGGCCTTCCTGGTCGCGGCCCGTGGCGTCGAGCAGGTTGACGGTCGCCGCCTGCGGCAGGTGCGCCTTGAACGCGTTTGTCGCCTGCTTGACCAGCGCCTGCCGGTCGGCGAGGAAGAGCGTGCGCTGCACGAGCCCGGCCCGCATCAGCACGTCGACGAGCGCGATCACGGTGCGGGTTTTGCCGGTGCCGGTCGCCATCACGAGCAGCGCGCCGCGATGGCCCTGCTCGATCGCGTCGCAGACGCTGCGGATCGCTCGCTCCTGGTAGGCCCGCTCGACGATCTCAGTGTTGGTGGCGGTGTCAGCGAGTGGCTTGCGGCGGCCGTGCCGGAAGTGCAGCGTCTCCAGTTCGGCCTTGGTGCGGAAGCCCGCGACGCGCCGCTTGGGGCCCTCGGCTTCGTCCCAGAACCAGTGCTCGTAGCCGTTGGTGAGGTAGACGACCGGTCGCCGCCCGAAGCGCCGCTCGAGCTGGTCGGCGTAGAGCACGGCTTGCTGCTCGCCTTCGGTCGGGCTGCGGCGCGTGCGCTTGGCTTCGACGAGCGCGAGCGGCTGGCCGTCGTCGCCCCAGAGCACGTAGTCGACGAAGCCGCGGCCGGTGCCGTCGCCGGTTTTGCGCGCCATGCCGTCGACTTCGTATTCGGTCGCGTCCGGCTCGGAAACATCCCATCCAGCCTCGGCGAGTAGCACGTCGATCATGGCGTCGCGCGTCGTCGCCTCGTCCAAGTCGTGGTCGATCGGCGTGGCGTCGTTCTGCGCCTTGAGCGCCGCAAGCTCGGCCTGCAAGGACTCGATCTGCTGCTGGTAGCTGTCGCTCGTCTCGCGGAGGTGGGCCAGCTCGGCGTTGCGGGCGTCCTGCTCCTCTTGGAGCTGGCGGAGCTTCTCGCGCGAGAGCTGGGCGGCCTTGGCACGCTCCTGCGGGCTGCGGGGGCGGGGCACCAGCGCCAGGTCGAACTTCGCGCCGGTGAGGGTAACCCGATCGGTGTTGTAGGCGCGGGCGACCCAGTAGAGCAGGTGGTACAGCTCGCGAACCACGGTCAGCGAGTCGCGATCGGTGATCCGCACGCGGCCGTCGTGCGCCGCGCGATTGCCATTGATGCGAATCAGGTCGGCTTTCTGGAACAGCGCGTCACCGACCAGCGCCTTGAACTCGCGTGTGGCGATCCGCGCGCGCAGATCAGGCCGGTACGGCTCCTCGAGATCGGGGTGGATCTCGTAGAGCCACCGCACGATCTCCTCCAGCGTGATCCGCCCCTCCACGCACGCCGCACGCGGATCGAAGAACACCCGCCGCTCCACCTCTCGGGCGCGCCGGTAGAGGTCTGGACGTTCGGCCCGCAGAAACGCGAAGTTGGAGGGCTGGGCGTCAGGCGGCATTCGTCACAGCGAGAAGCTCGAGGTCGACGCCATCCAGCTTCACGAGCCGCGCATGGTCGCCGTCCGCGAGCAAGGACGCCACCGACGTGTCACACAGGATGACCTCGCGCGAAGCAGGCGGCATCACGCGTCGAAGATGGCCGCGAGGAACGCGTCTCGTTCGTCGTCGGTGAGGCCGGGGATCGCGAGCGACTCGAGCGTTTGCGGACCGGCGATGCCTTGGGCCTCCATCAACTCGTCCACCGAAAGCGGAGTGCTGGTGAACATCGTCGACGGCTCTAGCTCGGGGCTGACGTGGACGGAGGTCACCTGGAGTCGTCCCTTCTTGCCGTCGTGGATGCCCTCGCCTTCAAGCGTGACCAAGCGCCTGACGGCGCTCAGAAGTCTGGCTTCTAGCTCGGGCCGATATGAACATGTCCAGTTTCGGCCGTCCTGGTCCCGGACCTCAACGTGCGGGGGAGCCTCCGTTTCGAAGGCGTGGAGCCTTCCAGTGGCACTGGTGACCTCGCCACCAGCCGCGTCCGGTGTCGAAATCGACCAGCGGTCGACGCGTTCGCGATCGATCTGCACGCGTGCGACCCGCCCTTGCACGGCGACTCCGAAGCAACCATCGTTCACGCCGAGGGCGCGCCGCGCCTTGCCCAACGCCAATCCGACCTTGGGACTCACCGCGTCGGCTTCGACCGCTCGCATGAGGCTCACGAGGTTGTCGGTCGCCGTCGTCGCCACCTCGATGTCGAGGGAAGGTTGTCCGTCGCTCGTGCCAGTTGCTGGGCTCAGATCGGTGAGCTCCATGATCGCCGATCCTGCGCGCAGCGAGGTGAGCCGAAACGCCGTGGCTGCGTCGTCATCAGAGCTCGGTCGGCCCGCAGTGTTTGGCACTTGCTCGCGCCGCTCGCGGCTAAACACGCGCAATGCGGTGCGGAACTCAGCAAGAAAGCGCTCGAACTCCGCGATGTTGATCCCGTCCGGGGCATTGGCGCCGTGGAGATCAAGTGTGATTTGCGTGCTCACCGCCACCGCCTCCTTCTTCGCGCGTTTGCGTTCGTTCCCCGGCCTACGCAGGACTTCATGCAGTCTGACATCCGGCTACGCAACCTCAGGCAGGATCCTACCGCCGCTGTCTGCGAGTCCTGTCGAGGGCTGACGTGAACGACGGAGCTGCGGGCGGTAGCTACCGCGCGCCCTCGGGCATATCGTAACTACCCATGGCTTGCGCGTCCGGCACGAGCTCGTCCAGCAGCTCGGGGCGTTCCTGGTCACGGCGCTGCTTGCACGCAAGGACATCGTCAACTCGTACGCGACGGTTGCGTCCGACCCGATGGCATGGGATGTCCCCGCGCTCCAACGGCTTGATGAGGTGCGGGCGCGAGACCAGGAGAAGGTCACCCGCCTGCTGAGTCGTGAGTTCCTGATCGAGCAGCACGAGCGTGATCGGCCGCCCGACAGCCATCGCATCGAGAGCTGCCCGTAGTCCGGCGAAGATCGAAGGGGGATCTCGACGGGCTCGCCGCCGGCGCCGATCAGGCACGGCGTGATGTCCTTGGCGTAGAGATCCTTGATCTCCGATTCAAGCCGCGTGATCGCAGCTGTCTCGCCGCGCGGAACTCGTACGTACTGCTGCGTCGCAGACATGGCTCCCTCGGGGCTCGGTTACCGACGGACGATCCTGATGCATGTCGCCGTCGAGCGCGGCGCACAGCCCAACCAGCCCTTCGCGAAGTACGTCGACTACTTGCGCGAGCAGCACCTCGTCCCCGCTGACTCCGACGATTGGCTCGACGAGATCCGGCTACTCGGCAATCATGCCGCGCACGAGATCGAGATCCTCGACGTCGCCGACGCAGAAACCGCTGTCGACTTCACAACCCAGCTCTTGCGCAACGTGTACGAGGTGCCCGCCAGGGGGAAGGCTGCCAAGGAGCGCCGCGAGCAGCGCCGACACGGTTGAACAGCGATGCTCAGCTCGCAGGAAGGCGAAGCTGGAGGGCGGGGCGTCGGAGCCCGGTGTCATCCGGCAAGGAACAAAAAAACCCGGCGCACGAGGGCGCCGGGTGGGTTCCGCAAGTATCGGCATCCCGGCGGCGGAAGTCAAGCTCACCACCCGTTGGGCCGTGAGACGGGCGGAACGCTCGCTGGGAGCTGATGCTCGGTGAAGTCCGAGGCTCCAAGTCGCGACCACCAGTGCCCGCCAACCCCGTCGCCGCTGGCGCCGCGAAGGGCGCCAGCGGTGTGATTGCCTCGCGGATTGACGGTGCCGACCGGGACGACGTCGCGTGCCAGCCGCAGGGGCAGCGCCAAGTCGCTGTCATTGGTCACCACCACGGCGGCATCGACGTGCCCGCCGAGGACGTCATGCAACAGGTGACTCGCGACATTGACGTCGGAGCCCTTCTCCTCGATGTGCTCGTGCCCGACGCGGAGCTCATCGCCAACCGCGAGCAGCGCGGGATGCTCCACCCCTCGAGCGGTCTCCGGCCCGAGGATCAAGGGGACTCGCCGTCGTCCAGGCTCGGCCGCTCGCGATTGCTTGTAACGCCGAACCAGATCGCCGTACTCGATCACGTCGACCGCCCCGGAACGCTCAAGCGCCTTGAGGTATGCCTCTTGATCGAGCCGTGACTGCGCGTCGCGCTCGCCGCCGATTTTCGCGGTGCAGTACACGATGCGAAGCATCGTGACGGGTTGCCATCGCAACCCGATCGACGCAAGCGTCAGCGCTCGAAGGTCAAGCCACCGCCACCCGGCAGTGCCTCGCCCGCAGAGCGCGCGGCCCCCGTAGAACAGGTTGAACCCGTCGATGTACACGCCGACCCGCATGACTACGTCCGCAGCGTTGAGCCGGCACGTTTCTCCAGCTGGGCTGGGGGACCGGAGGAGAACAGGTCACCCCGGAACGCGCGCTGCTGGAGCGAGGCGAAGAGCTCGTCGAGCTGGGCGAGGTGGGCCTGAGCCGTCGCTCGAACGCGATGCAGCAGCTCCACCCGCTGGACGTATTCATCTTGCGCCCGGATCGGTGGGACGGGAACCCGCACCGTCATCAGTTTCGATTTGGAGATGTTGACCATCGAAGCTGCGGATCCTCCGGCAAGCCGCCTGATGTCGCCGCGCACTTCCGCGGTCGCCAATGCGTCGCGGAGGTAGCGACGCCGCAACGGCGCGTCCTCCCGCGGCACGAGCCGGAAGACGAGATCAGGAAGAAACAGTCCGGCTCGTGACTCGTGGACGAAGGCGGATGCTCCGACGAGATCCATCGTGTTCTTCCGCGTCATCAAGATGTCGCCAGCCACGATTTCGTCGGCAGCGCGCACGTCCGACCGGTCTCGCACCGCCTTGTTCTCCCGCGACACGAACTTGCCGAAGCTGACGGCTCCGAGTTTCAGCACCCCGAGTTCACCTGGCGTCGCCGGTCGATCCAGGCAGACGGGGCTCTTGCCGCTGTCGATGCGAGCAAGCAGCTCGCCGAGCGGCGCCACACTGGCGACATCGCCGAACATGTCGGTGAAGATCGACTGGGTGAGCTCGTCGAGGCGGGCGAGGGTCTCGCGGCGCATCGCGCGCAGCGCGTCCGCCCGATCCAGCACGTCCGCGATCCGCCGCTGCTCCTCGAGTGGTGGGAGCCAAACCGGGTGACGTTTAACATCCGATGGCTTGATAAACGGCTGCGCAGTCCCTGATTTCGACCAACGCCGTTCGTCGTTGAGCTGGTACCAGAGAAAGCGTTGATCCACCCTCGCCTCATCAGCCAGGATGATCTGAGTGTTGGCCAGACTGGTAAACGGCCCCGGTGTTAGGAAGCACTTACCGCAACGCGCGCCGTTGGCCGACAGAACGATGCCGCTGCGGTCGAACTCCGCCACCGCGACTCGCCCATTCTGCCCACCAGCACCAAACGCAGGGGTTGCTCCACCGTCAACGAAGTCAGCGCTGGAAAGCTTCAGCGAACCGCCACCCTGTACGCGGGCGATCGTTTGAAGCTCAACCCGGTGCGACAACGTCATGAGTTCAACCCGCCTGTGCCCGTCGCCGCGGCTAGGTGCCTCACTACGGCAGCTCCCGCAGTTCGCCGAGGCCCCCGGCGACTTCGGCCTTCGGGCGTTCCAGGTCGCCCAGGATCTCGCTGGGCAAGCGGTGCTCGGCCTCGTCGTGGACGATCTCCTTGTCGCCGATGCTGAGGTCGTAGTCCTGCTCGCGGACCTGCGCAATCGTCAGGGTCATAGTGCCTGCACCTCCTCATCGGCCTTCGGCACGACGCGCAAGCCGCAGGCGCGTGCCGCCGTGGCAAGGTCACCGTCCCAGGTGACGAGCGTCAGCTCGGGATCGGCGACCGACAGCGCAGTCGCCAGATGCACCGCGTCGTAGCCACGCAGGCCATGAGCGTCGGCGAGCTCCCCAGCCGTGCGCGACAGCGGCATGTCGACATGGACGAGTTCCGTCATCTCGATCAGACGCTCAAGCTCAGCCTCGGCAAATCGCAACGCGGCTGATTCGACCCGGCCGGAACGGCCAGCCGCAGCAATCGCGGCACGCGCCTCGGCGTACAAGGTCACGCTCGAGACGTGAGCTCGCGCCTCACGCCAAGCTGCCTCCGCCTCGTCCGCCCCCGGCTCGCGCACGAGGAGCTTCACGACCGCAGACGTGTCGAAGTACGCGATCAGCGTCGCTGCTCCGCAACGAAATCCGAAATCGGCTGACCGACTACCGGGCGCTGCGGGTTCGGCTCCCAGGTCCCCGGCTTCGCAGCTCTGACGAGTCCCCGAGCCCGCAGCGCTGCCAGCGGATCGGGCTCAGCGGGAGCCTCGACCGGCGCGAGTCGCGCCACGCGCTTGCCGTGCGCGGTGATGAAGACCTCGCCGCCCGCTTCGGCGTGCTCGACGTACCGGCTGAGCTGCTCGTGCAGCTCGGCGATCCCGACTTCGGGCTTGATCTCCGGGGTCGGCGTCATGGGTTCCATCGTAGTCGCAGCTCCGGACTGCGGCGCACGTCGCGGCACCGCAAACTCGCGGTGCGTGGCCACGGCGCGGCGCTCTTACCGCAGCAGCTCCCGTAGCTCGCCCAGCCCCTCGGTGATCTCGGTCTCCAGGCGGTCCAGATCGTCCAGGATCTCGCCGGGCGGGCGGTGCTCGACCTCGTCGTAGACGATCTCCTTGTAGCGGCCGATGCTGAGGTCGTAGTCCTGCTCGCAGATCTCGCTGACGGGGACGACGAAGCTCTGGTCGGTTCGCGCACGGTCGCGTTCGCCGCCGTCGCGGAACGCCGTCCATCGCGCGAGCGCGTCCGGCAGGTTGCTCTTGGCGTGCTGCTCGTCGGTGAGCGGCTCGGCCGGGAAGGTGCCGAGTAGCTCGCCGGCCAGCTGCGGGGTGCGCTTGTCGTCAAGGCTGAAGCCGTCGGCGGTGAGGTCGTAGAACCACACCTCGTCGGTCGTGCCGGCCCTGTCCGTCCGCGTGAAGAACAGGATCGCCGTCGAGACGCCGGCATACGGCTTGAACACGCCGGCGGGGAGCTTGACGACGGCGTCGAGCTTATGGTCGTCGACGATCGCCTGGCGCAGCGTCTTGTGGGCCTTCGACGATCCGAACATCACGCCGTCGGGCACGATCACCGCCGCCTGCCCGCCGATCTTCAGCAGCCGCAGGATCAGCGCGACGAACAGCAGCTCCGTCTTCTTCGTCTTCACGACGCGCTGCAGGTCCTTGGAGACCGACTCGTAGTCGAGGCTGCCGGTGAACGGCGGGTTGGCGAGAATCAGGTCGTAGAGGCCCTCCTCGTCGCTGGCGCCCTCCGCGAGCGAGTCGCGGTACCGGATGTCGGGCTGCTCGACGCCGTGCAACAGCATGTTCATCGAGCCGATCCGCAGCATCGTCGAGTCGAAGTCGTAGCCATGGAACATCGACTCGTGGAAGTGCTGCTTCTGCTTGGCGTCGTGCAGCAGATCGGGGTACTCGCGGCGCAGGTGCTCGGCGGCCGCCACGAGGAAGCCGGCGGTGCCGCAGGCCGGATCGCAGATCTCGTCGTCAGGGCCTGGCGAGGTCATCGCGACCATCAGCTCGATGATGTGGCGCGGCGTGCGGAACTGGCCGTTGGTACCCGACGTCGCGATCTTGCTGAGCATGTACTCGTAAAGATCGCCGGAGGTGTCGCGCTCATGCGTCGGCAGGTCGTCGATCATCGTCACCACCTGATCGAGCAGCGACGCCTTCGGAATCGTGAACCGCGCGCCCTTCATGTGCTCGGCGTACGTCGAGCCCTCGCCGCCGAGCCCCTGCAACCACGGGAACACACGCGAGGCCACCACGTCGAACATCGCCTCCGGGTCAAGCTCGCTGAAGTGCGACCACCGCACGTCCTGCAAGTCACGCCCGTGCCCGTCGACTCCCTCCGGGTAGCCGACCGCGTCGACCGGCGCACCGGTCGCGTTGGCTTTGCGCTCGGCGCGCGTGAACTCCACGTCGATCCGCTTGAGGAACAACAGGTACGTGATCTGCTCGATCACCTCAAGTGGATTGGAGATCCCGCCCGACCAAAACGCATCCCAGATGCGATCGATCTTGGACCGCAGCTCACCGGTGATCATCGGGCGATCCTATGCAACCGTCCCACCGCCCACCGAGATCCGTCTCCCGTGCCGAAGCCGCGCCGAGGCCCTGGGCCGGGAGGCGGCATGACGGCGTAGCACGGCAGCGCAAAGCCACGCACGGCTCGGCGGGGGGGGGGGGGGCCCCGGGGGGGGGGCCCCCCCCGGGGGGGTTGTGGGTGTTGGTGGTGT
>JASGGQ010000012.1:0-32897 GCA_047604965.1 Patulibacter sp. | reverse complement strand
CCACACCCCACTAATACGGAATATCGATGATATCGACCTTGCGCACACGATCCGGATCATCACGCAACTCAGCAACTGCCGAGTCCAATCCCCGCCCGTAGGCTCGCGATCCTGGCGCGTCCGGCCGCACCTGCACCACTTTCAGATCAGCAGGCGCAGCTTGCCCCTTGAACAAGGTTTGCAAATGTCGCGCGGCTTCGTTGTAGGTCTTGTCGTCGGAGTTCTGGAGCGCTTCCATGTAGTCGACGCTCGTCGAGCGCTTCGCCTCAAGCCACTTGACCGAGGGCTGCACGTAGTCCTTCCCGCCGACGGTGCTCGTCAGCTTAACTTTGTCGAGCGGTTTCGTCTTGAGCATCGTGCCCTTGGCTTCGACCACGATCAAGCGGCCCTCGCGCCTGTTGTACGCGACGATATCGGGACCGGTCCTCGGTAGGTCGGCTACATGACGGCCAGAGACGAGGATGCGCACGTCCGGGTCGCGCCGCAGATACTGCAGCGCGCCTTCGATCCCGAGCGCCTCGGAACGCGCACCGCCGCGCGGTGAGTCCCAGTGCTCCTTGAGGTTCTTCTCGACCTCCTCGCGCTCGCGCGTCGTCAGCGGCCTGCGTGCGAGGGTCGCGAGCGACGTGAGGCGGCCAATGTCGTTGCCGGCGCGTGCGAGCTGCTCGGCGCCGTCATGCGACACGTCGTACGTGCGTAGCTTGGAATATCCCCCTTGCGTGAATGCGTCGAGCACCTTGCGGGTGTACCCGGAATCCTCGCCTCCGACCTTGACCACCGCTTCGAATACGCCGTGCAGCGGAAGATTCGTGCGGGCGACGAACTTCCTGATCACGTCAAGCGACTTCCCCAGGTCGCCAGCGAGCGGAACCATGCCCGCCGCAGAGACCAAGCCTGCCGTGACATCCCCTTTCATCGCCGCAAGCAGGAAATCGCGGATGTCGCCGATGACGAACGCGCCAGAGAGCAGTTCACCGGCAAGCCAGCGTGTCGTTTTTCGGCCTCCGAGGCCGCTGCACCACGGCGACTCGCCGCACACAAATCCGCCAACAATCGGAAAGAGGGCACGAGGAAGCCCGACGATGGCCTTCGCGTACTTCTTCAACTCTGTGATCGGCCCGGCCCCGTAGGCCAGCGGCAATGCGCCGGTGCTGGTCGGGCCGTGGTGGCCGGTTTTGTCCTTCGCGCGCACCTCGACGATCGCGCGCTCCAGCTCTGCGGGAACGGTCGCCACCGGGAACGGCGTCGTGACCCACTCGGTCGTGCGATCCCCGGTGCTCAAGCGGTACTCGTAGCCGGCGACGCCGGAGCCGTCGTCGGTCGCCGGCTCCCACGAAACATGCACGAGGCCGCCGGTCTGCGCAATCGCGCTGACGCCACCGACGCCACTCGGCGGATCATGGTCGACGTACGTCGACCAGCTATCCGGCGACGGGTCGCGGTTGCCGGCGGCATCGGTCGCATACGCCTCCAGCGTCACCCGCCCCGTCGACAGATCACCGAGATCGACCTCCGCCTCGCGGCTCACGCTCAACGGACAAGTCTCGCCATCTGCCGCATCGACCCGCACCGGATCGCACACCTGCACATCGTCAACGAGGCGGCGTCCATGCTCGTCGCGCGCGTACAGCTCCAGCCGCGCAACGCCGCTCCGGCGGTCCTTCCCACGCAACGTCACCGGCGTCGTCGCCGAACTGCCCGTCCACTCGCCATCGAGATCGGTCAGATCGCCGGTCGCGGTCGCCGCCGGATTCCCGTTGTCTTTGAAGATCCGCCGCGTCACCGTCGGCGACGAGTAGCCGACGGCATCGATCGCCTCCGCCGACAGGTCGAGCGCACCGTCCGGCAGGAGATCGGCGTCGACCGCCACGCTGGCGCTCACCTGCGTCGGGCACGGCTGATCGGCAGAACCCTGCGGCGAGCAAAGATCAACCACTTGGTGATCGTCGGCTCCACCGGCCACCGGCGTGATCGTCACACCAGCCTGCCGCACCCCCGAGTAGCGATCCGACAGATCAAGCGTCAACAGCTGGCTGCCGCGCAGCTGGCGCCAACGCCCCGGCGCATCGTCAACGAGCGCCCCACCGACACCATCTACCGACGGCGGCGAACGATCAAGCCGCAGCGTCAACGCGGCGCTGCTCCCATCATTCTCATTGCCGGCGTAATCGGTCGCGTACGGCAGCAGCGTCGTGCGCCCCTCCGGCAGCTGGCCGAGATCAACCGCAGGATCGGTGAACCCATCATGCTGCGGGCACGGGAACGCCTCGTGATCGGGATCGCTGTGCCGGTCGTCGCAACTATTCGCCTGCGGCCCGGCGAGATCAGCGGTCACACCGCCATGAACCTGCCGCACACCCCAGCTGGCAACGCCGGAGCCGTCGTCATCGAACGCCGCCGTCAGGTCGTACGTGCCCTCGCCCTTCACCCAGCCGTCGGCGAGCGCCGTCAAGCCGCCGCTGAGCGCCACCTGCGGCGCCCCCGGATCGACCAGCGTGACGACCATCCGCCCAACCGTGACGCGCGTCGCTGAGCTTTCCGGCACGAACCGTGGGCAGTTCGACTCACCGACTTCACACGGCGGCGTGAACATCCACACCATCGCGTACCTCGCCGCATCGAACGGGTCGTCCAGCGTGATCGACGGAACGCTACTGACGGTGTTGCCGGAGTAGTCGTCCTTGAGCGCCGTCGATGGCCCATACAACCCGAGCCGCATCGTCTGGCGATCGAGCGCGTTCACGCGCAGCACGTCGCGAAACTCAACCTGGTCGATCGTTGACCCCGGCGGCGCGGCAAAGTACACCTTCGCGACATCGCCATCGCTGTAGACGCGCCCGCCGAGCGGCTGGATCGTGATGCCGGGGTACGCGCCGCCGGTCACCGCCGCCGCATCGTAGCCGCCGCCATCGTTCTCCACGAACAGGCCGCCGCGCCCCTGATCGGGCAACGAAAAGTCGTAATCGGCGCTCCACAGTGGATCGGCGAGCACCGGGTACTGAACACCAGGCACGTCGTGGCGCACCGTGAACACCACGTCGTCGCCATCGACCCCGATCGACGCCGCAACATCCACGCCCGCCGCGTCGACGACCGCCGGTGCGGTCACTCGCCCGATGGCATGCCCACCGCGGATCAGCTCGACCACGCCGTCGCCTGCGACACGCGGCGTCGCGCCTGCGACGCGATACCGAAACGCACCCGGCGCCTGCGCGCTGCGAATCAGCTCGTACGTCTCCACGCCGCCAGTGACGGCGCGCGCGATCGTGTCGGTGTCCGCATGCGTCGCCGCATGCAGCACGCCATCGCCAACGACCTGCTCGGCATCATCCTCCGCACCGACCGCCGTCACGGTGAACCGGCGGCCGGCGTCGCCGACCGCGATCGGCGCCGAAGCGTCGAGCGGCAGCGCCGCCTCCACCAGCGGATTGACCGGCCGGGCGACACCGCCGACAGTTTCCAGCGCGCGCTGTACCGGCTCACCGTCCTGCACCAGCGGCTCGCTGGACCACACCACGCGGCCCGGCGACAGACGCGCAACCCGGCCATCGCCACGCGCCACCTGCACACGCGGCGCGCCGGTCTGCTGCATCGCCCGCAACACGCCGCCGAACTGCGCGCCGAGCAGCTCGGCCGGTGTCGGCGGCAACGCAGCCTGGTCCTGCGCGATCGCGCCACCCGGCACGCTGCCCGCCAGCGCCACGCCAGCAACCGCTGCCAGCCGGAGCGCGCGGCCTGAACGGCGGATCATCGCGCGCCCTTCGGCGAGCTTGGCAACGAAAGCGGCAACTCCCGCCGGTCGCTCGCGCGCCGGCCGATCGCATCTCGCACATCGACCTGCACCCGCGCCTTCAAGTGATGGTGTGGGCGCGCCAGCAGCTGCTGGAACCCACGCTGCGCGAACACCGTCACGCTGCGCCGCCGGCCAGGCGTCAACAACACGCTGCGCCGAACGCCCCGCCGCCACTTCCCGGCGTGACGCAGCTCGACGGTGAGCAGCGCCCGGCAACTGCCGACGGCCTCGCGACTACAAGCCAGTGAAACACGCATCCGCCCCGAACGATCGATCGCCAGCCGCGGCGAGCGCACCGCAGCGGTGATCGGATCGATGCTGCGCACCAGCTGCGCGCCGTTGCTCCAGCGCTCGCAATCGGCATCGACCTGGTCGGTGCGATCAGCAACGGCCGTGTCATCGCCGTCGCCGCAGCGCAGGAGGTCGTAGGCGTCGTCCAAGAGGTCCTCCAGCTGGTCGTCGCCCGCGCCACCGATCAGCTCACTCGCGCCGGGCGCGCCGACGAGGTCATCGTTGCCGCTGCCTCCAACGAGCACCTCGACCGACGGGGTAACGAGGTCGCCCTCGCCCGGCGCGCCACTGACCGGCGTCCCGTCTGCATGGATCACCACACCCGTCCGGCGCTCCGAATAATCGGCCGTGTCACGGCCATCGCCGCCATCGAGGCGATCGGCCTGCGCTCCGCCGGTCAGCACGTCATTCCCAGCGCCGCCGAACAGCGTCA
Organism: Patulibacter sp.; assembly: GCA_047604965.1. GTDB lineage: Bacteria > Actinomycetota > Thermoleophilia > Solirubrobacterales > Solirubrobacteraceae > JAGIBJ01. Next base: position 28,380 of record JASGGQ010000012.1, on the reverse strand, counting down.
CGCCCGCATCGTCGGTACCGCGCAGCACATCATCGAACGGGCTGCCAATCACGACATCGGGCAGATCGTCGAACCGGCTGATCGCCGGCCCGGAACTGCGGACCTCACCACTCGACAGGTCGATGTTCAACGGCCCAGGCGCCAGCGAATGATCGACGGTGTCGGTTCCCTCGCCGCCGACGATCCGGTCGCCATCCGCGCGTGCGAGCAGCATGTCATCCCCGTCGCCGCCGCGCAGCGCGTCGGCGCTGTTCCCACCGTCGATCCAGTCTTCGCCGCCCTGTCCGTCGATCGCGTCGCCGCCATCACCGCCCAGCAGCGTGTCATGCCCGTCGCCGCCGAGCAGCGTGTCGCTGTCATCGCCGCCATCGATCGCGTCGTCGCCCGCTCCGCCGTCAAGCTGATCGTCTCCCACCTCCCCGGAGAGCCGATCGCTGCCGTCTCCGCCACGCAGGAGATCGGCGCCAGCGGCTCCACTCACCGCATCGTCGCCAGCCCCGCCATCCAATACGTCGTCACCGGCGCCGCCGTTCAACCGATCAGCACCATCGCCGCCGAGCAGCTCGTCGTCGCCGTCACGCCCATCCAGGACATCGACGCCATCTCCACCGTCCAGGAGATCGGCGCCATCGCCGCCGCGCAGCACGTCATCGCCGGCGCCACCGTGAACCACCAGCGGCAGTGCCCCTCGCACGCTCACGCGGTCATCGCCAGCACCACCGGTCACGTCGAGCGCCACCACGAGATGCGCCGAACAGCTCAGCGTCGAGTCGTCAAGCGCACATCCGGTGGGCACGCTGACACCAGCGGCATCGGCGAGATCGACATCGACCTCACCGGCGTCACCAATCCGCGCCGACACATCGAGCGCTTCGCCGGACTGCGCCCCAATGTGCAACGTCGTCCCAACCAACTCGACGCTCGCCGCTCTCGCCATCGCCGGACACCCCACGCCCAGCGCCACCACGGCGCCACACGACACCAACCACGCTCGTCTCATCGTCACCGACATAGTTCCCCCTCGATCGCAACGGCAGCATCCCTCGCCACCAAACTCCGGTGCATCGACCGTACCGGACGTCGCCGGCGTCACGCCGTCACGTCACGCCTCGGGGAAGCAGCCGGTAGCCAGCGCGCGGCCACAGCAACCAGCGACCGCCGCGACCTTGAGCGGCGGCTACGCGGACAGGTTCAGCGTCGCGTCGGCCGGAACAGCGGCAGACGGCGAATACGCGCGGCCGACTGCGCGCTGGCGGCCGACGCCGCCAAGTTCGCGCAGCACGCCCTCACGGGCATCGGCGATCAGCGCCTCCGCCTGCTCAGCGAGCGCCAACGCGCGGCGCAGCAGCGGCTCAGCTTCAGCCGGCGGGCGCGGCGGCAGTGCAGCGAGCGCTTGGTCCCACGCCGCCCGCACCCGCTCCAACTCATCCCAATGCCCAGCGGCGACCAGCGCCAGCTCAGTCTCGGCGAGCGTCACGACCGCCTCATACGCGGCAAGCGTCTCAGCGGCCGCAGCCATCGTCCACGCTACTCGTGCCCGGCGGCCAACTCCGCCCAGCTTTCGCGCAGTTCGGCCAGCAGCCCGGCAACCTCATTGATCCGGTCGGTCGAACGATCAAACCGCGCCGTCGCCAACTCGCGCAGGCAGTACACGTAAATCCCCTGCAAACGCGGGGCAACATCGCCGCCGCGCTCCAGATCGAGCGTCGCGAGCAACTCTTCGATGATCGCCTGAGCGCGACCCAACCGCTGGCCGCCCTGAATCTTGTCGCCCTGCTCCATCAGCAACGCCGCTTGTTTGAGAAAGCGGTTCGCGCCGTCGTAGAGCATGACGACCAGTTGGACGGGCGAGGCGGTGAGCACCGCAGACTCGCGATAGGCGTTGGGCGTGGCACTGCGGTACATCGCTACCCCATAGATCGCCGGAGCAGCCGCATCCTTGAGCGCCGCTGCAACCAATGTCCGCCTGCGCCGCGACCGCGGGCGCGGCAGCGTCAGCTGCCCAGCAGCGAAGAGAGCTGCGCCGTCATCTGCGCCTGAAGCGTCTGCGCATTACTCAGTGCCGTTTCCATCGCAGCGAACTGCTTCTGCAGCGCCTCTTGGCGCGCCGACAGCCGCGTGTCGAACGCCGTCAACGAGGTCGCCAGGCGCTTGAGCGTCGTGTTCTGCTGGTCGATCCGATCGGCGATGCCCTGCCCGGTCGTGGTCGCCGGCTTGAGCACCGTGTTGAGCTTCTGCGCGAAGCCATCGGTCCCGGTCGTTGCGCCAAGTGCGGTGCGCACCGCACTGGGGTCGGCGGTCAGTGCGGCGCGGAACGCGTCCTCATCGAACACCAGCTTGCCATTGACGGCATCCTGGTTGATCGTGGCGCCGGTCGACGCGCCGGTACTGATCCCAAGCGACGCCAGCGAGTTGTACGTTCCCGTCAGGCCGGCGATCGGCGAGCCGGTAATCGACCGCATACTCGACATCAGCTGCCGCAACCCACTGTCGCCGAACAGCACGCCCTTCGCGAGATCGCTCGACGATGTCGCGCCCTGCACCTTCTGCTCGGTCGTCGCCGAACGCATCGCGTCTTGCGCGTCGTTGTACGCCGTCACCCACGCCGTCATCGCGCTGACCAACGAATCGGCATCCGGGGCCGGCGTACCAACGGTGATACCGACCGAACCGGTCCGCGTCAGCGTGAGATCGATGCCGGGCATCGCACTGGTCACGGAGTTCGAAGCGGAGGTTTGCGTCTCGCCACCGTCGATCGTGTACGTCGCGTCCTGTCCGCTGCGCTCAGAGTCCAGCGACAAAGCATCGCCGCTCCACGAGAACGCGCTGGCCGCCCCGGTCGTCGTCGAAGAGACCACCAGCTTGCCTTGTGCATTGACAGCCACGACGCCGCCACCCTTGGCATTGATCGCGCTCACCGCATCATCGACCGTGGCACCAGCCGCGAGATCGACCGAGGTGGTGCCGAAGGTCAACGTCGTCGCCTCCGTCGGCGCCGTATACGAAAAGGTCTTCTGCGACGACGATGCCAAGCTCAACACCTCGACGTTGTACGAGCCGGCAGCCGCACCGCCGGTCCGCGTCGCCGACGCGATCGTCGTATCGCTGGAGCTAACCGTCTGCGTCGGCAGCCAGCTCAACACCGAAGACAACGAGTTCGTCGCCGTTTGCAACGTCGTCAGCTTCGTTTGGATCGCCGTCAGCTTGGTGACGCGCGCCTGCGCCTGCGTCTGCTGATTGGCCAGCAGCGTGCGGCCAGTCGACTCCGCAGCGAGGATCTGAGCGATCATCGAGCTGGTGTCGAGCCCTGACGCCAGGCCCGTCAATGCGATTCCGGCCATCAGGCCACCTCCGGTCCATCGTCGGCAAGTTCAGTGATCGAAAGCTCGCGGACCGGAGCGCCAGCGGCATCGTGCAGCCGCATGACAACACGTCCCCCGGCTTCCTCGGAGACGCGCAACCATGTGCCGCCGGAGGTCAAGTGCAGGTAAAGCTGGTCAGCGGCGGCACGATCGGCGCCACCCATCGCCTCGGTAGGCGACACCGACACCGACTGCACGCTCACCCGCGCAGCGCTGCGCGACCCGGAAGTCGCGTACGACGCAAGGTCGTAGATTTCCGCAAACGCATCGGCGCGATCAGAAGCACGGCGGCCATGGTTGACCGCCTCACGCGACGGCACCGCGTCAACGTCGAACGCGATCACGTTGCCCAATGTCTGGGTGTACTCCATGGTCTCGTGTTCCTCCTGGAAGTGTTGGAGCGCCCATCCTTTGGGCGCGCTGCCGATGCCGGCCGCGGCGCGGCCGACAGTGCTGAGATCGAACCGGCGCGCCTCGAACTGAAGCTCACCATGGACGCACGTCCGGGCCAAACCACGATTCGTGGCCGGTTGACGCGCCGTGCGGATCATCCGCCGGCTGCCTCAAGGACCCGGACGGCGAGGTCATGGCGCGGCTCCAACGCGAGCGCTTCGACCGCCAACGTGCGGGCGTCCTCCAGGAAACCGCGCAACCTCGCAACCTCGGCCAACCCCGCGAATGCGTCTGCGTCAGGACCATCTTCCTGCACCGCTTGGACCCACTCGTCGGCTGCCAGTTCGGTCAGGCCGCGCACCAGCAACAACGTGGCGAGGACCTCGCGCTGCTGGCGGCGGCGCATATGGGTGGCGGCCAGCACGTCGACCAGCTCCGCGAAGGCGTCTGCGGCCCCAAGACGCAGTGTCGCGTCCATCAGTCGTTTGAGTTCGGCAACATGTTCCTGCCCGAGCCACGGCAACTCCGTGCCCTGTCGCCGCGCAACCCACGCCCGCAACACCTCGCGAGCCACAAGCGGCAACGAGCTCTGGTCGAGTTGCGCAACGAGCGCAGCCAAGCCGTCATCGAAGGCCGCGTCTTCGAGCGCCAACCGCGAAAAGATCGCCGTGCGCAGCGCAGCGCCGCCGACACGCACGTCGGCCGGCACCTGTTCGACCTCAGCGAGCGCCTCGGCGATGCGGCCTTGCATCAGCAACGCATCAGCCAACGCAACGCGCGCTTGATCGAAGGTCGCGCGGCGCTCAAGCGCACCACGGAACGCAGCCTCGGCCTGCGGCAGATAGCCGCGCTCCTGGAAGTTCGCGCCGACCATAAACCACCCGGAGGGGCTCAAATCGTGGCCATCCGTCAACGCGCCAAGCACCTCATCCGGCGAGTCACCGCGCGTCAGCAACACGCCGACGTACGGGTCGACGAGCGCGAGATATTCGGGATGCTGCGCGCGCACTGCGGCGTACCGCGCGACTGCGTCGTCGATCTTGCCTTGCTGCGCGTCGAGCTGCGCGAGCCGCAGCTGCGCGAGATACGTGCCGCAGCCAACGGTCGGTGAATACTGCGCCGATGCATCCCCGAGTTCGAGGCAGTGCATCAGCAGTTCGCGACCACGATCGAAGTCTGCGCGGTCGATCGCCGCCAACGCCTGCTCGAAATAGACGTCGGTGAAATCAGGCAGGGTCGCGTGAACGAACTCGCAAACCTGCTCCAGCTCCCCCCACGCTTGGTGCTTGCGCAACGCGCGCACGAACCGATGCAACAACGACGGCAAGTAGCCGTTGCGCAGCACATTGCCTTCGGCGATCAGGAGTTGGTAGGCGACGCGAAAATGGTGCAGCGCCTGGGCCTGCGCCTCGTTCGACGCGATCGCCGAGTACTCCGAGCCGAGGTTGTAATGCAGAAATGGCTGGTCGGCGCCGCTGTCGAGCTGGCTGCGCAACAGCGTGAGGTTGCGATCGGCTTTGCTGCGGTCGCGGCGAACATGACCGAGGTAACCGTAGTGCTCGATCCGCACGTCGACCTGCTCGAAACGTTCGTTGAGCAGGTAGCCGGGCAGCGCATAGCCAATCTGCTCGTGAATCCGGTCGCGGAACCGGTATTCGGGCCGGTTGCGGAACATCTTCAGTGGCGCATGCAGCGCCTGCTCGCCATCGTCGGCGTCGCCCAGGAAGTGCACCATCTCCATGCGAAAGCACTCGCGCCAGGTCCGGCCAGCGAGCTCACGCAGTCGCGCACCCTGCCCTTCGGCAAAGATCTCGTCGGCATCAAGCCACACGAACCAGTCGCCGGTTGCGGCGTTCAGTCCGATGTTGCGGGCCTCGGAGAAGTCCCCGGTCCATTCGTGATGCAGCACCGTCGCACCGAACGACTCGGCGATCTCGACGGTGCGATCCCGTGAGCCGGTGTCAACGATGACGATCTCATCAACGTGTCCGTGTACCGCAGCCAGGCAGCGGGGCAGCATCTCCTCTTCATCGCGCACGATCATGCAAAGGCTGATGCGCTGCCCCGTCGCTGGCTTGGCAGCGGCCGCGATGCGCTTCAGCGGCTGCTTACGGCCCGGCAGCGCTTGGCGTACATCGACCGGCAGGCCGAGCACCCTGGCGTTTGCCCGGCGGCGCGTCCGTGCGGCGTCGAGCGACTTGTGGTGCTCCTCAACGCTGTCATCGAGCCGCAGTGACGCCGCGAACAGCGCCTCGGCTGGGCGGTACAACCCAAACTCGGTGGCGAGCACACCGGCATAGGCGAGCAAGGTTGGCTCGCGCGGATTCTCTTCCAGCCAGCCGATGAGCGCGTCGAGCGCGCGCAACATCACGCGAGCAAGCGACGCCGGTGCCAAGCCGGGACGAGGTTCGAGCGCCGCTTCGACGTAGCGCAGTCGAGCGAAATGACGGCGATGCACGTCATCGAGTCGATCGATCGCTTCGAGCACCGCCGCATACGCCGCAGCGTCGCCGGCCGCCACCGCGTCGTTGGCGCGGTCGATAGCCTCGCTGGCCTGCCCCGCGCAGCGCTCGGCGCGCGCCTCGCTGCTCTCGGTCGCGGGCGTCGCCGTAGCCGAGGCGACAATCTCGCCCACGATCGACGGCCCAGTGGGGTCATGCTCGTTGAGTGCCATCGGCCCCTTCAGTCGGCAGCGGCGACCCAAACCTGAATCATGCGGTGACTGGCCGCGCCCGCCTCCTGCGGCCAGCCGGCCGCAGGAGGCGCGGACGGGCGGGCGTCACGCCGCACCGCGCCGCGCCGCGTCGCCGCGCGCGATGAGCTCCACGCCGCGCGCCCAGATCAGCACCTCGGCGACGGCGCGATACAGCTCCTCGGGGATCTCCGCGTCGATCGGCAACTTGGCAAGCGCTTCGGCAAGCGGCCCGTCGCTGGTCACCGGCACGCCATGCTCGCGCGCTACCGCTTCGATCCGCTCAGCCGCCTCGCCGGCTCCGGCAGCGACGACCGTCGGCGCTGCGGTGCCGCTGTAGCGCAGCGCGGCAGCACGCTTGGGCCGGGGAGCTGTGTCGGCATCGTCAGGCGTGGACATTGAACGCCTCGTGGGGGTTCCCGCCGGTCACGATCGCGACCGGCCGGTCGACGGCACCGGCCAATGCCAGGCGCAGCTCCGGCACCGCGCTGCGCACCGCATCAAGCGCGGCACCGGCGGGCGCAAGCACCGTCGCGTCAAGCTGGGCTGGGTCGAGCCGAAGCACCACGTCGGTGCGACCAAGCACCGGCGAGTCGTATCGCACCACCATCGTCCGCAGCCGTTCGCGACTGCACGTCTGCTCCTGCTCGTCGCCGTTCTGCTCCGGGTCAAGCCAGAGGCGCGCCTGGGCGCCTCCCGGCATCGCGATCACCGCCCACGGCACAGCGTTCGCCGCCGCCTGCTGCGCCGGCGTTGGCGCTGCTTGCGTCGCGCCGGCCGCAGGCCCCGTTGCGTCGGCACCGTCGGTCGCTCCAAGCGCGGCGGTCGCGGCGGCGGTGGCCGGCCCGGTGGCTTGCGCGGCGCCCGGATCTTTGATGATTTGCAGGACGACGCGCTCCGGGCCACTTTGCTGCACGCGCAACCGCAAGAGCTGGTCGGGCGCTACGTCGTCGGGGAGCTGCGCGGCGATCTTCACCCCGCCAAGCAGCAGTGCGGGGGTGCCGTCAGCGTTGGCCGTCACGCGCGCCTGGACAACCTGCCCGACGCGCAGCGGATCGCCACCGCCGGTGCCGGCCAGCTGCCGGCCGACCTCTTTGAGCAGCGCAGCTTGAACGGCCGAGGTCGTGATTCCCGGGAGCGAAGGTGGGTGAAACGGCGCGCCGGCCATCGTTCCCCCGTACATCGGCATCCCGGCGCGCAGACTGAGCAACCGCGCCCCGACCGGGACGAACGCCATCGCCCCCCGGCCGCTCCGCGCCCACTCGGCCGGAGCGGCGCAAACGCGTCCATACCGCCCTCAAGCCAGCGATCAACAGAGCCGATCGTTCGGGGCATGGAACGAGGACTATCGATCGCCGCTTCCGGCATGGTCGCCGAGATGGCCCGGCAGGACATCCTGTCGGCCGATGTCGCCAATGCCACGACCCCCGGCTACAAGGCCGACCGCGTCTCACAGCGCGAATTCGGGTCGCTGATGGTGACCGACCTCGCAACCGGCCGGCAAGCCGGATCGATCGGTGCCGGAGCCCGTATCGAGCAGCAGGTCACCAACCTCGCGCCGTCAGATCTGCGCGACACCGGAGAGCCGCTCGATCTCGCCGTACTCGGCGAAGGCTACTTCGCGGTGCAAACAGCGGACGGCGTGCGCTACACGCGAAACGGCTCGTTCCAAGCCAACTCCAATGGGTTGCTGGTCGACCAACAAGGCAACCAGGTCCTCGGGCCGCGAAACCAACCGGTCCGCGTCAACGCTGACGGCACCGTCGACGCCAAGGCGGTCGGCTGTTTTGCCGTACCGAACGCCGCGAAAGTCGGCGAGAACTACTTCACCGGCAACGCCACCGGCACAGCGGCCGGCGAGGTCCACACCGGCGCCCTGGAGACCTCCGGACTTGATGCGGCCAGCAGCGTCGTGCAGATGCTCGCCTCGCTGCGCGCGATCGAAGCCGGACAGAAAGCATTGACGACGATCGACGAGTCGCTCGGCAAGGCCAACCAGGTCGGCAGCCTGCGCTAACCGAGGCCGCTGGACGTTCGGCCAACGGCGCTCCACGGCGTTCAAGGAACCATCTCGCCGAACCGACTGTACGAGGGACTACGAAGACCAGCCGGACCGCATTGCGGAGGCTGAGCTTCTCTCAAGGGAGAACCATGCTCGAAGGGATGTACGCAGCTGCTGCTGGGATGAACGCGCAACAGGCGCGTCTGGACGCGTTGTCATCCGACATCGCGAACGTCAACACCGCCGGTTACAAGCCGACACGCCAAGCGTTCCGCGACCTGCTCTACAGCCAGGCTGGTACGGCGACCATCAACGGCGTGCAGGTCGGTGCTGGGTCCGCCGTCAGCGACCTGGGCCGCAACGACGCCCAAGGCAACATCGCAACAAGCGACGACAACCTTGATGTCGCGATCGTCGGCCCCGGCTACCTCCAGGTGCGAAGTGCGACCGGCGAAACGCTACTCACCCGCAACGGCCGCCTGCAAATCGACGCGCAGGGTCGCCTTGCGATGCAGAGCGGCGACCTCCTCCAACCGACGATCCAGCTCCCGAAAGGCACGCAAGCCGAGCAGGTCGGGATCGCCGCCAACGGCACGGTGACCGTCGCCGGCAAAGCCATCGGTCAGCTCCGGCTCCTCACCGTCGATGCACCGAGCAAGCTCGCTCCCAGCGGCACCGACACCTTCCGCGCCAACGCCGAGTCCGGCACCCCACGCGCTGCTGGCAGCGGCACGACGCTCCAGCAGGGGGCGATCGAAACCTCTGGGGTTCAGCTCTCGGACGCGATGACCGAGATGCTCCAAACGCAGCGTGCCTATCAGCTCGCCAGCCGTGCGATCTCCACGCAGGACAAAATCGCGGAGATCGCGGACGGAGTGAAGCGATGAGCGACGCGATCACCCCGATCGATCAGGCGCTCCTGCCAACAGCCGTGCGCAACGGCAGTCAGCAGCGCCGTGAGGACTACCAGGCAGCGTTGAGTTTTGAACGTCTGCTCGTCGGCCAGCTCACCCAGCAGCTGAGCACAAGCTTCGGCGGCCTCACCGGCGACGACGAAGCGGGCGGCGATGCAGCATCCCAACAGCTCAAGCAAACGTTGCCGGGCACCCTCGCCGATGCCTTGATGGCCGGCGGCGGCATCGGCCTGGCCAGCCAACTCGACCAGCTCTGGCACCAAGGCGACGCGGACACGACGACCAACACGTCGCTGACGGCGGTGCAGGCGCAGGCAAGCGGCGGCGGCGCAACAACGGGGAGCGGAACATGACCAAGCTGCCCATCGTCGCCGACTACGACTCCGGCCAGCTCGGTGCGGCGCTCCTGGCGCACCTCGACACGCAACTGCGCTCGGCCGACCGAATCCTCGAACTCGTACTCGAACAGGTCCGTGCGATCCGCGCCCGCGACGTACACCGCGTCCTCGAAATCGTCGGCTACTTGCAGGTCGAAGCCGAGGCACGAGCCGCGCTCGAAAGCGATCGCGTGGCACTGCTCACCGCTGCTGGCAACGTGCTCGGCGTCCACGGCAACGCGATCACGCTCGAAGCGTTCTGCTCACTGCTTGACCCAGCAACCGCCGCGGCCGTCACAAGCCGCAGCAACCAGCTCAAAGGCGTCCTGCGCGAGGTACGCGATGAGCACCTCGTCGCGCGCGCGCTGATGCGCCAAGAGCTTGCGTTCGTCGACCGTCTCGTGCGTGTCCTCGGCGCCACCGATGACACCGCAACCGGCGCGTACTCCCGCGTCACGGGGCCGCTCCTCGGCAGCACCGCCCCGTTCGCCCCGACCCACCCACTCCTCGACCTCCAGGCCTGACCCGTGCCGATTTCCTCGTTCAACGGACTACAAACGTCGCTGCGCGGCCTCCTCGCGCATCAGCGGATGCTCGACATCACGTCCAACAACATCTCCAACGCCAGCACCGAGGGCTACACCCGCCAGCAGGCGGTGGCGACCACGGCACCCAGCATTCTCGTTCAGGGCGCAACGACGACCGGCGGCACGAACTGGCTCGGCGGTGGTGTCGATATCTCGGCATATCGCCGCCTGCGCAACGACTACCTCGACGTGTCGTCACGCACCCAAAACATGCTGCTTGGCGAGCGTTCGACCCTCGCCGACGGCCTGAGCAGCGTCGATGACGCGATCAACGAACCATCGGACTATGGCATCGCGGCGCAGCTCGACCAGTTCTGGTCGAGCTTCCAAACGCTCGCCGATAGCCCGTCGGACAGCGGCGCGCGGGTGAGCGTGATCTCGGCCGCAGAGGCGCTCGCGACCGGCCTCTCGGATCTCGACACGAACCTCGAAGCGATCGGGACGAATGCCGCCACCGAATACGAGGCGCTCACGACCGGCCCGAGTAACGAAATCGGCGAGTACGCCAAGCAGCTGGCAGAACTCAACGACCAGATCGGCATCTCGCAGGCGGCCGGGCAGCAGCCAAACGACCTGCTCGACCAGCGCGATCTGATTCTCGACAAGCTGTCGGAGCTTGCCCAAGTCTCGGTCACCACGAATACCAACGGCAAGATCAGCGTGAGTTTCGGCGATGCCGCCAACCTGCTCGTCGACGGCTCGGGGACGACCTCCACCACCGACTGGCCGCAAACGCTGACCTCCCCCGGCGGCAAGCTCGGTGGCCTGCTGGAACTCCAAACGACGGTCGACGGATACCGCTCGCAGCTCGACGGCGTTGCGTCGTCGCTGATCACCGCCGTCAACGCGATCCACAGTTCGCCACCGTTTTTCACCGGGACCGACGCAGCCACGATCGCCGTCAACGTCACCTCGTCGACCTTGCAGGCCGGCAGCGCATCGACGTTGGAATCCAACGACTACGCGACAGCGATCGCCGCACTGCGGGACGGCAGCATCGACACGGCCTACAACACGCTCGTCGCCACGATCGGGGCCGATACCTCGGCAGCCAAAGCGCAGCGCGACCTCTCGGTGTCGCTCGTCGCCGACATCGAAACGCGCCGTCAGGCGGTGTCCGGCGTCTCACTCGACGAGGAGATGGCCAACCTCATTCAGTTCCAGCGCGGCTACCAGGCATCAGCCCGAACGATGTCCGCACTCGACCAGATGCTTGACACGTTGATCAACCGAACCGGAACGGTGGGCTTGTGACCTCCGTCAACATCGCCAAGGAGGCCCGATGAGTACCCAACTCCGCATCACGCACAACATGATGTCGTCGAGCATGCTCGCCAACGTCCAGCGTGTGAATGCCGCGATGGCGAAAACGTCGGAGCAAATCTCCTCCGGGCTTCGGATCGATTCCCCGTCCGACGACCCGGTCGGGACCACGCGGGCACTGGTGATCAAGTCGCAACTCTCGGCGAACGCCGGCTACAAGGCCGCCGCCGATGCGACGACCGGCTGGACCGCAACCACCGAGGGAGCACTCAGCTCGATTGTCGACGTCGTACACAGTGCGCACGAGTTGCTCATACAAGCCGGCAATGACACCCTGCAAGCGAGCGACCGGGCGCAGATGGCGTTGCAGCTTGAGGGCTTGCTCGAGCAGGTCAAAGCGACGGCAAACGCCCGCTTCGGCGATCAATACGTGCTCTCTGGACAACAGTCCGACGTACCGCCGTACCAGTCCGGCTCCGACGACTCGTATGGCGGGGACAGCGGGGCCGTCACCCGAACGCTCGGCCCCGACCAGTCGGTGCAGATCAACGTCACCGGCGACGCAATCCTCGGCGGCACCGCCGGCGACGGCAAACTGCTCGATACCTTGAGGACGGCGATCGACCACCTCAACGGCGGCACGACCGCCGACGTCGAAGCCCTGCGCGGGTCGGTGCTGTCGAGCTTGGAAACCAACCTCGACACGCTGCTCTCGGCCCGTGCGCAGATCGCAGGCGCGTCGGTGCGAGCGACGTTGGCATCCGACCGGATCGATGACATCAACCTGACGATGACCAGCCAGCTCTCAGAGATCCAGGACACCGACTACGCTGAAGCGATTACGCGCTATACATCGCAACAGACGATTTACCAGGCAGCGTTGCAGTCCGGCGCACAAGTCATCCAAAAGTCCCTGATGGACTTCCTCTAGGAGCCGAGCCATGTCCATCGCCTTGCATAGCCCCCGCTTTGGGTCGATCGAGATTCCCGATGACGGCGTGCTGGAGTTTCCGCTCGGCCTGATCGGCATCGAGGGCACCCGCTACGCGTTGCTCGGTCAGGACGACAGCGCGTTTGCCTGGCTCCATTCGCTCGATGATCCGAGCTTCGCGTTGCCCGTCATGGATCCGTGGCAGGTGTTCGTCGATTACGAAGTGCAACTCAGCGACGCCGAGGCAACCCGGATCGGTGTTCCCGACCCCGCGACGACGACCGTGTACGTGACGGTGCGCGCCACCGAGCGCCAAGAGGAATGCACCGTCAATCTGCGCGCGCCGATCTTGATTTCGGGCGGCCGCGGCTATCAGGTCATCAACGAGTTTCCAGCCGCACCGCTACGGGCGCCGCTCTTTCCGCAATCCTCAAGGTCGCCGAGCAGAACCGCACCGAGCGCGGCGTAGCACGCTTCGGCGATCCTCTGAGGAGCCACCATGCTCAACATCACCCGTAAGACCGGCGAACGCATCATCATCGGCGAGGACATCGTCCTTGAGGTGGTGGAGGTGTCGGGGTCAAGCGTGCGACTGGGAATCAGCGCTCCTCGGAGCGTCCCGGTCTACCGCGAGGAAATCTGGGACAGCGTGCGCGCAGAAAACGCCGCCGCCGCCACGACAGCACCGAACGAACTTCCCGAGCCCCCAAAGCCTCCGAATCGGGGGACAAACAACCGTCCATCTGTCCGCTCAAGCATTCGTCCATCGACGGACCAGCCGATCACTGGCTCAAAGGGTTAGCCGCGACACCACCCGTCGCAGAACGACCCGCTCGACAGGTGGCCAAGGCAAAGCCCCCGGCCACCACCTGTAGCCCCCGATCAAAGGACATCGAGGACGGGATATGAGTTTCCGCATCCAGAACAACGTGGAGGCGCTCGGCGCCCTCCGGAACCTCGACGCCACCGAGGCGGGCACGTCGAAGTCGATGGCTCGGTTGTCGTCCGGCTACCGGATCAACTCCGCCGCCGACGACGCCGCCGGCCTTTCGATTTCCGAGCGGATGCGCGGCCAAATCCGGGGGCTCGCGCAGGCGCAACTCAATGCCGCCGATGGCATCAGCCTCGTGCAAACGGCTGAGGGAGCACTCGACGCCGTCCACAGCATGTTGCAGCGCACGCGAGAACTCGCGGTGCAGTACGCCAACGGATCACTGAGCACGACAGACCGGACCGCAATCCAGTCGGAGGTCAGTCTGCTCGCCGAAGAGGTCGAACGCATCGGTTCGAGTACCGCCTTCAACGGCATCAACATCCTCAATACGACCGGCACGATCACCTTCCAGATCGGCGCCAACGATGGCGAGGTTGTCACCGTTCCGACGATCAGCCTTGGCGGCGCGCTCGGCACTGCGGCGTTCAGCCTCGGCTCCACGACCGACATCGCGGAGATCGACGCCGCGATCGAGGCGGTCAGCGCGCAGCGTGCGAAGTTCGGCGCAACGCAGAACCGCATGGAGTACGCATCGCAGTCAATCTCGACCTACCACGAGAACCTCGTTTCCGCAGAATCCCGGATCCGCGACGTCGACATGGCGGCTGAGGTCGTCAACAAAACCAGGTTGCAGATTCTGCAACAAGCTGGAACCGCCGCGCTCGCGCAGGCCAACCAGTCCAAGCAGGGCGTGCTCTCCCTGCTGCAGAACTAGACTCGCGAACGCTCCGGCGGCCCCATCCTCCCCAGTGAGGATGGGGCCGCCGTCGTGCGCGCTAGTTGGTCGAGACCGACTCGACGTACGAGTCGGTGTAGTCGCCAGCGTCGATCGTCGCGCTGTCGGTGCCGGTACCGCCGTAGATGTAATCGCCGGACTTCCCATTCTGCGTGATGAGAATGTCGTTGCCGGCCGCGCCGAGCAGCGCCGCGCGCGGCGTAAACAGCTTCGTGTTGATGGCGTCAGCGGAGCTGCTGCCCCACGCAACGAGGGAGGTGATGCTCCCTTGCGAGGCGCAGATCCCCCAGCGCTTGGGGCCGTATTGGATGACGAGGCTGATGCCCGAGCCAGCGGTCGCCAGCGAAGCCTCGCTGTTGAGCTCTTCAACAATTGGGCACGCCGGAGCGAAGGCGTCGCCGTCGCTCACGCGAATCGCATGGCTGCCGCCATTGCCTGCGGTGACGGTGAGCTGCTTGCCGGACACCGAGATGGTGGTCGTCGTGGCCGCCATTGCGGACGGGGCGAGCGTGGCCGCCGCAGCGACGGCGACGAGGCTCGCACCAAGCGTGCGGCCAAGGGTCTTGTTGGACATGGAGTGCTCCTTGAGCTGTTGGACACCACCGCAGCCGCCTGGTGTGCGCGGGCGCGGGGCAGGCCGCACCAGCGACCCGCAGCGCGCACGATACGCGCCGCATCGCACCTGTGTGCCAATCCGCTCCGATGCGTCGCCTATCGATGGGACGTACCGTGACGTAGATCACACTACGTGCTCGGTTCGGGCGCAGAGGTTCTGGTCGCGGCACGATCGCTCTGCTGCGAACACACACCGATGACCGGGCGCAGCTGGGGAGTTCCACCACGTGCGGTCGGCCAACAGCTATGGAATCACTGATCTATTGCCTATGCGGCGGCGGCGCGGCGGCCGAGCAGTTCGGCCGCAGCCGACGCCGGGTCGAGCGTGCGGGCGCCGACCTGTTCCAACAAGCCGGCGAGCTGCGGGTCGGCTTCGAGCTGGCGTTCCAAGTCGGCCCGCAACCGCAGCGTCGCGATCGCCAGCACCTCTTTGCGGAGGTTGCGCAGGCGCCGCTCCTGCAACCGGCCGCTCTCGCGCAGGTACGCCCGATGCCGAGCGAGCTCCCCGACCAGCTCGGCGATCCCGGTGCCATCGACGGCACGGGTCGGCACGATCGGCGGCATCCACTCCGCGTCGCGCGCGTGACCGAGCGACAACACGCTCTTGACCTCGCGGATCATCGTTTGCGCCATCGGATGATCGGCCTTGTTGACGACGATCACATCGGGGATCTCCATCACGCCGGCTTTCAGCGCCTGAATCGAATCGCCGGACCCGGGGATCAGCACGAGCACGACGGTGTCGGCGTGGTCGATGATGTCGACCTCCGCCTGGCCGACGCCGACCGTTTCGATCAGTACATGGTCGCGGCCGGCAGCATCCATCAGCAGCGCGGCTTGCAGTGCTGCTTCGCTGAGGCCCCCGAGCGCGCCCCGGTTCGCCATCGAGCGGATGAACACGCCGCGATCGAGGAAGTGATCGGTCAAGCGGATGCGATCGCCGAGCAGCGCGCCGTGGGTGAACGGCGACGACGGATCGATCGACAGGATGCCGACCGTCTCCTCCTGCGCGCGCCAATGCGTCGCCAGCGCGCCCAGCAGCGTCGACTTGCCGGCACCAGGCGGGCCGGTCACACCGACAAGCTGTGCGCGGCCAGTTGACGCATAGCTGTCACGCACGACCTCCCAGCCCTGCTGATCGCCGCGTTCGACGAGCGTGATCGCTCGCGCCAGCGCGCGGCGGTCGCCGTCGATCAGGCGTTGAGCGAGCTCAGACATCGCCGGGATCATCGCAGGGAGGGGTGCCACGCCGCCGACTGGGAGACGCACGAGCCACCTCCTGACCTACGATGCTCCGCGATGACCGCGCAGCAGCAAACGGCGCCGCCGATGGACTGGCCGCGCTTCCCGCCGGCACCGAAATCCGGCGGACCGATCGCCCTGGTGCGCTTCGTCCTGCGCAACCGCATGCTGCGTCCAGCCTATGCCCGATGCCTGCTGCGCTACCTGCGCCACAAGCTGGTGCTGCGCGACCGCTTGCAAACCGACGGCCCGTGTTTCATCGGACCGAACGTGACCTTCGACGTCGGGCCAGATGCCGTCGTGTCACTCGGACGCTGGTCGTGGATCGGCGACGGCTGCAAGCTGCGCGCCCACGCCGGACGGCTCGAAATCGGCGCGAAGACGGTCGTCGGCCAAGAGTGTACCTTCTCGGCATACGAGTCGATCAGCCTCGGACGCGAGTGCATCGTCGCGGACCGTTCGATGTTCATCGACTTCGACCACGCCGTGATGCTGATCGAAACGCCGATTCGCCAGCAGGGGCTGTACTCGCGGCCGGTGCGGGTCGGCCACAATGTGTGGGTCGGCTACGGCGCGAGCTTTCTGCGCGGCACGACGACCGGCAACAACGCGATCGTCGGCACTTACTCGGTGGTCACGAAGGATCTCCCAGAGAACGCCGTCGCCGTCGGCGCGCCGGCCCGGGTCGTGCGGCTGCGTGAAGCCCCGACGCGGATGCGCTGGGTCGACGAACGCCCGTAGCGGCGTGGCCTATCGGGCGCGTGCCCCGATCCGGCTCCTGGCCGCGCAGCGAATCGCTCAGCTGAGTTCGACGCCGCAGACCGGCCACGGGCCGGTGCCGCGTTGGCGCAGCAGGATTGCTGCGCGCTGATCCTGCTCGGCTTCACTTGCGGCGGCCGGATCGCCGGAGCCGCCGACCGTACGCCAGGTGGCACGATCGAACTGGTACTTGCCGCGATAGGTGCCGTTCGGCGAGATTGCCTGCGGGTCACCCTGCGATTCGCAGGTCGCGACCTGATCGAGAATCGTCTGCTCCAGCGTGGTGAAGGGCGCCAGATTGACCGGTAGCTGGAAGGCGCCGGCCTCCGGCGTGGTAGCGACCGCCGCATCGCTCGCCGCACCGGCAGCAGTGCCGGTACTCGCCACCTCCAAGAGCGCGAAGGCGCTGCGGATCTCACGGTACGTCGCGCGGGTGATGACGCCGGAGGGCGTCAGGCCACGCAACCGCTGGAAGCGCTTGACGACGACCCGCGTGGCAGGGTCGTTCGTGCCGGTCACCGTCGTCCGCAGCAGTGTCTGCGCGCGGCGCACCGCGACGCGGCTGACCGACGGCGCGGAGGCGCCGCTCTGCGCGGTCGCGCCAATCGCGACACCGCCGCCGGCACCATGCGCCGCGCCGGGCATCATGAGCGCCAGCGTGGCGGCAGCAAGTGCGCGGCGCGCAGCAGCACGCGGAGTTGAGCGGAGAAGAGCGGTCATGCGAAAGGCGCCTACGGGGTTAGCTGTCGGGCTCGCGCGAAACGCGCTACGTCAACGCTGTGACGATTCGCCCCGGGACCGCTGTGCGATCCATTGGGTCCCCCGCTCGCCGCATCCGGGGGTGGTGCGGCGATTCGGCGTCGGGTGCTTGGCTTGGTCGTAACCCTAGAGAGATGACCGGCGGTTTGGCACCCAAACTGCCAGTCGTGTGACCGCACTCACGGATGGCGCGTTCCGCTCGCAGCGGATTTTTCCCAGGCACGACCGGACATTTTACGCCGCCTGCCAAATCACATTCACACGGCGATCCCGCGCGCGTTCGATACGCGCGGCTACCGGCTGCCGCTACACCTCGTCGAGCTGCGGCAACGACGTGCCGAGCAGCCCGGTGTACAGCGCATGCGTGTGATCGGCGATCTCATCCCAATCAAAGCGCCGTACATGCTCACGCGCTTCATCCTTGAGTGTCGCGCGTAGCGCATCATCGGTCAGCGCCCGCTCCATCGCGAGCCCCAAGGCCACCGGATCGCGCGCGGTAAACCGCAGGCCGGCCGACTCCGGCACGATCTCCCGCAACCCACCGGTGTCGGCCACGATGCACACGCAACCGCTCGCCATCGCCTCCAGCGCCACCAAGCCAAACGGCTCGTAAATCGACGGGATCACGCACAGGTCGGCGACGGCGTACAGCGAATGCAGCTGCCGATCGTCGACCCACCCGAGGAAGGTGCCGTGATCCTCCAAGCCGAGCGTTCGCGCCTGCGCCTTCAGCTCGTTCTCGTGTGTCCCGGACCCGGCGACCACGAACCGCACCTCCCCCAGGTCGTCAATGATCCGGGGCAGCGCCTCAAGTGCCAGCTGAAAGCCCTTCTCGTACACCAGCCGCCCCGCCAGGATCACCAGCCGCTCCTCGGGCGCCGCGAACTGCGCGCGATAGGTCACCAGATCATCGACCGGCGCCAAATCGGCTGGATCAATGCCGTTGGGGATCACATCGATCGCATCGGCCGGGAGCTCGAAGATCTCACCGCAATGCTCCTGCATGTAATGGGAGCAGGCGATCACGCGCGTCGCCTCATGCGTCATCCAGCGCTCCACCCCGTGAATGTGCGACTGCGGGTACGACTCCACCCAACCCTGGTGGCGGCCGTGCTCGGTCGCGTGGACGGTGACGACCCACGGCGCGCCGGTGTCCGCCGCCAGTGCCCGGCCGGCACGGGCCACCAGCCAGTCGTGCCCGTGCACCACGTCGAACGACGCCGCATGTTGCAGCGCCCGACCGGCGGCAATCATGTCGTCGTTCATATGCTCGATCCACGCCACGAACTGGTCGAGATCGCGCGGCTTTCCCGGTTCCGGCACCCGGTGGACCGTCACGCCGTTCTGCACGGCACTCTCCGGCAACGCCGAATCGCCGCGCGTCAGCACATGCACCTCGATCCCACGACGGTGCAGCGCCTCAGCCAGCTTGCAGACGTGCCGCGCCAAGCCGCCTTCGACGATCGGCGGGTACTCCCAGGTGAGGATCAGCAGACGCACGGGCGGGTTAACCGACGGCGAGCGCGTCGTGCGCAAGATCGGGAGCGAGATGACGCAGCCGGGGTGTCGAGGAGGGTAGCGCTCCAGCGGGCGCCGTGGTCGCACGGCGGTGTGACGCGAACCGCTCCCACCCGTACGACGCTGCACGGTCCTCGGTCACCATGAACGCCCAGTCGCTGCTCTGGAGCGCCAGCAGATCACGCAACGCCGCCTCCGGTACGCCGCCCGGACCGCGCGTCAACAACACATCAAGCTCGGCGCGACGCAGCTCCCACGCGATCGTCGCAACCTTCGGCGCGCTCCAGGTCCGCAGATCACGTCCGGCGCCCCACGTACTTGCAGCGGGTGCCGGCGCCGTCTCAAGCTCCAAGCCGGCGACCAGCTCATCGAGCTGCACCACCGCCACGCCAAGCGCCGCCAGCTCATCGAGCGCGGCCGCCAAGAACAGCGGCCCCTCATGCCACCAGTGGCCAAACAGCTCGGTATCGAACGCCACCACGCGCGGCACACCATCGGCCAACGCTCGCGCACAACGGTACGCCCAATCGGCGGCGTCGAGCCGCGCCCGCTCCGCGCCGATCGCCGGGTCGTACGGCCCATGCGCGTTGTTCCACAGCGCATGCCCGTTGTAGGAGCGCTGATGGCTACTGCGGTAATCGGCGTGGCACGGGTACCCGTCCTGATGCCACACGGCATCGATCAGCGGCCGGTCGATCGGCACGATCCGCAACCCATCCGGCGTGCGCCACGGCCCACGCGGCGCACCACCATCGCGCAGCTCGACGCAGACCGTCCGCACGCCCTCTTCGATCAGCGGCGCCTCAAGCTCGGGATCCCACGCGCACTCCGGCAGCCACAGCCCGCCGCCCCAGCTACCGGTACGGCGCCGATGCGACGCCGCACCACTGCCGACCTGCAACCGAACGCCCGCCTCGGTCGCGAGCAACGGCAGCACCGCGTGCGTCGCCGCCGACGTCCACGTGCTCGCCGCCGCGAGCGGCGCAAGCAACCCCTCGCCTTGGTCGATCCGCGCAATCGCCGCCGCGTATTCGCGCCATGAATGCTCGCTCGCCGCCACCTCGCCACTCAACCCGACCGATGCCAGCCCCGCCGCATCCTCCCGATGCGTATGACGGCGATCGACATCGCAAAAGGCGCGGCAGCGCGCCGCCGCCGCCGGCGCTTCGTACTGATCGGCGAGCACCGGCGTCAACGACAGCGTCAGCGGCGCCCCACCGGCAATCAGGTCGGTCACCGGCAGATACGAGCCGACATACACCTCCCACAGCCACTCCTCACCGAACGGCCACGTCCCAAAGCCGTACACGTACGGCATGTGCGTGTGCAGCACGATCGCAAGCGGCGCCTGCGGCCCCGTGGCGCGACGACCGGTCACTTGCGCAGCACGGCGATGAGATCGAGCGAGGTCGTCAGGTCGCCCTGCCCGAGCCGGAAGTCATCGGTCGAGATCGCCGGGATGAACCGGTCGTAGAACGGCTTGGTGATCCCCAGCCGCTGGTGCAAGTCATCCCAGCGCGCATGACGGATCGCCAGTTCATGCAGGCGCAGCTTGCCGCCATGCCACAAGCCGTGCAACTCCACGCGCGGCGCGACCGCACGGCACAGTTGCGCAAACTCCTGCGGCTTGTACTCGTGGACATGCCACGGGTTATCTGACCGCTCCGCGCCCTGCGGTGCGAGCGTCAACACATTCGGCGTTGAGACGAACAGCGCACCATGCTCCGGCAGCCGCGAAAACAGCCGCTCCAGCAGCCGCTGCGGCTCCTGCACATGCTCGATCGTCTGGAGGAAGACGATCACGTCGCACGGCTCGTCGTACTCCTCCACCAATTCGCGTGCGAATTTCAGGTTCGGCCGCACGTACCGCAGCCGCGCATGCTCATGCGCCTCGGGGTTCGCGTCGACCCCGGTCACCGACGCCGCCGATGCTGCCATCAGGTCGCTGCCGTAGCCCTCGCCGCACGCCATGTCAACGACGCGCCGGCCGGCAACCTGCTCGGCAATCCAGCGATACACCACAAGATGGCGCTGAAACCAATAGTTCTCTTCGGGCACGTCAGGAAGGGTGCGTTCCCCGGTCAGCTCCAGGGGTGGCACGCCGTCGGGCTGGTTCTGTTGGACGATCGGAGCGGTCACCGCGCGGCAGGCTACTCCTCGGTAACCTCCCGGCGCACGATGGCTGCCCCCGACACCGCAGAAGAGATCCGCGACGTCAACACGCGCTACCACGACGGTGCCGCTGACTCGTACGACGCCAAGTGGGGCATCGACTACGGCGACATCTGCCAAACCCAGGTCCTGATGAAGGTCGGCAAGGCGTTCGGAACGCCCGTCCCGCACTTCGAGAACGTGCTCGAAATCGGCGCCGGCACCGGCTACCTGTCGCTCAACCTGATGCTCGCCGGCAAGATCGACCAGCTGACCGCGACCGACATCTCGCCCGGCATGCTCGACGCGCTCCGCGCCAACGCCAAGGCGCTCAAGCTCAGTTCGCGCGTCAAAACCAAAGCCGTCGACGCTGAGAAGCTGCCGTTCAAAGACAACCAGTTCGACCTCGTGATGGGGCATGCGATCCTGCATCACATCCCCGACCTCGACCAGGCCTTCCGCGAGTTTCATCGCGTCCTCAAACCCGGCGGCAAACTCTTCTTCGCCGGTGAGCCGTCGCGCATCGGCGACCAAATTGCCCAATACCCCAAGCGCTTCGCAACCAAAGCCGCGCCGCTGTGGCGCACCGCACTACGCATCAAGCCGGCCCCGCCGCACGGCGACGCGCCCGAAGACCAATTCCACGGCCTCGAACACATGGTCGACGTGCATGCCTTCGTCCCGAAAGATCTTGCGGCGCATGCCAAAGCCGGCGGCTTCACCGAGGTCGACATCCTCGGCGAAGAGCTGCTCGCCAACTGGTTCGGTTGGACCAACCGCGCGCTCGAAGCGACCGCCGACCAGTGGACGATCCCGTGGGCATGGCGCCAATACGCCTACCGCGGCTACCTCGCGTTCCAGCAGGTCGACCGCCGCCTCCTTGAAGGCCGCCTGCCGACGAGCATCTTCTACAACCTGATGGTCACCGCGACGAAGTGATCCTGGGCGGCGACGGCGCCTCGCACCGGCGCTGAACCACGCCTCACCACCTCAGGAACGAGAGCGAGATGAGCGCTGACCTCCCACTGTTCCTGCTCCCGATCGTGGCGCTGCCGACCGAGGAGTTGCCGCTGCATATCTTCGAACCGCGCTACCGCGAACTGGTCGCGCACTGCGAGCGGGGCGACAGCGAATTCGGGGTGCTGCTCGAAGATCGGGAAGGGGTCCGCGAGGTCGGCTGCGCCGCCCGCATCGAGCGGATCGTCACGCGCCACGACGACGGGCGGATCGACCTCGTCGCCCGCGGCACCCGGCGCTTCACCCTGGCCGGCGACATCACCGAAGACGAGTTCCCGCAGGCGCCCGTCGACTGGCTGCACGACGCGCCGGTCAGCCCGCACCACGACCACGACGAAGATGCAGGCGAAGCGCTTGAGCTGTTCGAGCGACTCGCCGTCCACGTCACCGGGCGAACGCCGGACATCACCGGCGACGCACCGGCATCGTTCCGCATGGCGAGCCGCGTCGCGTTCGGTGCCGCCGCCAAACAAGGGCTGCTGGAACTACGCTGCGAAACTCAGCGGCTAGGGCTACTGGAGCGGCTGCTGCGCGCGGCGCTCGCCCGGCTGGAACAGGTCGAAATCCAGCAGGCCGCCGCGCACTCCAACGGCAAAGTGTACTTCGAGTAGCGCGGCCGCGACCCAGCCCTTACCCGCGCGGAATGAACTCCGGCACGTCGGCGTCGAAGCCGCCACGCGACTCGCGGCCACGCGACTCGTCACCCAGCGGCGGGCGGCGCATCACGCGCGGCTCCCCCGCCGGCTCGCGCAACCCCAGGCGGCTCGCCGAACGCGGCGCGGCAGGCGGCGCGAAACCGGTCGCGATCACCGTCACCCACACCTGATCGCCCAGCGCCGGATCAATACTCGCGCCAAAGATGATGTTCGCGTCGGGATGCACCGCGTCGCGAATCACCTGCGCCGCCTCGTTGATCTCCCACAGCGACAGCATCTCCCCGCCGACGATCGACAGCAACACCTTCTGGGCGCCGTCGATCTCCGTCTCGAGCAGCGGCGAGGAGACGGCCTTCTCAGCCGCGACGCCGGCGGCGTTCTCGCCGGTGCCGACGCCGATGCCCAGCAGCGCGTTCCCGGCGTCGGTCATGATCGTCCGCACGTCGGCGAAGTCAAGGTTGACGAGGCCAGTCTTCGTAATCAGGTCCGACACGCCCTGCACCCCCTGGCGCAGCACGTCGTCGGCGACGCGGAACGCATCGACCATCGACGTCTTCTGATCGAGGATCTCCAGCAGCCGGTTGTTCGGGACGACGATCAGCGTGTCGACCTCCTCCACCAGCGCATCGATCCCACGGCTCGCCGACTGCGCACGCTTCATCCCCTCAAAGGCAAACGGACGGGTCACGATCGCGACCGTCAACGCGCCAAGCTCCCGCGCAACCCGCGCGACGACCGGCGCCGCACCGGTGCCGGTGCCACCCCCCTCGCCAACGGCGATGAAGATCATGTCGGCGCCACGCAGCTCGTCCTTGAGTACCTCGTACGTCTCCAGCGCGGCCGCGCGGCCCGTATCGGGGTTCGCACCCGCGCCAAGTCCGCGCGTCAGCACCTCGCCGATCGGGATCGTCACATCGGCGCTGGAGGTCTGCAACGACTGCAAATCGGTGTTGACCGCAATGAACTCCATCCCAGTCACACCGGCATCAACCATCCGGTTGATCGCGTTGACGCCACCCCCACCGACACCGACGACTTTGATCAGGGGTTGGCCAGCCAGACCACGCGGCGTGGACTGGTTGAAGACTCGCTCGTTGATGGCGGCACGCACCTCAGGTCGACGTTGGCTGGTGAAATTCGATTCGGCCGGAGCCGGCGACGCCTCATGCGACGCCGCGACCGGAGCATCGTGCTGCCGCGCCGATGCCGCTTTGGGCGGTGACGCCGACGAGCCGGCAGCCGGCTCCTCGGTGCGGCGGAACAGCTCGGCCAGCGGGCCTTCCTTCATGCTCGCGCGAGCTTGTCGCGCACGCTCCTCAGGCGAATTAGCGGCCATGGAGCACCTCCTCGGCGAGGGCTCGGTAGGCGCCGGCCGCCGTGCCCGTAGGGTCGTACTTGAGTACCGACATGCCGCGGACTGGTGCCTCCGCGAAGCGAACGGTTTTGCGAATGCGCGACGCGAACACCCGATCACCGAAATGCTCTTCGAGCAGTTCGAGCGCCTCCTTGGCGTGCAACGTGCGGGTGTCAACCAAGGTCGGCAAGATGCCCTCGATCTCCAAAGATGGGTTGAGATCTTCCTGGATCATCCGAACGGTGTTTTGCAGCTGAGCGAGGCCGCGCATGGAGAGATACTCGCATTGCACGGGGACGATCACCTTGTTTGACGCCGCGAGCGCGTTAATCGTCAGCAACCCGAGGCTCGGCGGCGTATCGATGCAGATGAAGTCGTACTCGTCGCGCACCGACGCCAGCGCCTTCGTCAGCGCACGCTCGCGGCCGATTTTCGACGACAGCGCGATCTCGGCACCGGCCAAGTCGATTGAGCCGACGGCGAGGTCGACTTCGCGCTTGTAGATCGCTTCGCGGATGTCGACGCCATCGACCAGCACGTCGTAGATCGAGACCGGCAGATCTTCCGGGTCGATCCCCTGGCTCATCGTCAGGTTGCCCTGCGGGTCCATGTCGATGCACAGCACGCGATGGCCGGACTCGACGAGCGCGCAGGCCAGGTTGAGGGCGGTCGTGGTCTTGGCGACGCCGCCCTTCTGGTTGGCGAAGGTAATGGTAGTGGCGGGGCTCACAACAGCTCGTAGATCGTCAGCAGGGACGGGGGCTCGGCGCGGGTTTCGCGCTGCTCCGGCGTTCTCCTCCCCCAATCAGTATCAACCTCGACTTCAACATGAGGCTTTGCCGCGATGTCGCCGCCGGCTTGACCCGCTGCGCCGCTCGTCGCGCGGCCTTGCGCCATAGACTGCGACCACGCACGGCCGAACGCCGCGCCGAACGCCGATGGCCCCTCCCGGTCGTACCTCCGCTCTCCTCCCCACCCAGCCGCTGGTGCTCGTCACCGGCAAAGGTGGCGTCGGCCGCAGCACCGTCGCGAGCGCGATCGCCGCACGGCTCGCCGAACTCGGCCGGCAGGTCGTGCTGGCCCACCCAGTCGACGCCCCACCGGCCCACCCGAGACCGATCTACCCGGCCGGAGTACAGGTACGACCGCTCGACCGCGACGCCGCACTGCGCCGCTACCTCGACGACCACCTGCCCGGACCGCTCGCGTCGGCGCTGCGTGCCAGCCGCGCGTTTCGCTTGATCTCCGCCGCAACCCCCGGCCTCGCCGAACTGATCACGATTGGCGAACTGCGACACCTGGCCGAAGCGGAGGCATCCGATCACGTCATCTACGACGCGCCTGCGACCGGCCACCTGCTCGCGCTGCTCGACGCGCCCGGCCGCTTCGAGCGCGCGGCCGCCGCCGGCCCGATCGCGCGCCGCTCGCAACAGCTCGGCGCATGGATCCTGAGCCCGGCCATCACCGGCATCGTCGCCGTGACCACCGGCGATGCGCTCGCCACCGCAGAGCTGCTCGACCTGGTCGACGCGCTCGAACGCCGCACCGGCACGCCGCCGCAGCTCATCATCGCCAACCGGCTCGCCGTGCCTGCGCCGCCGGCCAGCGAACTCGCCCAGCTTCCTGCGCTGTCGCTGCCGGACGGCACCGCCGATGCCCTCGCCCAGCTCGCGACGCGCGCACGCAGCGAACGCGCACAGCTCGGCCGCATCACGCGGCGCGCCGGCCGGCCGCCGCTTCAGAGCCCCGAACAGCCACAGGCACCGGTCGGCGCGGTGCTCGACGCCCTACGCACCCTCAACGCCACCCCCACCGCATGACCGCCGAGCCAGACCGGCTGTGGAGTGGGTTGCTGGAGCGGCGCGTCATCGTCGCGGCCGGCGCCGGTGGCGTCGGCAAAACGACGACCTCCGCCGCGCTGGGCCTCGCGCTCGCGCGCGCCGGGCGTCGCGTGCTGGTGCTCACGGTCGACCCGGCACGGCGGCTCGCCGACGCGCTCGGACACGACCTCGGCCCGGATCCGTCGGCGGTGCGGCTCCCCGGCGAACCGGCACTCGACGCGGCGATGCTCGATGCGCCCGCCAGCTTCCGGCGCGTCGTCGAGCAGTTGGATGTCCACCCGGACGCCCGCCGGCGGCTGCTCGCCAGCCGCATCACGCAGGAGCTGACCGGCGGCGACGCGGGGATGCAGGAACTGATGGCGATCGTCGAACTAGAGCGCTTCTGCGCCGACCCCGGCTATGACGTCGTCGTGCTCGACACCCCTCCGGCACTGCACGCGCTCGATCTGCTCGACGGCCCCGAACGGATCGTCGGCCTGCTGGCGGGCCGCACCGTCCGCACGATCGGGCTGGCCGGCGGACTCGCCGGGCGCTTCGGCCGCATCCCCGGCCCGGGTCGCGCGCTCACGCGACTCTGGGGTTCTGACCTGCTCGGCGAGATCGCCTCATTCCTGGATGCCGCGCGGCCGTTCGGCGAAGCGCTCGGCCGACACCTCGACCACGCCCAACACCTGCTGCGCTGCGATCAGGCGGCGTTCGTCCTCGTGACCGCACCGGCGACAACCCCGGTCGCGACCGCCAGCGCGCTGGCCGACGAGCTGCTGCGCCGCGGTCACCCGATCGCCGGGACGATCATCAATCGCCGCCGCGCACCGCTCAGCGGCGGCCTCGACGGCCGAACGCTCGAGGCGACCGCCGCACAACTGCACGCCGCTGGACTGACACGGCTCGCGAGCAGCGCCGGACAGCTGGCGACGATTGCCGCCCACGAGCAGGCCGTGCTGACGGCTGGCTCGCTCCCGCAGCCGTGGCTGCCACTCGCCGAGCGGCCCGCGCAGGAGCGCCCCGAGCAGCTGCTCGGTGCGCTCGCCTCAGCGCTCGTCGCGCCGACGGATCAAGCCGGCCAATGAGCGCGATCGTGGGGCACCAGCCGGTCGATCCTGCGCCCCTTCGATGAAGGAACGCACGAATGCCTCCTCGAACTGCTCGCCGCTCGGGGTGAGCTCTCGCGCGTCGGCCCGCGACACGCGGGCCGAGGAGAGGCCGAGCCGCGCAGCGGTCACCTGGCCGGGCGCCGGATCGACCGGCCCGAGCACTGCCGGCGGCGGCTGTACCGTCGATGTCGACGCGAGCCCGGCCAGCGACTCGTCGACCTCGATCCGGGTGTCGAGCACATCGACGAGCACATCGAACTCGTCGAACGGGTCGAAATCGAGCGCCTCAATCGGATCGCCGCTCGGTTCGGCGGGCGGCTCTGCGGCCTTTTGCGTCGCGGTAACGGGTGGGGCTGGTCGGGCTGTCGCAGCCAATGGCGCGTCGGCCGGCGCGGCCGGCGCGGCCGGTGCAGCCGGTGCAGCCGGTCGGGCGGCCGGCGACTCGGCCTGCGATGCTGCGGCAGGCGCGGTGACGGTACGCGAGGCCGTCAGCTGCGGCATGCCAGCGACCCGGCGAACGACCGGCACGGCATTCGGCGGCGGCAACGGCACACCGGCGCGATGCCGATCGGCGACGGAGACCAGATCGGCCGGCAGATGACCGCACGCGATGTCGCGCAGCAGCGCACGCAGGTGCCCGCGTAGCTCGGTGGCGATCTCGCGCAGGTCGGCCTGGGCGACCGCTTCGCCGTGCATCAGTGCCAGTTCGATCGCCTGGGCCAGCTGTGCGCGGTCGCGCAGCGCACTCGACTGCTCCGGGCGGGCGCAGAGCACCGCGAGTCGTTCGGGCAGCAGTCCAGAGCCTGGCTGGTCGGCCTCCAAGAGCGCGCGCAAGCCAAGCAGTGCGTCGGTCAGCGCCTCCCCATGATCGACGCGCTCGCAAGCCAGTTCAAAGCGGCGCAGCGCCCAGCCGGCCGCGCCGCCCAGCCGCCCAGCGCGCGCCACATGGTCGCAGAATCCACGCAGTGCGTCGGCGTGCGCGGCATGCAGCTGCAAGGTGCCGCTGGCCCGGGAGCAACTGCCGATAAACGGGTGGCTCGCCCAGCCGCCGCGCACGCCGCACCAGGCGACCGGCGCGAGCGCGGGGGCCGGCGCGTCGTAGAGCCGCAGCGCGGTCAGCAGC
>JASGGQ010000011.1:0-33981 GCA_047604965.1 Patulibacter sp. | reverse complement strand
TGCGCCCGCAGCGCCGCCTGGGATGCCGGCCGTCGCAATCGACCGTTGCCACGTGCGCCCCGAGCGCACGAAGAGCGCGTAGCTGTACGTCGTGCCGGCCTGAAGCCCGGCATCGACGGTCGAGCGGCCCGGGCCGGTGAGCTTGACGCGCGTGCCGGATTTGCGGCTCGACGGAGCGATGGTGCCTTCGGCGCGGCGCAGCGCGATGGTGGCCTTCTTCGGTGCTTTCCAGGCGAGGGTGATGCTGGAGGCGTCGGTCTTGCTGACGGAGAGCCCCGGATCGGCGGCGTTGCGGAAGGTGATACTGACGCTCGCCGCGTGTTTGCTGGCGCGCACCGAGCGCGGCACGCTGACCGGCAGGTACGAGATGCCACGGTAGACAATCCCCGGCACCTTCACGCGGTATTTCCCGCTCGGTAGCGACACTTTGGAGGTGAGCTTCTTGCCGACGGCCGGCTTGCTGACCGTCGTCGATTGCGTTCCGTGCAGTTGCACCGACGCTGGGATGCCGTCGGGAGTGCGAATGATGACGGTGATCTGCCGTGGCGTAGCGGCGGCGGCCGTTGTGGCTGCGGCAGCGGTGCACAGCAGCACGCAGGCCGCGAAACTCGCGCACCGAAGCAGGAGGCGCGCGAGTGGCGCAGAGATGGAACTCATCAAACGTCTTTCCTCATGGCGTACGTCGTTGGCGCGCGCACAACGGGCTACGCGACGGCTGGGGCGGTGACGATTCAAACAGCGCGACCCGCCGCTGATTACGCAGCTGAATTCAAATGACTGGTATCGCGGTGCCAACGTCCTGCCGTCATGATCGCCGTGCCAACGGGCGCGGCCGTGACCGCCGCGCAGTAGCGTGACCGCCGTGAATGACGAACTGTGCATCGCGGCCGATCGACTGACGCTCTCCGCGACGCAGGCCGGGAGCGGTCCGGCGGCGCTCGTGATGCTGCACGGGTTGACGGCGACCCGCGAGTACACGGTGATGGGATCGCGGCATCTTGAGCGTGTCGGAATCGCGAACGTCGCGTATGACGCGCGCGGCCACGGTCGCTCCAACCCGTCGCCCGACGGGGGCGCCGGCGGGTACACGTACGCGCGACTCGCCGACGATCTCGGTGCCGTCGTCGACGCCACCGCAGGCGACCGGCGGGTGGTGCTGCTCGGTATCTCGATGGGCGCGCACACCGCAGTGCGGTACGCGATCGACCGGCCCGAGCGCGTCGCGGGACTGGTGCTGATCACGCCGGCGCACCTGCCGGGCATCGGGATGGGGGATCGCTCCCCGTGGGATCGTCTCGCGGCAGCGCTGCGCGGGCCGGATCCGATCGACGCCTTCGTGCGCGCCTCGCAGCTGGAGCTCCTGCCGGAGGCGCTGCGCGCCTCGGTGGGGGCTGCGATCCGCCAGCGGCTCGGTCGCCACGAGCAGCTGTCGGCGGTGGCCGATGCGCTCCAGGGTGTCCCGCGTTCGTCGCCGTTCGACGACTTGGCGGAGCTCGCGACGATCCAATCGCCGAGCATCGTGGTTGGCAGCCGTGACGCGGTCGACCCGAGTCATCCACTTGCCGTCGCGGAGCGGTGGGCGGCGGTGCTGCCAAATGCGCGACTCGAAGTCGAAGCGGACGGCAAATCTCCGCTGGCGTGGCAAGGCGGGCGCCTTGCGCGGTTTGCCGAGGAGCTGGTCGCCTGCGCCGGCGCCGGCTCGGCGTAAGCGGGCGTAACGGTCGCCGCGCTCCGGTTGCCGATGCGGGCGATCGAAGCACGGGAAGCGTTGTGCTGCGCGCCACCTCCCGTGGGGGTGCGGCGCGCAGCGACGAAGCGGTGCTAGTTGAGCGCCTTCTTGAGTGCGGCGGCAGCCGAGAACTTCGCGCCGTTGCTGGCGGCGATCTTGATCGTCTCGCCGGTGGCCGGGTTGCGGCCTTCGCGTGCAGCGCGCTTGCTGACGGAGAACTTGCCGAAGCCGCTGACGGCGACTTCGCCACCGCCCTGCAATTCGGCGGTGATCGCCTCGAAGGTTGCGTCGACGACGGACTTGGCCTGCGCCTGGCTGACGTCGGCGTCAGTGGCGACTTTGGCGATGAGTTCCTGCTTGGTCAGAGCCATGAGTTGAGAACCTCCTCGGGATCTACGGGTGCCCCAAGCTACATGGCTTGGCGGCGGATCGCCCGTGGTTACGGGCTTTCTGGGCCGGTCGAGGCTAGCCGAGTGGCCGGCGTCACGCGGTGCGGCGTCGCTACGCCGGCCGGGAGGCACGTGGAAATCCCTGCGTAGAGGCGTGTTCGCCCCGGTTGATGCTGTCACTGAGACGAGCTTGGTCGGGCTGCGCAGGTGGGCGGCGTACGATGGGCGGTGATGTCCGGTGAACAGACGCGAATTGACCGCTGGCTGTGGGCGGTGCGCATCTATAAGACGCGGGCGCTCGCCAGCGAAGCGTGCCGTGGCGGCCATGTTGAAATCAACGATCATCCCGCGAAGCCGGCGAGCACCGTCCGGATCGGTGACCGCGTGAAGGCGCGCGCCGGCAGCCGCGTGCGTGAGCTGGAAGTCACGCGAATCATCGAGAAGCGCGTCGGTGCGGTGATCGCCGCAGAGTGCGTCGTCGATCACACGCCGGCGCCGAAACCGGATGAGTTGAACGCCGCGTTCGTGCAGCGTGATGCGCGCACCGGCCGGCCGACGAAGCGCGACCGCCGCGAGATCGAACGGCTGCGTGGCCGCGACCCAGGCCGACCGTAGTCGTTGCCACATTGCCGCGTGCGCGAAGCGCGGAATAAGCACACAGTCGCCGCATGTAGCGTGCCCAGTGTCACAGGTGGCATGAGAAGGCGCGTCGTTGCTGGTTATAGCCAGGGTCGGCCCTGCTGTTACTGATGGGCCGTCACTTTTCGGGGGGTCAGTCAGAAAAGTGAAATGTTAGGGTCGCCGATGATGATGACCTTGAGGGGCTGGTCGCGAACCGGTGCGACCGCGTTGCTGAGCATCACGCTCGCTGCGCACACGCTCGCCGCGCCAGCCATCGCGAAGACCGTAATCAAGCTTCCGCCGAACCCGGGCGGGGAGGCCGACGTCGACCCGGATGCCGAGCCGACAACCGGTGATGAGGACGATCCGGAGACCCCGGAAGACAGCGATGGGGGAGGCGAGCCCGAGCCGACGCCTCAGCCGACGCCCGTCACTCCCGAGCCGACGCCGGATCTGACGCCGGAGGCGGAGCCGGCGCCCGCCGTGCCAGCGCCGACCCCCGCTCTGGAGATTGCTGCAACGCCAACGCCGGATGCGACGGCTGCACTATCGTCGACGCCCGCCCCGCCGTCGACACCGACGCCGACTGCCGTGCCAGAGTCGACGCCGGAAGTAGCGCTTGAGCCGGAGCCCACACCGAACGTTGGACCGAGTGCGACGCCCGTTCCGCAAGTCGCGTTCACCTCTTCTCTTCCGCCAACTCCCGCTCCGACGCCAGCCCCGAGCCATGCGCCCGATCGGGGCGCGGCGCAAGAAGACCGCCGCGCCCCGCGTTCGAAGCACAGCGCGCCAGCGCCTCGTACGACGGCGCCGGACGCGAGCGCCCCGCAACGGTCGGCCTCTCCCGTTGGCGTCGCCGCTGCCGTGACGACAGCACCCGCGACCTCTGCGGACTCGCTCGCCGCCGAACCCCGGAGCGGCCGTGCCCGAGGGCACGTCGTGCGGTCGGGCGAATCGCTCTGGAGCATCGCCGTGGACGCGCTGGCCCCCGGCGCGCCGGAGGTGCAGGTCGCACGGGCTGTGGCCGTGCTCTGGCAGATGAACCGCGCTCGCATTCAGAGCGCCAACCCCGACATTTTGGCGATCGGCACGCGACTGTCGATCCCCACCCGACTCGACGAGGAGACCCGCCGATGACTCCCACGATGGCCCAAACTCCCCGCGTGCGCCTGCGTCTGCGCATTGCCGCATTGAGCGCCATGGGCGCGATAACGCTCGCGGCGCCTGCTGCTGCGAGCGAGCCGTTGTTCACGGGCACGCTGACCGACAAGGCCGGGAATCCGATCTCCGGTCCGATGTTCGTGACGGCCATGCCGGACAACATGCGCAAGTACAGGGCGACCTTTACCGTTGGCACTGCGGAAGCTGATGCCAACGGGCACTACGAGGTGACGGTGACCGATGCTGCGCGGATCAAGCAGCTTGCCGCCGAGCAGGAGGGTGTCGTTGATTTCGCGATCGCGAGCCAGCTTCCCGGCGTGGAGGGCAGCGGCTTCGTCTCACGGCGTGTGGTGCGAGATGGGGACGACTTGCGGCTCGTTGACTCATCGTTGGATGCGGCTGCGGCACGACGGGCGAGCGCTGGGCCACCGGTCGTGGACTTTCAGGCGAACGATCGGCGGGTCGCGACGCGGATGGGCGGGGCGCTGACGCTGGCCGAACCGCTTGCGTCTCGTCAGCAGGTGGCGATGTGCATGAAGACCGGTATTGAGAGCGTCAAAAGCATTTCGAAGTGGACGATCATCGGCGAGCTCAACAACGCGTACAACGACGGAACCGTCGCGACGTTCACGTACGGTCGTTCGCATCACGCCGAGACGACGATCGGCGTCGCGCAAGCCACGGCGGACGGCGGTTGGGAGATCAGCGCGACGAAAGAGATGACGAACTCCGGTGAGATCGGGTTCCCGCCGGCCAAGCGGCGGTGGGCGCGCAAGTTGCAGACCGGCTTCGAGTACACCAAGACGACCGAGAAGATCTGGTGTGGGTTTAGTGGTTACGAGCGCACCACGATTCGTCCGACCAACTGGGACGGCGGTGCGCGAGATGTGATCAAGCAAGCCAAGGCGCTTGACCGCTGTGACCGCGCCGTTAAGTCCTACCCGCCGAATGCGCGTGCTCGGACGGCCAAGCAGAGTGCGATCAGATGGAATGGGGCGGTGAATGCTTTCGGTGCTTCGCTGACCGCGCAGAGCGGCTTCTCTGACAACGTCATCATCGAGTATCACTTCGGCGGCAGGGGCAATAAGCAGCATCGCGTGTGCGGCGAAGATGGCAAGCAGCCGATCTGGGAAGCCGGACGCATCTACAGCGGCACCCGCCACTAATGCGCCGGTCGCTATCGCGCAACAAGATCCTGCTGGGTGTCGCAGCGACGGTTGCCGTTGGCGCGTTCGCCGGTTGGCTCGTTTGGCGTTCCTCGGTTCACCGTGGCGGACCACTCGACCAGCCAGGATGGGCGGGAACAGCGGTACCGATCGTTACCGGCGACATTGCTGTCGCTGGTGATTATCAGGTGCTGAACTACGGGCATCAGGCCGTAGTGCTCGAAGCCGCGCGGCCGCTTGGACTGCCGGCTGGCCTGGAATTGCTCCGAACGTACGCGCTCGGCAAACAACGTCCGCGGCAGTCTGGGGGGGGCATGCACTGGTGGCCGGATGACGAGATCTATCCGCGCAAACTCCTTCAGCCGGTGAGGGGATTTCATGCGCCTCCGGATCGAAAAGGCGAACTGATCGGCGGCACGAATATTGTGTTCCTTGTGCGCGCCAAGCGTTCGGGAACTTACGGGTTTGACTTCGTCGAGTTGCGATACCGCGTCGGTAACAAGCGCTACCGCCGGATCATCACGAACTCCTGGGCCGCTTGCGCGCGCCCGAAAGGCACTCCCGAGAAAATGTGCGACGCTCCACTCGACCCGCCATCCGACAAACAACTCGATCAGTGGTATGACCGTACCTCCGGCGACTGGTAGGCGGTGCCACGCGGGGCCGGCCTCCTGGCGATTGGCACGCGACTGCTGATTTCCACCCGACTCGACGAGGAGACCGGTCGATGAGAACCCGAAATAGCCGCATCCGGCCGACTCGCGGTCGCGCTGCCCTCCTGCTGGTGGGAGTGGTCGTCGTCGCGTGCGTCGCCGCGACCATGCTGATTCCCGGCTCCGGTTCGGACCATCACGCCGGCTCCAGCTCCAGCCCTGGCGCCACCGTCGACTCCACCTCTGGTTGGCCGTTCTTCACGGGGACCATCACCGACAAGTCGGGGCGTCCGATCTCCGGTCCGATGTTCGTGACGGCGATGCCCGACGACGTGAGCAAGGACATGGAGACGTATGTCGTCGCGACTGCGCAGGCCGATGCCAATGGGCACTACGAGGTGACGGTCACCGATACCGCGCGCGTTCAGCAGCTGGCCGCTGAGCAGGAGGGTGTCGTTGATTTCGCGATCGCGAGCCAGCTGCCCGGCGTCGAGGGCAGTGGTTTCGTCTCGGGGCGCGTCGTTGGAAGCGGCGATGCGTTGCGGCTCGTTGACCCGGCGCCCGGAGCATCAAAGGCGCCCAAAGTCGTGGATTTTCAGGCGAATGATCGGCGCGCTGCTCAGCAGCGGTAGGGCGGGTAGGGCGGGTAGGGCGGCGTCTTGCGGTTCAGTGCTCGGCGTTCGAGAGCGGCTCGGTGAGCCACGGTGAGATCAGCGGCACAATCTGCTTCGGACTGACCTGCGGCGCAAAGCGCTTGACCGCGGTGCCATCGGGAGAGACGAGGAACTTCGTGAAGTTCCATTTGATCCGCGAGCCGAGCAGCCCGGAACTCTTCGCTTTGAGGAACCGGAACACTGGGTCGGTGCTCGGCCCGTTCACGCAGACCTTGCTCGCCAGCGGAAAGGTCACGCCAAAGTTCAGCTGGCAGGTATGGGCGATTTGGTCGTCGTTACCCGGCTCTTGGTTGGCGAACTGCCCGCAGGGAAAGCCGATGATCGTCAGGCCGAGCGGCCCGTACTGCTCGTGCAACTGCTCCAGCGTGCGCAGCTGGGGCGCGAGCCCACATTTGGTGGCGGTGTTGACGATCAGCAGCGGCTTGCCTGCGTACTGCGAGAGCTCGACCGTCGCTCCGGTGTTGCTGGTGTAGCTCAGCTCGTGAATCGACTGCGGTCCAGGCGCCATCAGCACATCGTCGCATGCGAGCCGCGTGCAGACGCGCTGCCCTGGCATCGCGTCGATCATCTAGATTTTGCCCGGCGATGTCGCGCATTGGCCGGTGCGCCGACGCGCCGCACGACCGAAACGAGACAACCATGACCCTCACCCTCGGCCGCATCGCGGCGACCGCGCTACTGCTGCCGCTGGCACTCGGTGTCGCAACGGCCGGCTGCGGCAGCGACCACCAGCACCACGCAACCTCGACGGGAAGCGCGACAGCAACGAGTCCACGCGCCGTCGATCAGGCCTTTGTGCGACAGATGATTCCGCACCATCAGCAGGCGGTTGAGATGGCGGAGATCGCGGGCGCACATGCCGAGCACGACGAGATCAAGCGGCTCGCACGGGCGATCATCTCCACCCAACGCAAGGAGATCGCCAAACTGAGCGCGATCGGTCAGGCGATCGGGGCCGGCGAGAGTTCGGATATGGCTGGCGACGCGGCGACACTTGGACTCGCGATGAATCAGATGGGCATGTCGATGGACATGTCGACGCTTGCCGACGCCGACCGGTTCGACCAGGCGTTCATCGACGACATGACGGTGCACCATGCCGGTGCGGTCGCGATGGCCAAGGCGCAGCTGCGCGGCGGCGCCGACGCGAGGCTGTCGGCGATCGCCACCGCGATCGTCGACGCCCAGCAGGCTGAGATCGAGGAGATGGCGAACTGGCGGGCCGACTGGTACGGCACGGCGGCCGATGACGCCGCCGGCACCGCCGGCACGATGCACGAGATGACTCACTGACGGCGCCGCCGCAGCGCGGCGGCGCTGCGGGCAGCACACTGCCCGCGCGCAGCGCGCGGCTGAGCGGTCAGCTAGCTCAGTACTTGGACCTGCGTTGCCGCCGGACCCTTCGCGGCCTGCTCGGTCTCGAACTGGACCTTCTCGCCTTCACGCAGCGATCGAACGTCGCCGAGAAGGGCGGAATAGTGGACGAAGAGATCCTTGCCCGATTCGTCAGGGGCGATGAAGCCGAAGCCCTTCTCGTCGCTGAACCATTTGACGGTTCCGGTTGCCATGTGGCGTCCTTCCAAGCGGTGTGATCGCTGATTGACGCAACGCGCGTGTCTCACGATCACTGGTACTACCGGGCGGCGGCAGACAAACTGCCGCGCCCGAACGTACGAGACTACGGCAATGTGCGTCGTGGGGCGCCGCGCCTGAAAGGATGGGGCGGTGTCCGCCACATGCTCCTGCCAGGGCGCGCCGCCTGTACGACGTGGGCGCCGGCCCGAGTTGCCCCGCCTGACGGTGCTCCGCGGCCTCGGTGCGCTGGTCGTGCTCGTCGGGCATGTCGCGCTGCTGCACCCCCTGCGCGACCACCACCTCAACGTGCAGGTCGACCGCTTCCTCGAACCGCTCGGCGTTGCAGGCGTCAGCGGCTTCTTCGTTCTTAGCGGCTTCGTGCTGACCTGGACGGCCGACCGGCGAGTCGGCGCCGGGGCTTTCTGGCGGCGGCGACTCGCGCGTCTCTACCCGGTCCACGCGGCGACGTGGACGATCGCGATGCTCGTCGGCGCCGCCGCCGGCATTTCCGGCGCACTGTGGAAAATGCTGCCGAGTCTCGCGCTGGTCAACGTCTGGGTCCCGCAGCTCGAAATCTTCTGGGGCCCCAACACGCCATCGTGGACGCTCTCCGTCGAAGCGTTCTTCTACCTGCTCTTTCCGCTGCTGCTCCCGATTGCGTGGAGGCTCCCAGCACGGCACCTGCACCGCGCGCTCTGGGGCGTCGCCGCACTGATCGTGCTCTGGGCGGTGCTGGTGAGCCAACTTGTGCCCGCAGGTCACCTCGTCACCGAAACTGGCACCGCCTACTCGCGCATCCAATACTTTGCGATCGTCGTCTGCCCGCCCGCCCGTCTGCTCGACTTCGTGCTCGGGATCCTGCTGGCGCGCACCGTGATCGCCGGCCAATTGCCGAGCGGGCTGCGGCCAGTCGTCTACGGCAGCCTGATCGCGGGCTACGCCGCCGTGCGCTGGGTGCTTCCCGCGCCATTCGGATTCGTCGCGGCGATGGTCCCCGCGATCATCATCGGCGTGCTCTACTCCGCCAAAGCCGACCTGGAAGGCACGCCAAGTCGGTGGGCCGTACGCCCGCTGATCTGGGCTGGCGAGGTGTCATTCCCGCTCTACATGGTCCACTGGTCGGTCGTCTATGGCGGCTACCACCTGATCGGGCAACCGACATGGACGCCGCTCGAAGCGCTCATCGCCTGCCTCGTGATGGTCGGGATCAGCCTGGCGTTGGCGCACCTGCTGCGAACCAGGATCGAAATCCCCATGTACGCGCGCTTCCGCAGCGCCACGCGCCCGGCCGCGCAGCTGCCAGGCCCGACCGCCGCTACGCCGGCCGCCGCCACGACTCCGGCGCGCCCACAACACCCGAGCCCCGAGCCGCAACAGGGCGTCGACCCGCACGCCGACGCGGCTGGTCGCGACGCCACGCCAACGCCTCCAGGGTTCTCTGCGTCGCAGCGTCGGTAGGAGCTACTGCGCAGTAGCTCCGATGGCCGCGATCTCCCGTCTGGCGACCTGCTCGACGAGATCGGCAGCGCGTCGCTCGCCGGGATTGGCGGCGCACCATGCACCGAGCTGGCCTGCGCGTGCGAGATACTGGGGGTCGTCGAGCAACCGGCGCACCGCAAGCCGCAGCGAACGGGCGGTCGCCCAGCGGCGCGGCAGTCGCAATCCGGCTCCGGAGAGGTACAGGCGCAGCGCGTTCTCGCGTTGATCGCCGTCGTCCGGCACCACCAGCACCGCGCACCCCGATGCCAGTGCCCGCACCACCGTTCCGTGGCCGCCGTTGCAGATCACGATGTCGGCCTGTGGCATCACCTGCGCGTAGCTGCACCACTCCACGAGCCGGCTGCGGCGCCCGACCAGCAGCGGCTCGGCGATCTGGCGCCGGTTCGACGTGCCGAGTACCCGCACCGGCTGATCGGCGAGCCCTCGCATCGCCGCCCGCAGCATGCGCTGGTTGGGATCTTTGGAGGTCGACGGCGCGACGAGCACCAGCGGCTCCGGGCCGGGCGGCACGGCGGTCGGCAGGGAGGATGGCTCCCAGAGCAGCGGGCCGGTCACCCGCATCCAGCGCGGCCAGCTCCGTGGCAGCTCAAGCTGCGGCAGCGTCGCGACCATCGTCAGCTCGCGCGACAGCGTCGGCATCGGACCCGGAGCAGGCGCCAGGCCAAGCTGGGCGCGGAGCTGATCGTATTCCTGCTCGCCGCGACGGTAGCCGGCGTCGGTCATCCGGTGCATGCGCTGCCAGAACGCCGCTCCAAGTGGTGTGCGCGGGGGGCGCATGCCGGTCGAGTACGGCGTCATCTGCGGCTCGCTGACGGGGTGGACGTGCGGGATCAGCGTCACCGACGGCACGCCGAGCCGCTCGCCGATCAACGCCGAGGTCAGGCTCAGCACGTCGCTGACGACGACCTGGGGGGCAAAGCGCCGGAAGTCGGCTTCGCTGTCGAGCACTGCGCGGCGCACCGCCTCGTACGGCTCGAGGTAGGTGCCGGTCGCGGGGTCGAGCGCGTACTGCGGGGCGCGCGCGAACCGCAGCCCCTCCGACTCGATCTCCGGCTGCCAGCGATCCCACGTATGCACCAGCACGTCGTGGCCCCGCCGCCGCAGCTCGCGCGCGAGCGCCATGATCGGGAAGGTGTGGCCGGCCTCGCCGAACGAGCCGAGCGCAACGCGCAGCGGTCGGTCGGTCGTTGTGGTGCCGGCGTGCTCGGCGGCGGTCGTCGAACCGGGCTTCTGAGCGCCTCTGATGCCGTTGGAGTCGCCGGTGCTCGGTGCGGCAGAACGCATCGCGCCATTGTCACGCATCGTGGTGTCGCGCGGCGGCCGGTGATCGGCCTTGCCTCTGTGTGCCGGCTCACGCAACGTCGGCGTCGGCCGGTTGTGGGGGCGCTTGCCGCGTGGCGGGCCGATACCCTCCGCGAATGCTCGTCTTGATCCAGCGGGGCGCGCGTGCTCCGGTCGTCGCCGTCCGCCAATGCGCGCTCCTGCTCGTTGCCCTGCTCGGCATGGTGGCCGCCGTGCCAGGCGTGGCGCCGGCGGCGACACCGAAACTGCTGAAGAAGGCGGCGATCTCGGCACCGAAAGGCGGCACGGTGCGTGGCACGCTGAGCGGTTCGAAGTGTCTGATCCGCTATCCGAAGGCGGCGTCGAAGCTCAAGGTGACCGTGAAGGGGCCGCTTTCGACGAAACGCCCGAAGACCAAGACGCTCAAGATCAAAGGCCGCAAGAAGGTCAGCTGTACGTGGAAGACCAGCGCTTTTGCCGACGGCACCTACCGGCTCACGGCAACCGGGCGGTTGAAGGTCGCTGGCCGCAGCTACAAGGTGACGCTCAAAAGCAAGGTCGTCGTGCGCAACACGAGCAGTTCGACGCTCTCCGACGGCGCAGCAAACGGCTTGGCGGAGGGTCCGCCGACGGGCACCGGCAACGCCCGCTTCGTTGCGCGCCTGCGCTCGGACTGGGATAGCTGGCTGGTGAACGCCGATGCCGATCGCCGCGCGTTCGTGCGCCAGCACTTCTGGCGTGTCAGTACCACGACGCCGTTCTACGACCAGTTCCTCGCATGGTCGCCGCCGACGCTCGTGTACAAGGACCTGTACGCGATCTACCGCGAGGACACGGGGACGCTCGAAAGCCACCCGGAGTGGGTGCTCAAGGATGCCGCCGGCAATCCGCTGTACATCGACTGGGGCTGCAACCCCGGGCCGTGCCCGCAGTACGCCGGTGATATCGGCTCGCCGAGTTTCCGGTCCACCTGGATTGCGCAGGCCAAGGAGGCGCTGGCGAAGGGGTACTCCGGGCTGTGGATCGACGATGCGAACGTCGACATCCGGGTTGGCGACGCGACCGGCGCCCAGGCGTATCCGGTCGACCCGCGGACCGGGCAGCAGATGACGTATCTGAACTGGCGTCGCTACATCGCCGAGTTCCTCGAACAGATCCGGCGCGAGATTCCCGGCACGCAGCTCGTCGCGAACGTACTGTGGTTCGGCGGAACGCCGGTCGGTCGCGATTCCGACCCGCTGATCTCGCGGGCCTACGGTGCCGTCGACCGTCTCAACCTCGAACGCGGCTTCAACGACGATGGTCTGACCGCCGGCTACGCGCCCCGTGACACCTTCTCGACCGACGCGTTTATGCAGTTCATCGACCGCATGCACGACCGCGACATCCCGGTGACGCTCGACTCCGCTGGGGTGGGCGTTGCCGCGTGGGAGTACAATCTCGCCGGCTTCTTCCTGGTCGATCAGGGCATCGACGCGGTCGGTGAGATGGCGTTGCCGGCTGGCCAGTGGTGGGCCGGGTGGGACGTGCGCATCGGTGCCGCGCTCGACGAGCGTACGCGCCGCAGCGACGGAGTGTTTACACGGGAGTTCCAGCACGGGCTGGTGCTGCTCAACCCGCTGCACGCCGCGACGAAGACGATCGCGCTTGGCAAGAGCTGGAAGCGAATCGATGGCACGAAGGTGACGTCGGTCACGCTTGCCGGTGGGCGCGGCGCGGTGCTGCTGGCACCGTAGTGCTCTCCGGCGGCGGTTCGCCGTGGCGACCCGGTCCGCAGTCGCCACGCAGGAGAGATCCGCCGCGTGCGATGGGCCGAGCCGGATTCGAACCGGCGCCTGTCGGGTTATGAGCCCGCTGCTCTACCGCTGAGCTATCGGCCCTCGATGGGAAAGTATCGCTGCTCTTGCGGGCGCGTCGCCTGCGGCCTGCCAAACGCCGTCGGGCACAGGCAGGGATGGTGCGCGCTGCGCACCGTCGGCTGGTCACTCGGGCGAGTTCGAGATGTCGAGCAGGAGCGCGGCCGGGATCGTCGAATCGTTGAGGCGCCAATGACCTCAGTGATGACGATCCCCTCCACGGCGCCGCAGAGTCTCTGCGACTACATCCTGGCGCGCTTCGACGAGTTCTCGCGGTCGCAGCGCGATGTCGCGCAGTACATCGTCGACCACCTCGACGAAGTGGCCTTCCAGACTGCCGAAGAGTTGGCTCGCCGCGCCAACACCTCATCGAGCACTGTCGTGCGCTTCTCGCAGGCGCTCGGCTTCGAGGGGTACCCCGAGTTGCAGCGCTCCGCCCGCGACGAATACCGCCGCCGTCACGAGCCCGGCGTGGCCGTCGAAGCCGCCGGTCCGCTCTTTGGGCTCGACCGCTCGCCGTTTGAAGATGGGCTCGCACAAGACCACCAGAATCTTGAGACAACCGCCCGCCGGCTGTCGCGCAAGGATGTCGAGCGTACGATCGAAGCGATCGCAAACGCTGAACGGATCGTGGTCGTCGGGACCGACCAGATGGCGTTCTTCGCCTCGTACCTGCGCCATCTGCTGATGCTGCTCGATCTCCGCGTCGAGGTGGTTGCATCGGCCTCCCAGGAGTCGCTCCAGCGACTGGCGCGGATCGATGAGAGCACGTTGCTGATCGCGCTGTCGGCCGGTCGGCCGCATCCGCTCGTCGTACGTGCCATGAAGCTCGCGCGTCACCGCCGTGGCCGCGCGATCGCGCTCGTTGATGCCACGTTGTCGGAAGTCGCGCAGTTGGCGAATACGACGCTCTTCTATTCCAGCGATTCACCGGCCTATGTTCGCTCCCATGTTGGCCTGCTGTCGATGCTTCAGGGGCTTGCGCATGGCGTGTATTCGCGTGACACCACCGGCTTCGACGACCGCGTGCGTGCCTACCGTTTGAAGTAGCGCGCTGCCGCCAACGCCAACGCCAACGCCGACGTCGTGACGGGGCGCAGGGCCGGACGGCTCGCGCCCCGCTGTCGTTGGTGGAACGGGCGCTGCCGCATCGCGTTTTTCCTCCCGAAGATCGAGCGTTCGGCGGCGTGCTGGCGCAGCGCGCGGCCGGGGAATCACTCATCTAGACTCAAGCGCGATGCGCGAAGAAGCAACGTTCCGGACCAACGTCGGCCTGGCCGAGATGCTTCGCGGTGGCGTCATCATGGATGTCGTCACCCCGCAAGAGGCGCGGATCGCCGAAGAAGCTGGGGCGGTGGCAGTGATGGCGCTGGAGCGCGTGCCATCTGACATTCGACGCGACGGCGGCGTCGCACGGATGAGCGATCCGGCAATGATCCGGGAGATCCAACAGGCCGTGTCGATTCCGGTGATGGCGAAGGTGCGGATCGGCCATTTCGCCGAAGCGCAGATCCTGCAAGCGCTGGAGGTCGACTTCATCGACGAATCCGAGGTGCTCACCCCGGCCGATCACGCCAACCACATTGATAAGCATGCGTTTCGGGTGCCGTTCGTCTGTGGCGCGACGAATCTCGGTGAGGCGCTGCGGCGGATCTCGGAGGGTGCCGTCATGATCCGCTCCAAGGGGGAAGCAGGTACCGGCGATGTCGTCGAAGCGGTGCGGCATCTGCGCGAGATCACGACCGCCATCAAACGCCTCCAAGCGCTGACGCCGATGGAGCTTTCCTCGGAAGCCAAGGAGCTGCGTGCGCCGCTTGATCTGGTGCGCGAGGTGCATGCGCGCGGCGAACTGCCGGTGCCGCTGTTTTGTGCGGGCGGGATCGCGACCCCGGCCGACGCTTCGCTGGTGATGCAGCTTGGTGCGCAGTCGGTCTTCGTCGGCTCCGGCATCTTCAAGAGCAGCGACCCGGCCCGCCGGGCGCGCGCGATCGTCGAGGCGACGACGCACTTCGATGATGCTGAGCGCGTGGCGGCGGCCAGCACCGGGCTCGGCGCCGCGATGGACTCGATTGAGGTTCGCTCGCTGCCGGAGCACGCGACGCTTGCCGGCCGCGGCTGGTGAGCGGCGCACGGCGGCACGCTGGCGTTGACGCGGCGGTGTCCTGCGAGCGTCGGCTGACCGGCCGCACGGTCGGCATTCTCGCGCTTCAGGGCGACGTGCGCAGCCATGCCGAGATCCTGACGTCGCTTGGCGCTGAGGTGCGGCGCGTGCGCGTACCGGCGCAGCTCGCCGGCCTTGACGGCCTGGTCTTGCCGGGCGGCGAATCGACCACGATGACGCTCGGTATTGCGCGCGAGGGACTTGCCGATCCGCTGCGCGATGCGATCGCCGGCGGCCTGCCGGTGCTCGCGACCTGCGCCGGGTTGATTCTGCTCGACGACGATCATCTCGGCGTGCTCGATCTACACTGCGAGCGCAATGCCTTCGGCGCGCAACTGCATTCGTTTGAGTGCG
This sequence comes from Patulibacter sp., assembly GCA_047604965.1. Taxonomy (GTDB): domain Bacteria; phylum Actinomycetota; class Thermoleophilia; order Solirubrobacterales; family Solirubrobacteraceae; genus JAGIBJ01. Next base: position 18,861 of record JASGGQ010000011.1, on the reverse strand, counting down.
AGCTTGACGTGGCCGGCGTCGCCGGTGGCCCGGTGCGCGCGGTCTTCATCCGCGCGCCGCGCGTGACGCGCCGCGGCAGCGGGATCGAGGTGCTGGCGACGGTGCCGCACGAAGGCGCCGAAGCCAGCGCGGAGCGGTCGGTCGTCGCCGTCCGCAGCGGCGTGATCGTCGGCACCTCGTTCCATCCCGAGCAGGTCGGCGAGTCGCGCCTGCACCTCCTCGCCTTTGCCGGCTGAGCGTGGGCGGCGCGCCACGTGCAGAGCCGGAGCACTCGCCGCCAGCGACGCCGTGCAATCGCGCCGTTATGCTGCCGGCAGTTCGCCGATCACCAGCTGCGAGAATGCGCGAACGTGCTGCTGGAGCCGCACGACACCGAGCGCCCGCAGTTGGCTCGTGATCGCGTCCGGCTCGAAGATCTCAAGGCCGCTGAGTCGTTGGCCGGCGCGCACGATCGCGCGGGCGGCGCCCGGTCCGCGTCCGCAGGTCGTCAGCAGCGCGATGCGGCCGCCAGGACGCAGCACGCGGACCATCTCTTCGATCGCCGCACCGGGATCGGCGAACATGTACAGCGCACCGAAGCAGGAAACGAGGTCGACGGTGCAGTCGAGCAACGGCAGCTGCTCGGCATCGCCGCGCAGGTAGGCGACGTTCCCCTGCGCAGTGTCGCGCACCGCCCGCGCCAACATTCCCTCTGCGTAGTCGAGGCCGATGACGAGTCCCTCGTGGCCGACCGTGCCGGCAAGCCGCCGCGTCGTGTTTCCGGGGCCGCACGCGATATCGAGCGCCGTATCGCCGACGCACGGCCGCAGCCCGTCGAGCATCAGCCGCTCTTCCTGCGCGGTCGTGCGGCCGGTGAATGCCGTGAACAGCACTGGGCGCCAGGCCGCCTCGTAGATCAGTGGCAACGGACCGGCATGCATCGCGCGGCGAGCCAGACCGCGCGGCGCCGCGCGCTGCGAGGGGAGGGTGTCGAGATAGCCGGCGGTGGTGGCGCGCGCGCCAACGGGGTTACGCAGCAGGTCGATCGCGCGACCGACGGCCGACTCGCGCGGCGCTGACGCTGAACTCATACGCGAAACTCCGTCTGTCCGTCGGCCATGCGACCCGAGATCTCTTTCGCGCCACTGAGCCGCTGCGTCGCGGCCGCCACGCGCGGGAACGCCACGCCAAGCGCCGAGCCGAGCCGCATCGGCAGCGGCGCGACCGTCACCTCCATGCGATCATGCTCGATCGCGTCGATCACGGCGCGCGCCACGTCGGCCGGCGTGCTGGTGCCAACGCCCGGCGGCAACGCATCCTCAGCGCCCGACTTCGCGAACATGCCGGCGTCGCGGATAAAGCCGGGGGAGACGACCGACACGCCGACGCCGGTCCCGTCGAGATCCTGGCGCACGCCGAACGCGAAGCCCCGCAAACCGAACTTCGTTGCCGAGTACATCGATCCGCCGGGGCTCGCGACCTTGCCGGCGAGCGACGAAATCACCACGATATGCCCACGGCCCCGCTCGATCATCTGCGGTAGCAGCGCCCGCGACAGCTGGATCGGCGCCGTCAGGTTCGCGCCGATGATCGCGTCAAGTTCGGCTTCTGCGAACGACTCCAGCGCGCCGGTCGCGGGCACCGCCGCGTTCGCGACCAAAATGTCGATTGGGCCGTGGTCGGTCGCGAGCGCGCGCAGCCCATCGCGGTCGTTGAGATCGCACGGCGCGGCGGTCGCGCCCAGCTCCGCCGCGAGCGGATCGAGCAGCGAACGGTTGCGTCCCGAGAGCACCAGTTTGGCGCCGGCCGCGTGCAGCGCGCGGGCCATCGTGGCCCCCAAGCCGCCGGTTGCGCCAGTGAGGAGTACCGTCGAGTCGCGCAGCTGCATGGCGCGAAGGTACCGCACCGGGCGATACTTGCCGGGTGCGCCCAGCCATCATCGCGATTTTCGGGCCGACTGCCGTGGGCAAGACTGCGGTCGCGGTCGCCGTCGCCGAACGGTTGCGGGCCGGCGGCGAAGATCCGGTGGCGATCGGCGTCGATGCGCTCCAAGTCTACGCCGGACTGGAGGTGCTGACCGCGCAGCCTGATGCGGCCGAACGCGCCGCGCTGGAGCATCGGCTCGTCGGATTCTTGCCGGTTTCTCGCACCTGGTCGGTCGCGGAACACGCGCAGCGCGCACACGCCGAAATCGACGCGGCGCTCGCTGCCGGGCGCACGCCGCTGGTCGTCGGCGGCACCGGCCTGTATCTCCGCGCGGCATTGACCGAGTTGACGCTCGCCCCGCCGCCGCCGCCCGGCTTGCGCGACGCGCTGCTGCACCAAGCGGCGAAGCCGGGTGGCCTCGCGGCGCTCCACGCCGAACTCGCCGAGCGCGATCCGGCGGCGGCGGCAAGTGTGTCACCGACCGACACGACACGCGTCGTTCGCGCCCACGAACTGCTCGCCGCCGGCCGATCGTACGCCGAGGTCGCGGGCGGCACTGAACTTTGGGCGCGCGACACACGGCACCCGGCGTTGCTCGTTGGCCTCACGATGGAGCGCGCGCGACTGCGGGAGCGCGCCGCGCAACGGATGGCGGCGATGGTTGAGGCCGGCGTCGCCGAGGAGGTGCGGCGCGCCGATCGCGCCGGCGCCAGCGCGACCGCCCGCGCCGCCGTCGGGTTCGCGGAGTTGCTGGGCGGCGACGTGGCCGGCGCGATCACGAAGACGCGCCAGCTCGCCAAGCGCCAGGAAACGTGGATGCGGCGGCTTCCCGCCGACGCGGTGATCGACGTCACCGGACGCGCCGCCGGCGACGTGGCCGCACAGATCAACGGGATGTGGGCCGCGACGCGCGCACCTGCGTAGCATCATCGGCGTGGCGACCCAAGCATCCGATCCGATCACGATCGAGCGGTGGCAGGCGCTCGGCAACGACTATCTGATCGCGGAATCGGGCCGGTTGCCGTGGCCGATCACCGCCGAGCGGGTGCGGATCCTCTGCGACCGCCACATGGGCGTCGGCGGCGACGGCCTGCTGCTGCTTAGCCCGCCGGACGAGCGCGGCTTCGTCGCGCGGCTGCGGATCTACAATCCGGATGGCTCGGAGGCTGAGCTGTCGGGCAACGGCGCGCGCGAGGCAATCATGTATTTGCGCCACCGTGGCTGGACCGACGCGAACATCTTTTCGATCCAGACGATCGCTGGGGAACTACGGCCGACGATCACCGGCGAGACGACCTGCACGGTCGATATGGGGCGCGCGAGCTTGTCCTCCGCCGACTATCCCGGCGGTGCTGCCGATGGGATCGGCGCGCTTGAAGCTGGCGGCAGGAAGTGGCGTTTTCAGCATGTGAAGATCGGCAATCCACAGTGCTCGATTCGCGTCGGCTCGATCGAGGAACTGGCGACGCTCGACCTGCCGGCGATCGGCCCGTCGATCGAGCATCACGCGTTGTTCCCGAATCGCACGAATGTCTCGTGGTTCGCGGAGCTGGCGCCGGATCGCATTCGCGCGCGGATTTTCGAACGCGGCGTGGGGGAGACGATGTCGTCGGGAACCGGGGCGACCGGCGCGGCGGTCGCGCATGTTGCGCGCGGCGGCGATAGCCCGGTGACCGTCGAGCTTGATGGCGGCGAGCTGGTGGTGGCCGTCGACGAGTCGCTGCATGTCGATCTCGCCGGCTGGGCGGTCCCCGTGGGGCGTATCGAACTCAGCGCTCACTTCGCCGACCGGCTGCACGCGGCCGGCGAAGAAGGTCGTTCGCTCTGAGCCTGAATCCACCGATCCTCGGGTCGCGTGGGCGGCGATGGCTCTCGCGTGGGCGGATGCCCCGCAATCAAAGGGCGCCGGCACTCCTCATGCGGAACATCCACCCACACTCGGCCCTCACCACCCCCGCTCAGGCCGATCATCGGTGGATCCAGGCTGAGCCTGGTGCGCCGCGCGGCGAACTGCCGGATGCCGAGAACCCGCCGCGCTGGCGCGCTACTCGTTGGCGTGCAGCGCGGCGTTGAGGCCCTGCCACGAACCGCCACTGCGCGGGAGCGCCTCGACGGCGCCGCTGACCGAGTTGCGGCGCAGCAGCAGGTTGTCCTGGCCAGATAGCTCGCGCGCTTTGACGGTAGCGCCACCGGGCACCGTCACGACCGTGCCACCGGTGACGTACAGCCCCGCTTCGACGACGCAATCATCGCCAAGCGAGATGCCCAGGCCCGCATTTGCGCCGAGCAGGCAACGCTCGCCGAGACTGATGACCTCGGTCCCGCCGCCGGAGAGCGTGCCCATGATCGACGCGCCGCCACCAACGTCGGTGCCATCACCAATCACCACGCCAGCGGAGATCCGGCCTTCAACCATCGACGCGCCGAGCGTACCGGCGTTGAAGTTCACAAACCCCTCGTGCATGACGGTCGTGCCGGCCGCCAGATACGCGCCCAAGCGCACCCGGTCGGCGTCGCCGATCCGCACGCCCGACGGCACCACGTAATCGGTCATCCGCGGGAACTTATCGATCGATGTCACGGCCACCGGCCGGCCGGCGGCGCGCAACCGCAGCCGCGTCTGCTCAAAGCCATCGACCGCGCACGGCCCCTGACTCGTCCACACAACGTTCTGCAAAATCCCGAACTGGCCGTCGAGGTTCAACTCGTGCGGGCGCACCAGGCGGTGCGACAGCAGGTGCAACCGCAGGTACACGTCGTAGGGATCAGATGGTGCGTCATCGAGATTCGCGATGAACACGGCGACGGCGACCAGCTCCACGCCGCGCGCGTCGTCGCGACCGGCGGCGCCGGCGAGCGAACTGCCCCCGAGTTCGGCGGCCTGCGCATGCTTGAGCCGCACCGACCCGGCGGCCGTCAACCCTGCTTGCGCGGCCTGCGCTTCGCCGCCGAGCTGCGGCGCGGGATAGAAGGTGTCAAGCACGGCGCCGGAGTCGGCCGCGATCGTCGCGAGGCCGATCGCGAATGCGCTGCGGGAATCAGTCGAGACGGTCACGCATCGCAGGCTACCTGCGCCATCCGCTCGGCCGCTTCGTGGCACCGCGCCACGGTCGGCACCAGCGCAACGCGCACGTACGCGCCGTAATCGTCGCCGAAAAACGAGCCGGGCGCGACAACGATCCCGTGCGCGGCCAGCAGCGCGGCAGCATGCTCGGCTGGCCGCGGCCGGCGCGCCGGCTGGCTCGGCCACGCGCGCTGCGGATCGACCGGTTCAGCGCCGCCGAAACGCCCGCGCAGCTGCCACGCCAAGTGGGCGACCTCGGGCGCCGGGGCGCACTCGGGATCAAGCCAGCGGCGCCGCTCCGGGAGCCGCAGCCAGCGGAAGAACGACCCGGGACCGCCCGCGTGCTCAAGCCCGAGCGCGTCAAGGCCGGGTTGCAGCGCGGTGAGCTTCGTGCGGTACCGCTCGCGCGCCTCATCGACATGCGCTTCATCGCGCCACGCGGCGGTCGCGGCGGCCTGCACGAACGCCTGCGGGGCGGTGCCGACGCTTGGCCGCCACCGCTGCATCAGTTCGATCAGCGCCGGGTCGCCGGCCACGAAGCCGCTGCGGATGCCAGGCATCGACGAGCGCTTCGAAAGCGTGTTGATCACCAGCACGCCGGTCAGGTCGGGCAGCTGGAGCGCGCCGGGCGGCGCCTCTCCCTCGAACCACAGCTCGCTGTACGCCTCGTCGACCGCGAGGATCACGCCGTGCCGGCGGCACCGGTCGGCGGCCTGCTGGAGCCAATCGAGCGGGGCAACGGCACCGGTCGGGTTGTGCGGCGAATTGACCCACAAGATCGCGAGTTCGTCCCAGTTGTGGATCCGGTCGAGATCGGCCAGCCAGCCGCCCGGTTCACCGAGCCGCAGCTCCTGCCGGTAAGCGCCGGCCATCCGCGCCCCCAACTCGTACACCGGGTAGGCGGGGACCGGCATCGCAACGGTGCGGCGCGGCGCGAACTCCACCGAATCCCAGCCGAGCCCCTCAATGCCGCCATCGTCGGCGGCGAAGGTCAGCGAATAGCCCTCGCGATCGGTGAACGCTTGCGCCAGCGAATACACGGCCTCTTTGGCGCCGAGTGTCGGAATGATCTGGCGGTCGGGATCAAGACGCCGGCCGTACCGCCGCGCGACCCAGTCGGCGATCGCCTGCCGCAACTCCGGGCGCCCAGCGGCGGTCGGATAGGGCGACTGCGGGGTTACGCCGTCGATCAGCGCCTGGCGGATGAAGGCCGGCGTCTGCTCCTGCGGTTCCCCGACTCCCAAGTCGATCAGGCCGCCCGGCGCGGCGTTCGCGAACGCGCGGGCGTGCGCGAGCCGTTGGAAGGGGTAGCTCGGCGCGTTGCGCAGCGCGGGGTTGACGGCGTACGGCACATGCCCCTCCGGCGGCGTGAAATCGCGCGACGCAAAGCCGCTCATGCGCGCGCCTCCTGGATGCCGCCCGCCGGCACGCCGGCCGCTCCCGTTTGCACGAGGTGCCTCAGCGCCGTGTACGACTGCACCAGCGCGTCGATCGCGACCGACTCTTCGACTTGATGGGCGAGCGGCGGGTCGCCCGGACCGAAATTGACCGCGTCGATCCCAGCGGCTGTGAACTCGGCAACCGGCGTCCACGCCTGCTTGGGCTGCGGCTCGTGCCCGGAGAGCTCCAGCAGGCGCAGGGCGAGCGGGTGTCCGAGGGTGACCGCACCTGATGGGGCATGGCCGATGATGCGCGCGTCACCGAGTCCGTGCAGGTGCCGTTCGAGCGTCGCTTCGGCGCGTGCGGGCGTTATGCCGGGGGGGTAGCGGTAGTTGACATCGAGTTCGGCCGCACCGGGGACGACGTTGCGCGCGACGCCGCCACGCACGCCGGTCGCGGTGACGCATTCGGCGTACTCCAGTCCGGCGAACGTATGGTGGACCGGCTCGATCGCGGCGAGCCGCGTCAGCGCGATGCCGAGCTTGTCGAGCGCGTTGTCGCCTTGCCACGGGCGTGCCGAATGGGCGCTGCGGCCGTGCAACCGAACGGTCACGTTGATGTTCCCCAAGCAGCCGGCCTGCACGACGCCGGCCGTCGGCTCCATCACGACCGCTAGGGCGGTGTCGGTGGCGCGCAGGCCGCCTGCCAGCTCCGGCGCATCGGGCGCCAGCGTGCGTTCGGAGGCGAGGATCGGGGTCAGCGCGGAGTCTCCGAATGGCAGTTCTTCGCGGGCGAACAGCACGCCACCGATCGCGCACGCATGCTCGTCGCGGCTGGGCCACAGCTCGGCGAGCAGTTCGACGATCACCGCACACGCGCCCTTCATGTCGGTCGCGCCGAGGCCGTGGACGCGGCCACCGTCGATCCGGCCGGGCAGGTTGCCCTGCGCGGGCACGGTGTCGAGGTGTCCGGCGAGCGTCAGCAGTGGGCGGCCGGCTGCGCCCTCGCCTGCGAGGTGCCCGGCGAGCAGTGCGTCGCGACCGTCGGCCCAGCGGTACGGCACGCCCGCGGCGTCGAGCCGCGCGGCGCAGTGTTCCAGTGCGGCCGCTTCCTCCCACGAGGGGGAGGGAATGTCGATCAGCGTCAGCGTGGCCTGTGCGAGCCGCAGCGCCAGCGCCGCGCGATCAAACGAATCGGCTGCGGCAGCGGGCGTCGGCATCACCGCCAAGGGTAGAGGGGCGAACCACCGGCCATCGCGCAGGCGCCGTCCACGCCGGCCCCACCCGCCGTCTACCGCCGCTGGATCCAGCGTTCGACGGCGGCGTAGTGGGCGACGAGCCCGATGCCCCACGCCAGGAACGGGAAGACGAACCACGGGTAGCCGCCGCCGGTCAGCAGCCAGGTGGCGAGCAGCAGCAGGTTGACCGCGAGGAACACGGAGGCGTGAATCCGAAAGCCGGTATTCACCCACGAACCGGCGATCGTGTGCGCGGTCGCGGTGCGGCGCTCGCGGCGCTCTCGGTCGGTCGATTCCACGCGCGCGGCGGCGCGGGCAAACGGGTCATCGGTCATGGCGGTGCCTTCCAAACGACGAAACGGAACGGTGGGCATGCAGCGGGGGACGGCCGGCGGACGCCTCGATTTCGGCGGCGGCCCGGTCGAGGATGCCGGCGGTCGTGCGCACGTCGACGCGGCCGGCGAGCGGCAGCAGTCGCGCACGGAAGCGGTCGACCTGCTCGGCCAAGCCGTCGCCGACTCGCAGTCGCACGCCGGTGCGAACCTCCAGCGCGGCGAGCATCGGCAGCCGGCGATCGAGCGCCTGCGCCCCCGGTTCGGTCAGCTCGTAGACGACCTTGCCGGCGATCGGGGTGCCGGCGATCAATCCTTCCGCCTCCAGCGCCTCGACGGCCGGGTAGATCGTGCCGGGCGACGGACGGTATGCGGGGCCGAAGAGCCGCGAAAGCTCTGCCATCAGGTCGTACCCGTGGCGCGGGCGTTCGCGTACGAGCCACAGCACGACGAGCGGCAGTTCGCCGTGTTTGAAGAAGCGCGGTGGCATCGCCCGGCTCCGCTATCGGTCCGTTTGCGTTCGACCACCGACCGCTCCCGATGGCGCTGCGCCGACGCCAGCTGCATGGTGGGGGAGGTGTCCGGGCGGGAGGCTGGCCGGCGTGACGGTATACGTTTCGATCGGCACGGCGAGCCCTTTGAGCGCTCGCGTCCCGGCCGGCGCCAGCACGAACGGTTGCCCGGCGGCGTCACCGCTCAGCGCGTCGGCTACCTCGCGCGAGATCAGCACGTCGCCGCGCCCCGCCTGGTCGCAGAGCCGTGCGGCCGTGATGACGGTCGAGCCGTGCAGGTCGTCGCCTTCGCGCAGCACCGGGCCCAGCTGCAACCCGACGCGCAGCCCCAGTCCGTCGGCGTCATCGGCAACCGATCGCTGCATCGCGAGCGCGCAGCGCACGGCTGCGTTCGCATCGGCGAATGCGACCATCAGGCCGTCGCCGAGCCCCTTCACCTCGTGGCCGCCCGCCGCAGCGACCGACGCGCGCAGCAGATTCAGGTGACGCAGGCGGCGGTCATGCGCACCGAGTTCGCCGTGCGTGGCGATCAGTTCGGTTGACGCGACGAGATCGGTGAACAGCACGACCACGTCGCCAAGGAACCGGCCGCGCGCGGCAAGCGCGTCAGCGCCGGTGCCCGTCAGCGTGTAGCGCGCCAGCGGCCCACCGACGCCGCTCTGCCGCACCAGTCCTTCGCGCAGCAGCTCGAGTACGGCGTCGCGGACCCGGCGGCTCGGTTCGCCCAGTTCGCGTGCCAGGACGCGCAACGTCAGTTCGCGAGCGTGCAGCAGTTCGGCGGCGTCGAGCAGCAGCTCGGTCGTCGGGCGGCGGCTCCCACGCGCGGTGCCTGGAGTGGTGTCTGAGCGGGGCATACGGCAAGACCTACGAATGGACTACGAACAACATATCGAAAGCATTACGAAGTTCGGTGCGGAGGCTCCGAACCGTTCGCCGAGATAGGCCCTTGGCCGCCGAACGCGCCACCTCGCGGACGGACGACCGATCGTGCCGGCGGACACGCGCTGGACATCGTTCAGCTGCGGGGTGCAGCGTCCGATGCAGCGAGCATGGATGCACGGAGCACCGGACTGCGCTGGTTTCACACGAGATTCGATGTGCGCGACGGTGCGAGCGAGCCGGCGCCGGAACATCGCGTCGAGCTGTGGCTTGGAGCCGCCGACGGCGACGAAGCCGCAACGATCGCGGCCGATGTCGAAACGACGTGGATGGCCGAGCCGACGCAGCTGCGGGTCGTAACGACCCGCACCGAGCTGGAGCCGCTGCCGGCGACTGCCGGCCCAACGTGCCTGCATCCCGATGTCGCCGATCTCGCCACGCGCCAGTGGGGGCTCGTCGAAGGCTGCCTCGTGCAAGTGCTCCCGGATGTCGACGCGGTCGCCAGCGAGTGGCTGGAGGTGTGCGACGGCCGTACGCGCGACGCCGAAGCGACGCTCAACCGCGTCCACCTGTGGGATCTGCTCGACGACGCAGAAGACACGCCGGACGCCGACCACGACATCGCGACCGGTTTGGCGCTCGCATGGCAAGACTCGCTCGACCAGGTGCCCGGCGCCGACCGGATCGTCGTTGAATTGCATGACAGCGACGACGGACCACAGCTGACCGTCTTCCGCTGCATCGACGGCGGACAGCGCGACGACGTTGCAGGGACGACAGCCCCGCAGGCTCGTAGACTCTCTGCTTGAGTGACGAATCCCGCTGACGCGCACGACGACCACCGGCTGCTGCCCGACGAGGACACCGGCAGCTGGCCGCACGACCCCGACGCCGACCCCGACGGCGACGAGTCGCTGCCGCGTCGCCGTCGCCGCAGCGAGGTCGTCGATCCGAACGCCGTCGAAGAGATCCGCGCCGCCCGCGAGCGCCAACGCGCGCTGATGGTCGGCGTGCTGCTGCCCGGAGATCATCTCGGCGAGCTGCGCGAACTGCTCAAGACGGCGCAGGTCACGATCGTCGGCGAACTCATTCAGCACCGCGACGATCCGCACCCGAACACATACGTCGGCCCCGGCAAGGTGAGCGAGGTCAAGCGTCTCGCCAAGGAGCTGGGCGCGAACGTGATCGTCACCGACGACGAACTTTCGCCGCGCCAGGAACGCAACCTTGAGCAGGAGCTCGGGCTGCCGGTGATCGACCGCACCGCGCTGATCCTCGACATTTTCGCTGGCCACGCACACTCAGCCGAAGGCAAGCTGCAAGTCGAACTCGCGCAACTTCAGTACAACCTCGCGCGGATGCGCGGCCTGTGGACGCACCTCGACCGGCTCGGCGTCGGCGGCGTCGGCACGCGCGGCCCCGGCGAGACGCAGATCGAAACCGACCGCCGGCTGGCGCGTCACCGCATCAGCCAGTTGCGCCGCCGGTTGGAGTCGGTGTCCGAGCACCGCTCGACGATGCGCGCTGAGCGTGAGCGCGCGAACCTGCCGGCGATCGCGTTGGCCGGCTACACCAACGCCGGCAAGTCAACGTTGCTGCATGCGCTCTCCGGTGCGGAGATCAGTACCGGCGACATGTTGTTTCACACGCTTGATCCGGCGACTCGCACCGCGCGGCTCGGCGGCCGGCCGTATCTGATCACCGACACCGTCGGGTTCATCCGCAAGCTGCCGCATCAGCTGGTCGATGCGTTCGGTGCGACGTTGACCGAGACGCGCCTGGCAGACTTGATCCTGCATGTCGTCGATGCCTCCGAGGAGGACGAGATGCGCGCGGGAACAATCCAAACGGTTGAAGAGGTGCTGACGGAGATCGGTGCCGGTGACCGGCCGCGGCTGCTGGTGCTCAACAAGATCGACCGCCTCTCCGACGGCGAACGCGACGCGCTGCGCTTCCGCCACCCGGAAGCGGTGCAGGTGTCGGCCGTCAGCGGCGAGGGGATCGAGCTGTTGACCGAGGTGATCGAGCGCGCCTTCGAGCAGACCGCGCGCACGATGGAGCTGCTCGTGCCGTACGGCGATGGCCAGGTCGTCGCGGAGCTGTACCGGCTCGATGCCGAGCTGCGGCGCGACGACGAAGCCAATGGCGTGCGGATCGTCGCGCGGGTGCCGAACCAGCGGGCCGCGAAGTTCGAGCGTTACGCCGTCAGCCCGACGACCGCGTAGCCGGCGGGCGCGTAGCCGGCAGGCGCGGTGCGCTGCGGCGCCCGCAGCGCACCACCCGGCCGATCCCTTAGCATCGGGCGCGTGACCGCTCGCGCCGTGACCGCCGTGACCGCCGACGTGTTGCCGGTGCAGCGGCTCGATGACGCGGCGGTGCTGCCGGTGCGAGCGCATGGGGGGGACGCGGGGCTTGACCTGAGCACGCTGGAGGCGGTGCGGCTGGCGCCTGGTGAGCGCCGCAGGGTGCGAACGGGGATTGCGGTGGCGATTGCGCCCGGTCATGCCGGCTTCGTGGTGCCGCGCTCCGGTTTGGCGGATCGGCTGGGTTTGACGGTGGTCAATACGCCGGGGATCATTGATGCCGGCTATCGCGGCGAACTGCTCGTGTTGTTGCTGAATACTGACCGCGAGCGCGCGATCGAGTTGGCGGCCGGGGAACGGATCGCGCAGCTGCTCGTCGTACCGGTCGCGCTGCCGGCGGTCGTCGCCGTTGATGCGCTGCCGCCGGCCGGCGACGCGCGCGGCACCGGCGGTTACGGCTCGACCGGTACGTGACCCTCCGGGCGGCGCAGCGTCGCGCTGCGGCCCGATTGCGCCGATGAGTGGCGTTGCTGCTGTGCCGGTTACCTGCGCAGGCGCGCGCGGAGGCGATCGAGCGGGCTGCGGGGAGGTGCCGAACGGCGTGCGGCGCGACGGGCCGACTGATGGGCGGCTTGTTCGAGACGGTCGTCCAGTGGCGGGAGCTGCGCGGGGACGATCCCAAGCGCACGCGCCAGCAACTCGTCGGCGAACCAGCTGTTTTTTGGCAGCAACGGCCCGTGGAGATACGTGCCGATCACGTTGCCGCCCCGCAGCACGCCCTCCGCGCCGCTCACCCCATCATTGCCGTGGCCACAAACCACCGTTCCAAGCGGCTGGTCGCCGCCACCAAGGAACGTGCGCCCCCCATGATTCTCAAAGCCGGCAAGTGCCATCGGGCCGCTCCGCGTGCCATCGACCCGAGGCAGATCGACGGTGATCTCCACATCGCCGATCAGCCGCCCACGACCGCGAACCGTCCGCAGATCAACCAGGCCGGCGCCAGGCACCCGCTCGTTGCCAAGCTCATACTCGTGGCCGAGCAGCTGAAAGCCACCGCAAATCCCAAGCACGATCGCGCCGCGCTCCGCCGCCGCATGCAGCGCGTCGCGTTTCTCCGCGACAAGATCCTGCGCGCAGCGCGCCTGATCGCGATCCTGCCCGCCGCCGAGATACAACAGGTCGTAGGCGTCACCATCAAGCCGATCGCCGATCCCCACCGGCGTCACCTCCAACCGCAGCCCACGCCACTCCAAGCGACGCTGCATCAGCAGCAAGTTGCCGCGATCGGCGTAAATGTTGAGATGCTCGGGGTACAGCCACGCGACCCGCACCGACTCGCCGCCGCTCATGCGCCGCGCTCCCGCGTGAACACGACGACGATGCTCGCCGCATGCTCATCGGTTTCCGGCAGCTCAATCACCTCGCCCGCCACCCAACCGGCGGCCGCGGCCTCACGCTGAAGCTCGGCGACCGTCAACGGATCAAGCGTGATCACCACGTCGCATGGTTCGCCGACCGGCGCACCGGACTCGTCGCTGATCGCGCGGCGCCGGTGCATCTGGATCGGAGCATCCGGCGACGGCTGCAACACCGCCAACGCGGTACTCGCAAAACGCAGGCCGCCGAGCTGCGCAACATCGGGCGGCAACAACAGCGGCGTCGCGTCACGGCCATCGAACGGCTCGACCTCCGGCACGATCGAAATCGCCAACTCGGCACCGGGAGCCGCGACCACCGCGCATCCGGCCAGGCACGCGCGGCGAGCCTGTACGCCGCCAAGCAGCTGAATCGTCTGCATCGGCATGACGATCAGTCGGGCAGTACCGAGCAGGGCGTCCGGCAGCGCGTCGGCGAGCGCGCAGGCGTCAGCGGAGATGGTACGCACCGCCACACCACCATCGCGTGCGCGACGATCAAGCTCATCGAGCAGATCGGCGTCGAGATCGACGGCAATCACGTCATGCCCGGCCGCCGCCAGCGGTACGGTCACCCGACCGGTCCCGGCGCCGAGATCGACGACCGGTCCGCCGGTCGTGTCAGCCAGCGCCACCCAAAGCGGCAGGTCGGCCTGGTAGCCGGCGCACTCAGCGTCGTGAAAGCCACAGGCCACCAGCGCGCGATCAGGCGTGCTCATGTGAACGCTCCCGCGACCGCCTGCTCGGCGTGCAGCAGCTGCCGCAATTCGAGCATCGCCGTGTACGTCGGCAGCACGACGACCGGCCCGTCACCATCGCCACCGCCGACCGTTGCCGCCTCGACGGCGGCGTGCAGCTCCGGGACGACGACGATCTGCTCCGCCGGAACGCCAGCGTAACGCCAACGCATCGCCAACTCGTCGGCTCGCGTGCCGCTACAAACCAGCCGCCGCACCGACGGTGCCGCCGCCTCAACGTCGGCATCCCAAATCCACGACACGTCGCGCCCGTCGGCGATCCGATCGTTGAGCACCGCCAACACGTCAAGCGGACGCTGCTCAAGCGCCAACGTGCGCAGCACCTCGTTCGCGCCAACGGGGTTCTTGATCAGCATCAGCAGCAGCTCGCGGCTGCGCAACACCACCCGCTCGCCACGGCCGAACGCCGCCGCCATCGCTGCGATCCCGTCGGCGCAATCGCGCAACGACGCGCCGAGCTGCAACGCCAGCGCTGCGGCGCCGACCGCATTGGCAACGTTGTACGCCCCCGGAAGCGGGCACCGCACCGCCACCGACGCCTCGCCGTTGTGCAGCATGAACGTGCTGCCACGACTGCCGTCCAGCTGCACGTCGGTGGCACTGACGAGCGGATGCGGGCGGGCGCGTCCGCATCCGGGGCACGACCACCATCCGGTGTGGCCGGCAAAGACCAGCTCGTACTCCAGCGCGCCGCCGCAGCTCGTGCAATGCACACCGTCGGCGGCGTGGTCGCGCGTCGTCTTCGCCAACGATGGATCGTCGATGCCGAACCAGATCGTTCGCCGGCCATCCGGGGCCGTGGATGCAACCAGCGGATCGTCGGCGCAGAGCACCGGCAGCGTGCCTGGAAGGGTCGGCAAGAGCGCGGCCCACCGTTCAGCGATCGCGTCAAGTTCGCCGTAGCGATCGAGCTGGTCTCGAAAGAGGTTGCCGAGCAGGATCGCGTCGGGCTGCGTCGCCTGCGCCACCTGCGGCAGCCAAAACTCGTCGACTTCAAGCAGTCCGACGGCGCGAGGATCGTGCGCCGCGCCGCGCTGCGCCAGCAGGGAAGCGGCGATCCCGCCGGCCATGTTCGCGCCCTCGTCGTTGCCGACCGGGATGCGACCACACACCCGAAGGATGCTGCGCACGCACGCGGCAGTCGTCGTTTTGCCGTTCGTCGCCGAAACGAGCGCGACCGACGGCAACGCGGCACCGAGCCGATGCAGCGCCTGCGGATCGAGCCGCAGCAACACTTTGCCCGGGAGCGAAGTTCCGCCGCGACCGGTCGCGCGAGAAAGCCGCGCGGCAACCTGCGCCGCGACGACGGCGCTGCGGCGAGGGCCCCTCACGCGCCGCTAACGGCCGGCCTTGCCGCCGCCGGCACCCGCAGCAGCGGCACGCTGCTTGCGGCGCCCGCGCCAGAACAGCACACCGAACACCACGAAGACCAGCAGCAGCGCGTAGAAGATCCGCGGCCCAGTGCTGACATCGGCGACCGGCCACAACACCAGCGACACGATCCCGAAGGAGAGCAGCAGCACCGCGACGACGAACAACAGCACGAGCAGCACGCCGCGCACGCGGGCCAGCGTGCCGGCACTGGCCGGCGGCGCGACAAGTCCCATGATCCGCAGCAGCAGCAGCTGGCGATTGCTCGGCGCCTCTTGGCCCAGCTTCTCCAGCGACGCCTTGAGGGCATCGGGGCGGCGTTCGGCAAGCGCGATGGAAGCGTCGGCCATGCGGCGAATCTGCATCCGCTCCTGCGGACGCGCCGCCGCGATCGCGCGGCGGAAATGCTCTTTGGCGCGTTCAGCGTCGTACCGCTGCGCGGCCCTTGCCCCGAGCAGCGCCTGTGCTGCCGCACGGTGGCGCGTCTCGTTCGCCAGCTCTTCGTCCGACTTCTGCTCGAGCTCCTGCATCGACGCGATGGAGGGCCCCGCCTGCATGTGGACCTGACGCTGCCTCTGAGCCATGCGCGCAGTGTAGTTGAGCGAATCCTCCGACCAGTCGCTCGCGGAGGGCGTGACGACTGGCACATCCGCTACGCTCGCGCAGCGTGCCGAACCTTGCTCCGGTTTCCACCCTGCGCCGCGTGACGGTGCTGATCGCGCTGCTCTTCGCCAGCGTCGCGTGGGCGTGCGCTCCGACGGCCGCCTTCGCGCAGAGCTTGGTCGATGCGCCACAAACCAAAGAGCAGGCCAAGGCGGCGGCGAAAGCGGCTGAGCCCGAAGGAGACGACGACAGCGGCGACGACTCGGCGATCATGTGGGGCCTCGTCGGCGTTGGCGCGATGCTGCTGATCGGCGTCGGCTGGTGGATGATGCGCGATGCCGGCGATACCGTCCGCGAGGAGCGGCGCCCGGCGCCAGGGCGTCCGCTCAGTGACCGGACGGTTGGCCGGGGCGCACCGAAAGCGATGTTCACCGCAGACGGTGACACCGCAGGCAAGGTCGGCAAGCGCAAGCGGCGCCAGCAAGGCAAGCGACAGCGCCAAGCGCGCAAAGCGAACCGGACGCGCTAACGAGCGCCGGCGACGCGACGCCGAACCTGCACACAGAGCCGGCCGATACGCCACCATGGTCGGCGTGGACCGCCCCGATCGCATTCTCCGCATCCTGATCCGCGTGGTGATGGTGCCCGGCTTCGTTGCCGCGACCTATCTCACGTACACCAAGCTCGCGCACATCGAACCGGTGTGCGCCGACGGAGGTTGCGCGGTGATCGCGGTCAGCCGCTGGTCGGAGGTCTTCGGGATCCCGGTGACGCTGCTGGGCATGGTCACGTACGGCTTGATCTTCGCGACGACCTTCCTGCGCTCGGATGTCGGCAAACTCGGCGGTGCGTTCTTCGCAACGATCGGCGCGGCATTCAGCATCTGGCTGCAATACCAGGCGCTTGTGGTGATGGAGCATCTCTGCCCGTGGTGCCTGACCAGCGCGATCTGCATGAACGTGCTGGCCCTCCTCACGATCTGGCGTGCGTTGCGGCTGCCGAAGATCGCGTGAGTGGTCTGCCAAACGTCCACTGCGCCCCGACTCTCAGCAAGCTCTCACACGCGCGACTTACGGTTCGGGCATGACCACGGTTCGAGCATGAACGGCGCGGCGAACTCGTCCGTACCGGCCTTGATGTGGAGTGGACAGGCCGGTGATCGAACCGACGAGCAGCTGCTGCGGCTTGCACAAATCGGCGATCAGCGGGCCTACGAGGCGATCGTCGCGCGCTACCGCGAGCCGCTGCGGCGCGCGTGTGCGCGGATCGTCCCCGATCGCGCAGAGGATGCCGTGCAGCACGCGCTGCTCTCGGCTTGGATTGCGCTTGAACGCGGGGTGGAGGTACGCGAACTGCGTCCGTGGCTCTACTCGATTGCCCGCAACGCGGCGATCGACCAGGCGCGCGGTGTGCGTTCGGAACTCGTTGAGCTTGGCCCCGAGCTACCCGGCGGTGAAGACCCGGCGCAGACGTTGGCGCGGCGACGCGAAGTCGAAGAGGTGCTGAATGCCGTAGCGGCACTGCCCGACCGTCAGCGGCAAGCGCTGGTCGACACGGCGCTGCACGGCCGCGCGACCGAAGCGGTCGCGGTTGACCTCGGATTGTCCGGTGGTGCGCTGCGCCAGCTCGTGCATCGCGCACGCACCACGGTGCGCGCGTCGGTTCCGTCGGTTGCGTTTCCGGTGCCGGGGTGGCTGGCGGAACTGCTCAGCGAGGAGGGGGCGCGGCGTGGGCTCGCGGTGCTCGGCTCCGGCTCGGGTGCAGCGGTGGTCACGAAAGCGACGGCGACCGTAGCGACGGTCGGGGCGGTCGTTGCCGGTGGTGTGACCGCAGAACACGCGGCGCAGCAACGCGCGATGTCATCTCGGTCGGTCGCTGCGATGCAACACGCCCAGCCTGCACCCCGCTCCGGCACGCGCACTGCGCGTGCCGGAGCGGCTGCGACGGCTGCCAATGCCACGTCGGCCGTCAGAGCCACGCTGCTCCCGGCTGGCAATGGTTCGGCGGATGCCCCCGCCCGCACGCAGCTCGAACGCGACGATCGTACGGTCGCCGCGCGACGTGGTGACGACGCCTCCGCAGCGGGCGACGGCATCGAGCCGGCAGCTGGCGAGCGTGATCGCGAGAACAAGACCGGTGAAGGCGCGCCGCAGAGCACCGCCGGCGCCAATGACGGACGCGGTAGCGGCACCGCTGCCACTGCAGTGAACTCGGCCGGGACGGCGCGCGCACCGGCATCCGCATCGAGCGGCAGTGGCGCAACCGGCGGCAGCCAACCGGCCGACAACCGGTTGAGCACCGGCGATAGCCGGGAAGGCGGTGGGTCCGGGCGTACCGCCGGTCTGCGTGTCGCCTCACCGCAGGAGATCGCTGTCGCGCCAAGTTCAAATGCGGACGATCCGGCTATCAGCAGCGCTGGTGGTGATACCACAGATCCCGGTGCGTCGGACGTACGGCCAGCGGCCGACGAAGCGCGTGACAACGATGACGGTGCTCCGTCTCAGGAGTGATCGCACCCTATACCCGGAGATCATCCATGACCAACCGCCTGCTCACGCTGGCCGTGCTCGGTGCCGTCGGCGCCGGCTCCGTCGCTACTGTCGCGACCGCCCACCAGGGCCGCTCCTCCAAAGCCCGCACGCAGATCGCGTCGGTCACCTCGTACTCGTCGGGCACACTGACGATCACGACGACCGGCGGCACCAGCATCGCGGGCAAGGTCACGCGGGCAACCAAGATCGATTGCCGCACGCTCAGCACCGCGACTGCGACGACGCCAAGCACGACGCCGTCCGGCACGACGCCGCCAGCCTCCAAGCGCCCCGGCCGTGACGAAGGCCCGCGCGGCGGCGGTGGTGGCCGCGCCTCCAATGACGACGATGCGGCCGTCTGCGACACCTCGTCGCTGACCTCCGGTGCCGGCGTGATCAGCGCGTCGACGTCGCTCACCGCATCCGGCCAGAAGTTCACCAGCATCGTGCTGGTGGAGTCGGAATCTTCCAGCACCGACGCCGACAGCGACTACACGAACTAACAGCTTCCGCAGTCGCCCCAAGTCCCCCCGCGCGGGCGGTGGGCGGCCCCCGCCCCCCCCACCCCGCG
>JASGGQ010000010.1:0-34138 GCA_047604965.1 Patulibacter sp. | reverse complement strand
CGGGTATTCGCGCTTGACGCGCGAGCCCCCCTAAAGTCGGCCCGCCCTCCACCAGGTCGCCGATCCCTCCGATGCACCCTTCGCTTCCGCTCCTGCCTACCGCCCCACGGCGCGTCGTGGCTGTACTTGTCTTCGTCTTGGCCGCTGCCACCGCGTTCGCGAGCGCCGGTTCGGCGGTCGCCGCGTCGGCCGCCAAGCCGAAGCTGACGGTGTCGGTCGGCGTCGCATCGAGCCAGCTTGCGGTGACCGTCGTCGTCAAGGCGCCGGCCGGCACCGGCAACACGAAGCGCAAAGCGGTCAAGGGCAAGCTCGTCTTGGAAGCCCGCGTCGGGAGCAAGTGGAAGTCGGCGAAGTCGAAATCGATTACGAAGGCCGGGAGCTACACGCTGATCACCGCCGCTCCGGCGGCCACGCGCACCTACCGGGTGGCGCTGGTGCTCACCGGCGGCAAGCGCGTAACCTCGCGACAGGTTCGCGTCGATCCCGTCGCTGCCGGCAACTCGACGCCAGGCAGCAGCCAAACGCCGACCTCTGAAAGCACCACCGCTCCCGCCACGCCGACGCCGACATCCGAACCGGCAGCCGGCGAAACATCGACGCCGACACCGGGCGGCACGCCAACGCCGGGCGGCACGACGGCGCCAACGACGACCACGCCGGCCAGCACGCCGGAGCCAACTCAAGCGCCCACTCCGACCGTGATCGAGCCGAGCGAGATCACGCAGGCGCCGGACGCCGGTGCCGCCGGCACGCTCAAGCTCGAGGGCGCCCAGCCCGCGCTGCAGAGCGGCGACATCGTCGCTGTCGGCGTCGGCCCCACGACCCCCGAGGGCCTCCTGGTGAAGATCACCTCGGTGACGACCTCCGGTGGCGACACGATCGCCACGACCCAGCCGACGACGCTCGTCGACGCGCTGCCCGCCGGATCGTTCGACGTTTCGATCACCCCCGACGGCAGCTACAGCGACAGCAGCGACACCGGCCAGTCCTCCGCCCGGTCGGGGCGCATCACCCGCGCCGGCAGCAGCGGCAACTCGGTGCTCCAAGGGATTCGCCGCAACCTCAAGTGCGAGGCCGGCGGCAGCGCCACGATCAAGGGCAGCATCACCTTCAAGAGCGGCTTCAATTTCAAGGCCGCGTGGTCGCTGACGAACCTCGTCGACTCGGCACAGTTCACCGGCGATGTGGAGGCCTCGGCGAGCCTCCAGGCGACGGCGCAGGCCGCCGCAAGCTGCACGCTGGGCCCGGTGCGGCTGCTCCCCGCACCGATCCGGTTCGCGCCGGTCACCGTGCAAGTCGGCCCGATCCCGGTGGTGTTCACGCCGGTCGTCGATCTCTTTCTGGAGGCCGACGGCGACATCAGCGCAAACCTCTCAACCGAAGCGCACGCCTCGCTGACGGCATCGGCCGGCCTGCGTTACGACCACGGCAAGGGTATTTCGCCGATCGCGACGGTCGGCACCGACATCGGCTACACCCCGCCGACGCTCGACAGCGAAGCGTCGTTGAACGCCGCCGTCAAACCACGTTTGGAGCTGCTCCTCTACGGCGCCGCCGGCCCGAGCCTCGATCTCAGCGCGAAGACGACGCTCGCCGCCGACCTCACCCAAGACCCGTGGTGGACACTCAAGGAGACGATCTCGGCCGGCGCATCGTTGACCGTCCCCGCGCTCGAGCTCGACCTCAGCAAAGACCCGGTGTACAGCAAGACGTACACGCTCGCGCAGGCAACGACCGATCCGCCGACGCCCGCGCTCGCGCTCGACGGCCCAAGCGTGAAAGCCACCTCCGACGGCAACGGAATCGTCGGCCGCGTGAAGCTCAACGCCGGGCAGCGGGTGACGGTGTGGGACAGCCGCGACAGCCGCTGCTCCCGCAACTTCACCGGGCTGCGAGACGCCGCCGGCGCCACAGTCCCAGGCGAAAAGGCCGGCACGAGCTGCACCGCTCAAATCGTGTACCGGGCGCCAGCGACGGCGACCTACTTCCTGTACACGTCGTCCGGAAACACCGAGGTTGAGGTGCAGGTCAGCTCGGTCGCCGAACGGACGGCAAGCGCGTTGCCGCTCGAGGCTTCGCCGGCCGTCGCCGATGCGCCGGGCCGCGCGACGCGGATCGAGGTGCCGGTCACGCGCGGCGAGGAGATCGACATCGCTCAAGAAGGCGACGACGGCATCTGCCTCTCCACCGCGACCGGCGCTGGATTGCTGTGGGGAACGGGCGCGTCGCATGTGACGGCCGACTCGGCCACGCTCGTGATCTACGCCGTCAGCTGCGAAGCGACGGCCGGCGCCGCGACTTCGATCACGGTGTCGCGTCCGAAGCACGTTGATGTCGCCGTCGATGGCAGCAGCGTGCGCGCCGCCGCCGACCAGCTCGGGCAGCGCCTGATCCTCGACATTTCCGGTGGTAGCGGTCCCAACTCGGTCGCGCTGATGGACTCCGCCGATGAGTACCTGAAAGCCGGCACCGGCGTCACGAACCTGGTGAAGTCGTACGTGAGTTCGGCGACCGACAGCTATTACCGCGCGTGGGTCGACCAGCGGCCGTACCAGCTGACAGTTGGCCCCAGCACAGCCGGAAAAGTCGCTGATGTGTCGGTCAACATCACAAGCGACACCGTGAAAACCGTTACCTCCCCCGGCGGGGCGGTCGCCGCGTCGTTCACGCGCCCCGGCCAGGTCTACACGCTGCGCTTCCCAGCAACGCGCGGGCAAACGGTGAGCTTCGCGCAGAGCGAAGGCGACGGCGATGACGGCGCCCCGCTGCTCAACAGCGGATACGCCGACGCCGGCACCAGCGCCTGGACCAACTACGACGACTACGACTACTCGACCAGCGCCGACCTTGTTCGCAGCTTCACTGCCGATCACTCCGGCTCCTACGACGTGAGCTTCCAGAACGTGCGGCGTGCCGCCGGTACCGCGAAGCTCAGCATCTCCACGCCGATCGAGACCGGCCTCACGCTCGACGGTCCGGCCGCAGCGGTGAAGACCACCGTGCCCGGCCAAACGGTGACGCTCAAGGCATCCACCGATGCGCGGTTTGTAACGCTCGTCGGCCAGGGGCTCGACGGCTCCTGGCCGTTTGGCTGGGACGGACCCGTCCAGTTTTGCTGGAGCGGTGCCTCGTCGTGCAATCCCACCGCCGGCACCTTCAGCTTCGGCGTGTCGAGCGCGGGACGCTACAGTCCGCCCAATACTGACCTGCTCGATGGCACGGCGACGCTGCTCTCCGTGCCGATCGCCGACGTGACTGCACCGGTCGCCGGCGCCGATCTGACGCGGACGCTTGCGATCGACGTGCCCGGACGTGCCCAAGCGGTGCGATTTACCGCCGAGCCGGGCAACGGCTCCTACACCGTACGCATGACCGGCGACGGCGACGGCCCGAGCGGTCGGCCCGACGGAACGATCTACGTGTTCGACAACGCCAACGCGAGCATCGCGAACTCACGGTCCTACGGCTACGCCTCGTTCACCGTCGATCACGCCACGCAGCTGACGGCCGTGTTCGTGCCGAGCAGCCGCCGCACCGGCACGAACGAGCTCAAGATCAGCCACTGACGGACCGGCACCGTGCCCGCACCGCGACGTCGCGGTTCGGGCGCTTCGCCGGGCGGCGTGGGGCTGGGACCGTGCGCCAGACCACGAGCGTGAGCGCTTCCCAACGCACATCTGGCGCACTAGAATCGTGTACATGACGACGCTGTCTGTGGCCGATGCACGCGCGCAGTTCTCCAAACTGGTCGAGTCCGCCTGGGCGACGCACGAGCGCATTGAAGTCACGCGCAACGGCAGCCGCGTCGCGGTGCTCCTCGGCGCCGACGACTACGACGCGCTGATCGAAACGCTCGACATCCTCACCGACACCCAAACGATGGCCGACCTCCACGCGGCGCAAGCAGCTATCGCCGACGGAGCGACCTATTCCGAGGATGAGATCCGAGCAGCGCTCGATCAGCGGCGCTCACGTTGAAGCGTTACATCGTGCGCGTGAGTCCTCCGGCTCGCCGCGCGATCGAACAAGACCTCCCCGAGAAGGTTGCCGCCGCCGCAGTGGAGTTCATCTACGGTCCGCTCGCGGAGAACCCGCACCGCCTGGGAAAACCGCTGCGCGGCCCGCTCACCGGGCGTTGGTCCGCCCGACGCGGCGACTACCGGGTCATCTACACGATCGACCACCACATCGTGACCATCGACGTGCTCGCCATCACTCACCGACGCGACGCCTACCGGCCGTAGCGGCGCCCTTCACCCCTCAGCGCAAGAGCGGCGAACCCTGCGCACTGGGTGATCCACGCGACGACGCCCGACGCGACCAACCGCTCAGCCGACCAGCCGACCAGCCGACCAGCCGCTCAGCCGCCGGCAGCTTCCCAGGCGGCGTACGCCGCCGCCACGCGGGCCTTCGCGGCGTCGTGGCGTTGGGTGGCGTCGGGGGCGCGCCTCGGATCAGCCCAGATCGCCGGGTCGGCCAGCTCATCTTCGATCGTCGCGAGCGCCTGCTCGGCACGCTCAACCTCGCGCTCCAGCTTTGCCAGCTCCTTCGCCCCGGCTCGCCCCGCCGCTCCCGGCTTCACACCGGAGCTCACGCGGACACCCTCACCCTTGACCTTAGGTTTAGGGCTGGCGCTGGGCGCTGGCTTCGCCGCTACCGCCCGCCGCGCCGCCACCGCCTCACGTAGCGCCTTCTTCTCCTCGCGGACGGTCATGTAGTCCACCCAGTCGCCCATGTGCGACACCAGCTGCTGATCCTCAATCGCGATCGTGCGCGTCCCGACCGCCTCCAGCAGCGCCCGGTCGTGCGTGACGAGGATGACCGCGCCATCGAAGCCACGCAACGCATCTTCGAGCGCCTCGCGGCTCTCGATATCGAGATGGTTCGTCGGTTCGTCGAGAATCAGGATGTTCGCGCCGGACGCCACAAGCGCCGCGAGGCCGAGCCGCTGGCGCTCCCCACCGGAGAGCGAATGAACATCCTTGTTGACCTCGTCGCCGGAGAAGAGAAACTGGCCGAGCAGCGAGCGCGCCGGATTCGGCGCCAACCCGGTCTTGCGCTGGCACGCTTCGAGAATCGTGCGGGCCGTGCCGTACTCGATCTCCTCGACGTGCTGGGAGAGATACCCAACCTTCACGCCGTGCCCCGTGAGCAGCTTGCCGCCCGCCAGCTCGCGGCGGCCGGCCAACGTCGCGACGAGCGTCGTCTTCCCCGCGCCGTTGGGGCCAACCAGCACCACATGCTCGCCGCGCTCCAAGTAGAACTCGGCGTGATCGACCAGCACCTTGCCCGGCACTTCGACCCGCCCGTCGATCAACTCGTAGATGATCTTGCCCGAACGCTCCGCTTTGGCGAACTGAAACGCCAAGCCAGCGCCATCCTTCGCCTCGGCCTGCACCAGATTGTCTTTCACCTTCGCCAGCTGCTTCGCGCGCGACTGTGCCTGCTTGGCTTTCGTCGCCTTCGCACCGAAGCGGTTGATGAAGCGCTCCAACCGCGCGATCTCATCCTGCTGCTTGGCCATCTGGCGGCTCGTGTTCAACTCGCGCTGCGCCTTCTCCTTGCGCCACGCACTCCACGTGCCCTTGAAGAAGTAGCCGCGCCCGCCCTCAAGCTCCAGGATCGACGTGCCGACCGACTCCAAAAACCAGCGGTCGTGGGCGACCATGATCACCGCCGCGTCGAGCGACTTGATCGTCTGCTCCAGCCATTCGAGCGATTCGAGATCAAGGTGGTTGGTCGGCTCGTCGAGCAGCAGCACATCCGGCTCGCACGCCAGCGCGCGCGCCAACGAGGCGCGCGTCAGCTGGCCGCCGGAGAACGATGAAAGCGGGCGCCCACGCGCCTCATCGGCGAAGCCCAGCGCGGTGAGCATCTGGCTGGCGCGGTCGCGCCACCCGTAGCCGCCGGCCGCCTCAAAGCGCGCGTACAGATCGCCGTACTGTTCCAGCGCCCGCTCATCGCCCTGCGCCATCTGCGCTTCGCATGTGGCGAGCTGCGCTTCGAGGTCGAGCTGCTCGGTGCAGCCGGAGAGCGCGTACTCCTCCAAGCTGAGCGTCTGGTCGCGCGGTGGCCGCTGGTCATGCAGCGCGATCCGCGCGTTCTTCTCGATGATGATCTGGCCGCCGTCGGCCCGCTCCTCACCCGCGAGGATTCGCAGCAGCGTCGTCTTGCCGGCGCCGTTGCGCCCGCCGATCACCATCCGCTCGCGGCGCTCCAGCGACAGCGACACCTTGCGGAACAGCGGCTCGCCGGCCATGTCCTTCGCGAGTTCGGAAGCGATGATGACGGCCACACCACGATGGTACGTGTGGGGCGCGCCCGAGGTCGCGCGGCACACGCCGCATCCCGGACTGCCTTATCCCTCCGCGAGCTGCCGCCGCAGGAAGGCGACGAGCGCCGGCACGACGGCGGGATGCGCGGAACCAAGCCCGCTGCCGCCGCCGAAGATCGTGCCGTTCGGCCAAAAGTGATCCTGGCCGGGATAGAAATACCCGGTGCAACCTCCGCCGCGTGCGTGCGCCGCCTCGCAGGTTTGGCGCGCCCACGCGGCCGGGACGATCGTGTCGGTCTCACCATGGAACAGCAGGATCGGCGCGTCGCTGCGGTCGTAGGCGGCGGTGCAGTCGTACGCCTTCGTCCAGCTGCCGCACTCGGTGCCGGAGAACGCGAAACCCGCGCCGACCCGCCAGCGCCGCGACGACGGCGTCGATCGGTCGCCACCACGCACCGCGACGCGCAACGCCGTCAACGCGCCGGCCGAATACCCGCCGACCGCATACCGCTGCCGATCGGCCGTGGCCCCGAGCGTGCGGCGGTGGGCGCGAATCCACTGCATCGCACGCACGGCGTCGGCAGCGGCCTCCTCGGCGGCCGGAATCAGATCGAGATCGCTGACGATTCCGGCCCCGTGGTTGCGTGCCTCCGGCACCAACCGGTAGTCGATCGACGCCACCAGGAAACCGGCGCGGGCGAGCGCCGACGCAACGCTGCGCAGCTGCGTGCGATCGCCGCTCACGAAGCCGCCGCCGTGGAGCAGCACAACGACCGCCGCACGGCGTTTCGGCGTGCGCGCGGAGCGATAGAGATCGAGCGCGTACGGCTGCGTGCCGCCGTCCGGGTTGAGCGCGGAACTCACCCGCTCGTAGGTCAGTCCCTGCCGCAGGCATGGACTGACGCATGGCGACGAGTCGGAGAAGGTCATCGCGATGTCGTCGGGGTCGAGTGCAGCTGCGGCCCGCACGGCCGTTGACATGCCGGCGGCGGACGACGCCCGCTGCACCAGCGCGGAGCCAGCCCCCGCCGCAGGCATGACGGCCGCAATCAGCCCAGACACGAGCATCACCATGCCGCTGACGATCGCCGCCACCATCGACTACCTCGCGTGACCGGGCGACCGGCCGGCTGGGTTAGCGGCCGCCGGACGGCAGTCCGTGGCTGTAGCGCTGGAAGTCCATCAGCAGCGAGTTCTCCTTGAGCGTGCGCCGTTCGGTCTCTTCGAACTCACGGAACAGCCCCTTGACGCGGCGCAGGTTGTCTCGCGGGCGCGCCGCGAGTTCCTGCGCGATCTCGACGGCGCGATCGTGCGCCTCAGCGGCGGGCACGACATCGAAGGTGAGGTTCAGTCGTCGTGCCTCGTCAGCGGTGACGACCGGGCCGCGCAAAACCAGGTGGCGCGCCGCCGCCAACCCGACCAACGGCGCCAGTCGCGCCGGCCCAACCGGCACGCCGAGCAGCGCGCCAACCCACCGCAGCTTGAGGTTGTCCCCCGCGACCCGCAGATCGCAGGCGGCGGCCAGCTCGGCGCCGGCACCAACGGTGTTGCCGACCATCGCGCAGATCGTCACCGCCGGGAAGCGTTCGACGGCGGTGTACACGGTCGCGAACTCGTCCATCCGCGCGACGCCGCCGGCATGGTCGAGTTGCTCGCCGATGTCGGCGCCAGCACAAAACGCAGTCGGGTCGGTCGACGAGATCACCAGCGCCGCCAAATCCGGCTCTGCGGCGAGTTCCACGAGCGCCGCAGCGAGACGTTGCAGCGTGGCGCGATCAAGCGCGCCACGCACCTCCGGGCGATTGATCTGGAGGGTCGCGACGCCCTCCGATGGCCGTTCCAGCACTACAGGTTCCACAGTCGGTAGCATCGCACTCCGAGATGCGTCGAATCACCACTGCCTTCACGATCGCGTTCCTGCTCTTGGTCGGCGAGCTGAGCACCGCCGCTGCCCAGGAGAGCGGCGCGGGCCATTGGCATGCCTCCGAGAAGCTGATCACCGAGTTCGGGCTTGGGCTGATCCTCTTTATCCCGGTCTTCGTCGCGGTGATGTCGTACTTGCAGCACAAGCTCGATCAGCGCAAGGACCGCAAGAAGGCCGCGTACCGCCACGCCAAGGGCGCCGCCGCCTGGCGCGGCGGCTGGTAGCAGTCCTCCCCTCCTCGTCGAGCGTCGAGATTACGCCCCTCTGGGGGCGTAATCTCGACGCTCAGCCGATCGACCGCTGCCGACTGCAACCGGCTGCGGCTCGGCCTATGCTTCGGCGGCGGCCCACATGCATTCGCGTTGCACGTTGTGGCCGGTGCCGTCGGGCAGGACCGCCGTCCATACGCCGCCCGCATCGAGTTGCCAGGCGCCTTCTTCGTCGCGCAGCGAGCGGTCGAGCACTTCCAGGACGACGCTGCGCGCGGCGGGGTCGATCAGCGGCACGACCAGTTCGACGCGGTTGTCAAGGTTGCGTGGCATCAGGTCGGCCGATCCGATGTACACCTCTGGCGCTTCGGCGTCGATCTCGAAGGCGTAAATCCGGGAGTGTTCGAGAAAGCGCCCGAGGACTGAGGTGACGCGAATGTTGTCACTCACGCCGGGCACGCCGGGGCGCAAACAGCAGATGCCGCGCACGTTGATCTCGACCTGCACGCCGGCTTGGCTGGCGCGGTAGAGCGCGCGGATGCAGCGCCGGTCGACGAGCGAGTTCATCTTGAACCGCACGCGCGCCGGGCGTCCTTGGAGTGCCGCGTCGCGTGCCCGATCGATGTGCTCCACGATCCCTTCGCGCAGGCCGCTGGGGGCCAGCAAGGCACGGCGTGGCTTCGGGGCGCGGCCGAAGCCGGTGAGTACGTTGAACATCTCCGCGACATCGGCGGCCAGCTCGTCGTTGCAAGTGAAGAGCCCGAGGTCGGTGTAGAGCCGCGCGGTCTGCGGATGGTAGTTGCCGGTGCCGACGTGGACGTAACGCCGCACGCCGTCGCCTTCGCGCCGCACCACAAGGATCGCTTTGGCATGCGTTTTGAGGCCGGGGTGGCCGTAGACGACGTGTACTCCGGCCTTTTCGAGTTCGCGTGCCCAGCCGATGTTCGCGCGCTCATCGAAGCGCGCTTTGAGTTCCACCAGGCACGCGACCTGCTTGCCTCGGTCGGCGGCCCGCATCAGCGATGGAATCAGCGACGTGTCATCGGAGGTGCGGTACACCGTCTGCTTGATCGCGAGCACGTCGGGGTCGTCAACGGCCTGTTCGACGAACCGTTCGACGGTCGCGCCGAACGAGTCGTACGGGTGGTGGACGACGAGGTCGCCGGCACGGATCGCGGCGAAGAGGTCGGCGGGGGCGCCATCTTCGCCGCGTACGCGGCGCGGCACAACCGGCGACCACGCCACATCTTTGAGTTCCTTGTGGCCGGGGAGCTTGGTGAGCTGCATCAGGTTGCGCAGGTCCAGCGGCCCGTCGATGTCGTACACCTGCCGCTCTTCAACTTGGAGCCCGGCGATCAGCTGTTCGCGCAACTCCGGGTGCATGCCGGCCGAGAGTTCGACGCGGACAACTTCGCCGAAGCGGCGGTACCGCAGTTCGGTTTCGACGGCGGCGAGCAGGTCGTCCGCGTCGTCGGAGACTTCAAAGTCGGCGTCGCGGGTGACGCGGAAGCTGCCGGTGCCAACGACTTCCATGCCGGGGAACAGCTGGTTGGCGTTCGCGGCGATGATCTCTTCGATCCACACGTATGTTTGCGCGTCGCCGTCGACCGGCACGAGCCGGCTGACCATTTCGCGCGGCACCTTGATCCGGGCGGTCACGCGGTGGCCGCTGTGCGGGTCGCGGACCAGCGCGGCGAGGCTGAGCGACAGGCCGGAGATGTATGGAAAGGGTCGTCCGGCGCCGACGGCAAGCGGGGTGAGGACCGGCAGCACCTGGCGCCGGAAGCGATCTTCGACCCGTTCGCGATCGGCGGGGTCAAGACGATCGAGCGTGGTGATTTGGATGCCGTGTTCGGCGAGCTGCGGCAGCAGCACATCATGCAGTTGGTGGTGGACGCGCTGGTGTTGCGCGAGGACTTTCGCGCGTACGCCGTCGATCACTTCGCCGGGGGTCCGGCCGTCCGCGCCGCGCTCGACGACGCCTGCGGCAACTTGGTCGTGCAGTCCGGCGACGCGCACCATGAAGAACTCGTCGAGGTTGCTTGCCCAGATCGCGAGGAACTTGACGCGCTCCAGCAGTGGTGTGCGTCGGCGTTCGGCGAGTTGCAAAACGCGATCGTCGAACTCCATCCACGAGAGTTCGCGGTTGAACAGCAGTTCGGGCGCGTCGAGCGGGATTTCGTCTGGCTGCTGCGCCTCTTGTGGGGGGACCGGCTGGTCGTCGCCGAGCACGAGGGCGCGCGCCGCGTCGGCGGCGGCCAGGCGCGCGACTTCGTGCCGGTTGCTGCCGCCTTCGCCACCGACATGCTGCTCAGTCGCATCATCGATCGGGTCGGCGGCAGATTCGGTGGGCCCTTCGTTCACCGCTTCAACGTACCGTCATCATCCAACCCGATCGACGGGCCAACGCCCGATCTTCACAGGGAGTTCACACCGGTCTTCGCGACCTGTCGGAATCCGGCGCCGGGCTGGGTCGCCGCGCACGCGCACGCGAGCACCAACGAACGCGCCGCGTCGAGAACGCCGGCGCTCACCCGGCAACCGCTTACCGCGATGCGGCGGCGAGCAGCGTCGCGAACGCGGCGGGCACCTCGCCCTCGACGCGCACCGGGATGTCGGCCAGCGGACCGGACTGCCAATCGGCGCGCAACATGCCGTACACGGCAACATCGAGCTGACGGTCGCCATGACGATGCCAACCGCGCAGCACACCCTCACGGCGGAAGCCGACCTTCTCCAACGCCCGCTGCGAACGCGCATTCTCGGTATTGGCGTACGCGCCAAGCCGCGCCAACCCAAGCAGCTCGAACGCGAGATACGCCATCAGCGCCTTTCCCTCACGATTCGCGCCGATCCCCCACGCGCGGCGGCCAAACCACGTCCCAACCATCGCACGCCGATCGCGATACGAAAACTCCGACAGGCCGGTGATCCCAACCGGCCCAAGCTCACGATGCACCTGCAACAAATCGAGCTGCGTGCCGCGCTCGCGCTGCTGCGGCAGCCGATCCAAATACGCCCGCGCCTCCGCCGTCTCCTGATACGGACCCCACGAAAACCATTCCGTCACCTGCGGGTCGCTCGCCAACCGGAAGAGCGCCGTCGCATCGCCCGCCGCCGGAATCCGCAACGTCATCGCCGGCGCGTGGAGGCTGAAGTGGTCGGTGGCGTCAGCCATCAAGCCGCAGCGTAATCGTTACCGCGCCAGGACGCACCGCGCCCACCTCAGCTGCACGAACTTCACCCGACGCCCTCCGAACTTGGGGGTAGGTTGTGAAGACGTGTGTCCCCAACCCCCAACGTGCGGGTGCAGCCCCGCTGCCCGGGCGATGAATACACCTGAGCTTCGCGTCCAGCAGGCCATCACCGTGTGCATGCGGCTGACCCACGAGGTCGCAGCGTTGCAGGCGCGCGTCCTGATGCCCGGCGACGACCAACACCCACCGACACTCGTCTCGCTCGAACCACACGGCCCGCTATTGATCGAACGCGCCGAAGGGACGGTCGAAGTTCCGCACCACGAGCTGCCGCACCGCAGCGAACCGAACGTCGCGATGCCGCACACCCCGGAACTCGGGCCGTACCCGCCCTTCGAACTCGGCCCGGACGGCGAAATCACCGGGATGATCGGCGCGCTCGACGGCCTCGCCGCCGCGCTGCAGCGCATGGCCGACGCGATTGGCGGCGGCGCGGTACTCGCCTGCGACCTCGCCACGACCGACCCGCAACGCCCACTCGGCGTCGCCGCTCGCAGCGGCGAACCGGTCGTCGTACTGGTGGACGACAACGCCTACGAGCTGCCCGCATGACTGCCAGTACACCGGCTGACGGCGCCGTGCCGCCACGCAGCGACCGCGTGCCGTGGCGTGCGATCACCACCGCCGGAGTGCTGCTCATCTCCAGCCTGACGCTGCTGACCTATGCGACCTCGGCGGCGCAACGCAGCCGTGAGGAGGCGCGCCAATTTGCGATCGTCGGAGCGAACGCCAGCGCACTGGCCGACATCGCCCGGATGTTCGACGACGGCACCAACGTCGCCGTGCTGCGCTCCGGTCTCGACGGATCGCGGCGCAGCGCCACCACGATGTTGCAGGCCCTCAACCAGCTGCCCGACAACGACGACGCCGCCGGCCTGCGCCGCCTGCTGACGTCGCTAGGACCGCTCGGGCAGCGCGTGGCCGAGCACATCAGGGCCGGCCGCGTGCGCGACGCCGTCGCCCTGAGCCGCACCACCACCGCACCCCGGCTGACGGCGCTCGAACGCGCCGCGAACCTCGCGACCGCACGCCAACTCACCCACGCTCAGCGGCGCGAAACGATCGCACGGATCGCCACTGCCCTGGCACTCCTGATCGCCGCCAGCGGACTTGCACTGGTCGCCGTTGCGATGTCACGCCGCAAACACCTCGCGCTCGTCGCCCAAACCCGCGCGGAAGCCGAAGAACGCACCGCCAGCCGGCTCGACGCGATGATCGGGCGTGCAACCGACGCCGTCACCGTGCTCAACGCTGAAGGGCGTGTGACCTGGCTCTCGAACACCCCGAGCTTCCCACTCGCCGACGATCGCGAGCGCATCCTCGGCCGCGACTTTGCCGAACTCGTCCACCCCACAGACCAGCGTCGCAGCGCACAGCTCTTCAACGAACTGCTCGCCATTCCGGGCGGCAGCACCACTGCCCACCTTCGCCTCGCCGACCCCTCCGGTCAACAGCGCGCCGTCGAAATCCACGGTGAAAACCGGCTGGCCGACCCGGCAATCGCCGGCGTCATCCTCACCATTCGCGACGTCTCAGAACGCACACTGCTGGAAGACCAACTCCAGCAACTCGCGTCACGCGACCCGATCACCGGCGTCGCGAACCGCGCACAACTCGAAGCACACCTCGCCAGCGCGGTCGCCCGCCGCGACGCGCGCGGAGGGTTCGCCGCGCTGCTGCTCGTCGATCTGGTCGACTTCCGTGCGGTGTCCGACACGCTCGGGCATGACGCCGGTGACGAACTGCTGCGGCACGCGGCACGCCGGCTCGAGCGCGCCGCCGGCGACCGCGACCTCGTCGCCCGGCTCGACGGCGACACCTTCGGCGTGTTGCTCGACGACCTGCACTCCGTCAGTGACGGCCAGCGCCGCGCCGGCGACATCCTCACCGGGCTACGCGGGCACACCTCGATCAGCGGCGGCCACGCCGTCGACGTTGACGCGCACGGCGGCCTGGCATTCGGCGCCGTCGACCTGCCGCCCCGCGAGCTGATCCGCCACGCCGATATCGCCCTGCTCGAAGCACGCACCCGTAGCGCGGCGCAGGTCGTGTCGTTCACCGATCAAATGCTCGGGCGCGTGACCGAACGGGTCGCGCTGACCGGCGACCTGCGCCGCGCCACCGAACGCGACGAGTTCGAGGTCGACTACCAGCCGATCGTCGACCTCGCGACCGGCCGAACGGTCGCCGTCGAAGCGCTCGCACGCTGGTCGCACCCCAAACGTGGGCGGCTCGCGCCGAATATGTTCGTCGACTTGGCCGAGCAAACCGGGTTGATCCGGCCACTGGGCGAACTTGTCCTACGCCGGGCGTGCCATGAGATCGCGCACCTGCTCGATCAGCAGCCAGCAGCACTGGACTATGTAAGCGTCAACGTCTCGCCGCGTCAGCTCGAAGATCCAGATCTCTCAGAGGTTGTCCTCTCGGCACTGCAAGATGCCGGCCTGGCACCGCACCACCTCATGCTGGAACTGACCGAACGCAGCATCGCTGCCGAGCCGGACCGGCTGATCCGCCGCCTGACCGAACTGCGGGAACTCGGCGTGCAGATCGCGCTCGACGACTTCGGTGCCGGCTATTCCTTCCTCTCATTCTTGGAGAAATACCCACTCGATGCCCTAAAAATTGACCGCTCGCTCTCACGCACGATGGCCGAGCGCGACGACACCGGGCTGCTGCTGCGCGGCATCGTCGAAATGGGCGCGATCAACGGGATGCGAGTGATCGTCGAAGGCATCGAAACGACCGCGCAGCGCGACCGCGCCGACCAGCTCGGCATCCCGCTTGGACAGGGCTACCTGTTCTCACGCCCCGTCCGGCTGCCGCGACTGCAACTCACCTGAGGCGCGGCGGCGTGCGCCCAGCCGCCACCGGGCTGGCCGCATCGCGCACCGCGCTGGCGCAGTCGTCGGCGCTGGCGCCATGCGGATGGTGGCAGGCCACGGCGACCTGATCGGCGTAGCGCCACAGCGCCGGCTGCTCGCTCGCACAGCGCTCCGTCGCACGCGGGCAGCGGGGGTGCAGCGCGCAGCCATCCGGGGGGTGCAGCGGCGACGGAAGTTCGCCGCGCAGCAGTTCGCGCGGACGGTCACGCAGCTGCGGATCGGGGATCGGCGCTGCTGCAATCAGCGCGCGCGTGTACGGGTGGCGTGGCCTGCGGAAGATCGTCTCGGCTGGTCCGTGCTCAACGATCCGGCCGAGGTACATCACCGCGACTCGATCGGCAAGTTCGCGGACGACCGCCAGGTCGTGCGCAACGAAAAGCTGCGCGAGGCCAAGTTGCCGTTGCAACGTCATCAGCAGCTCGACGAGCTGAGCTTGCACCGAGGCATCGAGTGCGCTCAGGGGCTCATCGGCGACCAGCAGCTCCGGCTCGGCGGCGAGCGCCCGCGCGACGGCGACCCGTTGCAGTTGTCCGCCGGAAAGCTCGTGCGGCCACCGGCCTGCATGTTCCGGCTCCAAGCCAACGCGCCGCAGCGCCGCAGCGACCTGGTTGCCGCGTTCGGCGCGTGGCACGCCGCGCGCCGCGAATGCCTCCGCCAGCACTGCGCCGACGCGCCGACGCGGATTGAGCGAACCGTACGGATCTTGGAAAACCATTTGCAGTCGGTGCCGCAGCGGCCGCAGTGCCCGCTGGCGGCGCCCCGTCAGCGGCGTGCCATCGAAGGTGATGGTGCCGCCGGACGGCTCCAGCAGCCGCAGCGCGGTGCGTACCAGTGTGCTCTTGCCGCAACCTGATTCGCCGACGAGCGCAAGCGTCTCGCCGCGAGCGACCGTCAACGACACATCATCGACGGCGCGCAGCGTTCCGCTGCCGCCCTCGAACTGCTGGCGCAGATGCGTGAGCGTCAGCAGTGGCCCGTGATCGTGGCGTTCGCTGCGCGGCTGCGGGCGCGGCGCGCGGGGCCGCAGCAGCGACGGACTCGCCGCCAGCAACGCGGCGGTATGCGAGTGTTGCGGGGTAGCGAACAGTTCCTCGCAGGTGGCCCGTTCGACCGTCTGCCCGTCGTGCATCACGACAACCCGGTCGGCCGTCTCCGCGACAACGCCGAGGTCGTGGGTGACCAGCAGCACCGCCATCTCCCGTTCGCGGCAGCAGCGCACGATCAGCGCCAGGATTTGCGCTTGCACCGTCACGTCGAGCGCCGTCGTCGGTTCGTCGGCGATCAGCAGCTCCGGGTCGCAGGAGAGCGCCATCGCGATCATCGCGCGCTGGCGCATGCCGCCGGAGAACTCGTGCGGGAAGGCACCGGCTCGTTCGTGTGGGTGCGCGATCCCGACCTGGCCGAGCAGTTCGACCGCTTGCCGGCGGGCGGCGGCGCGGCCGACCGGCTGGTGTGCGCGGAGTTGCTCGGCGATCTGATCGCCGATCCGCATCACCGGGTTGAGCGACCGCATCGGATCTTGGAAGACCATCGCAGCGCGCCGGCCGCGAATCGCGCGCAGCTGCGCGTCGGAGGCGCTCAGCAGCTCGGTGCCGTCGAATCGTGCGCTGCCGGCGATCGTGGTGCGCGGACCGCGCGTGAGGCCAAGCAACGTCATCGCCGTCACCGACTTCCCGGAGCCGCTCTCCCCCACCAGCGCTACGATCTCGCCGCGCCGCACGTCAAGCCGCGCGTCGCGTACGGCATCGACCGCGCCGTACGCCGTCGCAAAACGTACGGCGAGCCGTTCGACCTCCAGCAGCGCGCCGTCCGCGCGCGCATCCGGCGCACCCGGCGGTGGGGACGCGGCGGCGGTCACCGGCGGATCCTTGGGTCGAGCGCGGCGTACAGCAGGTCGACGAGCGCATTGACGACAACGATCGCGAACGCCCCGAAGAGCGTCAGCGCCATCACCGGCGGCACATCGAGCCGGCCGGTTGCCTCAGCGAGGTACGCGCCGACGCCATCGAGATCGAAGACCGTTTCGGTCAGCACCGCACCGCCGCCAAGGGTGACGGCCACGTCGAGCCCCCACAGCGTGATCACCGGGATCAGCGCGTTGCGCAAGGCGTGGCGTACGATCACACGCCGCCGGCTGAGGCCCTTCGCTTCGGCGGTGCGCACGTAGTCGGAGTGCAGCGCATCGAGCAGATCGCCACGCAGCACGCGCGAGTAGATGCCGACGAACAGGAACGACAGCACGAGACTCGGCGCGATCAGATGCCACAGCCACTGCGGGGGACTCTGCGCCAGCGGTACGTAGTCGCCCGGCGGGATGATCCCGGCGCGACTGCCGAGGTAGTAGCTGACGAGCGCGCCGACCCAGAACACCGGCAGTGACAGGCCGGCGATCGCGACCGCGTTGATCGCACGGTCGTACCAGCTGTGCGGTCGCAGTGCGCCCAGCACGCCAAGCGCGACGCCGAAGATCAGCGTCAGCAGCGACGAGACGACGGTCAGCGAGATCGTGCGCGGCAGCCCCTGCGCGATCCGGTCGAGCACGTTCTCGCGGTTGTAGTAGGAGATCAGGTCGCCGCTCACGAGCTTCTCCATCATTCGCAGGTACTGCGTCGGCAGCGGACGGTCAAACCCCCAGTCGCGGCGGATCGCCGTGATCTGCTCCGGCGTCGGGTTCTTGCCCGCCATCCGTACGGCCGCGTCGCCGCCGGGAATCACGTTGAAGATCGCGAAGACGATGACCGAGATCGCGAACAGCACGACCAGCATGCCGGCCACGCGGCGCACCGCGAAACCGATCATCGCCGCACCGCCCCGGCGCCGATCATCACGCCGCGCGGATCGAGCGCGTCGCGCACGAGATCGCCAACGACGTTGAGGGCCAGCACGAAGCTCGCCAGCACCGCCCCCGGGATGACCGTCAGGTGCGGCGCGGTAATCAGCGTGTCGATGCCGTCGGAGAGCAGTGTGCCCCACGACGGGTTCGGCGAGCGCACACCGGCACCGAGGAAGGAGAGCGCCGCTTCGAGCGAGACGGTCTGCGCGACGACCAGCGGCCCGAGCACCAGCAGCGACGGCACGAGATTCGGCAGCAGCTCACGGACCATGATCTGTGCTGTCCCTGCGCCCTGCGCGCGCGCCGCCTCGACGAACGCGCGCTCGCGCAGCGACAGCACGACGCCGCGCAACGGGCGCGCGACGTACACGGAGCTGATCACGCCGATGATCGTCGCCGGCATCAGCAGCGAGTCGCCGTGGATCGTCACGACGCCAAGGTTGACGCCGCCGAGCGCCGTGGCGACCCCGAGCGCGATGCCGAGGATGATCACCGGCATCGACCAGAGGATGTCGAGCGCGCGCGAGATCGTCGCGTCGACCCAGCCGCGGTAGTAGCCGGCGAGCAGCGCCAGCAACGTGCCGATCCCCAGCGTCAGGAGCGTCGCCAAGAGCGCGATCACCAGCGAGTTGCGGCCGCCGTACAGCAGCCGCACCATCTCGTCGCGGCCGTTGGCGTCGGCGGCGCCCAGGAAGAAGCGGCCCTGCCATGTCGGCCCGATCGGGATGCCTTCAACCGAGACCACGTCGCGCTGCACCCCGCCGACCTCGACCCGTTCGAGGACATGGTTGGCGAGCGGGCCGGTATGCGCGACGTGCCGCGCCCACAGCGGCGCGGCGATGCTACTGGAGGCGATCAGCGCGAGAACCAGCAGCGCCAGCCGCCCGCCCCAGCCGCCGCAGACCGCCCGGCGGGCCGCCGGCCACGAGCCGGTGGCCGCGCCCGCGGCCACTATTTGAGGCCGAGCGTCGTCAGGTCCTGCTGGTAGACGGGATGCCACTTGAAGGCGTCGAACGCGACGCGACTGGAGGTCAGCTTCGTCAGCTCACGGTTGCCGATCGGCACCACGTCGGCCTGCTCGATCAGCCGCCGGTCGGCTTCCTCGTACTTCGCGGCGACCGCCGCGAAGTCATGGCTCTGGTTCGCGGTGTCGATCAGCTTGTTGATCTCCGGGTCGTCGACGTTCCCGAAGTTCTGGTTGTTGGTGTCTTGAATCGTCCCACCGTTGACGAGGAACATGAAGCTCGCCGGGTGCGGGAAGTCCTGGAACCAGTTGGCGAAGCCGATCTGCGCCTTGGTCTTCTGGTTGCCGATCGTCTGGAAGTAGGTCTCGCCGGAGATCGTCTTCGGGGTCGCTTTGAGCCCGATCGTGGTGAGCACATCCGCGATGTATTCGGTGCTGGCTTTGGTGGTGTCGAGGTCGTCGCCCCACACCGTCACCTGCTCGCCCTCGGCCCCGGCCTGCGCAATCAACTGCTTGGCTTTTTGCAGGTCGCGGTCGCCATCCAGCGCACCGTAGGGGCACGGGTCGATCTTCTTGAAACCACTCATGTCCGGCGGCAGGAAGTTACAGGTCGGCGACATCAGCCCGCCGTAGATCCGTTGGAGCGCGCGGGGATCGACGGCGTACGCCACCGCCTGGCGAACTTTCGCATTGTCAAACGGCGCGACCCGCTGGTTGAGGAAGTAGTAGTAGACCGAGTTGGTGACCTCCGCCGCGAATCGGCCGGCCGCTTCCTGCTTGACGCGCGGCAGGAGATCGGTGGTCGGCGCGTCGAACAGCAGGTCGACCTTGTCGGCCAGCACATCCTCGACTTGGCGGCGCTGGTTTTTGACGACCGAGATGTCGATCTCGTCGGCCTTGGCGGCCGGCACGTTCGGCAGCGCCGTGAAGTTCGGGTTGCGCACGAGCTTCCAGCTGCGGCTGCCACGAATGTCGCTGAACATGT
Organism: Patulibacter sp.; assembly: GCA_047604965.1. Lineage (GTDB taxonomy): Bacteria > Actinomycetota > Thermoleophilia > Solirubrobacterales > Solirubrobacteraceae > JAGIBJ01. The sequence continues at coordinate 14,807 of JASGGQ010000010.1, read as the reverse complement.
ACGGGCCGACACCGGGCGGCGGCGCGTCGGTCAGGTTGTCGAACTTCGTGGTGCCGGGAACGAGGCCGGCGAAGTCCATCGCCAGGTAGAACGAGAACTGTCCGTCCGGTTTGGCGAGCGTGATCGTAATGTCGCCGGTGTCGTCGTCGGTCTCGATGCCTTCGATCGGTGCTTTCGGCTTCCCGGCCTTGATGTAGTCGTCGGCACCCTTGATCGACTGGTAGTAGCCCGAGCCGCCCGATTCGAGGTGCAGCACACGCTGGATCGTGCGCTGGAAGTCGCTCGCTTTGACCGGCGTGCCGTCGGAGTACTTCAGTCCGGAGCGCAGCTTGAGCTTGTAGGTCAGGCCGTCGTCGCTGATCTCGGGCAGTGCCTCCGCCAAGCCCGGTGCAAGCTCAGCGCCGGCCGTCCCCTCCGCGTGCTTGTAGGTCAGCAGCCCGGTGTACACCGGCCACAGCGTCGTCCAGCCTTCCTGCGTATAGGAGAGCGCCGGATCGAGGTAGTCCGGGAAGGCACTCCAGTACGCGGTAAGTGTGCCGCCGGCCTGGGCTGCCGCAGTGGTCGTGGTGGCCGCGGTCTCGGTGCCGCTATCGCTGCTGCCGCAGCCGGCGGCCAGCATCGCGAGTGCGGTCACGGTCGCGCTCGCCGCAGCAACACGTCGGGTGATGGGCATGTGGGCGGTGTACCTCACGGTCGGGGCGGTGGGGACGTGGCGCAGCCGGGAGCGGCGAACACCCCGGCGCCACCGTACACCGGATCGCCGCCAGTGCGGTGAAGGAAGTGCTGCAACCGGTGAGCGCGGGTGTCAAGCGCAGCTGCTGGCGGTGCGGAAGATGCGGTACTGGTTGTCGCCGTCGCCGAAGCTCGCGGCCGGCGTGAGCTCGTCGAAGAGCGTGGTATTGAGCGTGAAGCGCGTGCTGGTGCGTTCTTGTGGCCCGACGAGCACGTAGTCGACGTGCTGGGCGCGCAGGAGGTGGCAGAGCGTCGGGACATCTGGCGCGCTGTAGGCCGCAGCGACCGCCTGTTTGCGTGGCTCGATGTCGTACCCGGAGCTGGCGGCCCACGGCGAGTAGCCGAGGAGGACGCGCCGACCGCCGAGCGTCGCCGCGTTGTACATCTGGTCGTAGTCGATCAGCAGCGTCGCGCGTGGCGGCGTTTCGTTGACGATCCAGTGCATCGCCTGCTGTTGCGTGGCGTCGCCGTACACCGGGACGGCGTAGTCGTTCTTGATCGTCATGAAGTCAATCAAGCCGCTGACGATCAGCAGCCAGCCGGCGCACACGAGCGCGACTCGACTGGCGAGGCCACCGGCCCGGGCGCGGCCGCCTCGGCGCAGCAACCGCCCGCCGATCGTCCACAGCTCAACAAGCGCGAACGCGACGAACAGCCCGCCGATGAGTTCCCACAGGTTGAAGACTTTGTGATTGAAGCCGCCGATGTCTTCGCCGACGGCAAAGAGGCTGCCCCACACGAAGACGCCGGTCGCGGCGGCGATGATCTTCTTGTCGCGCCGGGTGCCGAGGAAGAAGGCGGCGATCAGCAGCGGGATGAAGAGTCCTTCGTTGAGCCACCAGTATTCGACGAACGCCCACCAGTCGTGCAACGAGAGGGGGTTCATCTCAGTGCTGGCGCAGCCGGCACTCTCCGAGCCGCAGACGAGGTAGCCGAAGTACAGTGACAGGCCGCCGCCCGCGCCACCGTCGCTGAGCCACAGTCCTTGCGGGAGGCCGAGCAGCAGGGCGGGAACGGCGAAGCAGGCGCCGATCTTTACCCAGGTGATGGCCGGCCGGCGCAGCGCGGCGCGGCGTTCGCCGGCTGCGGCTTGGCGTGCGGCGCGGCAGGCGGCGGCAAGCCCCCAGATCGCGAGCAGGCCGCCGATGAAGATCGCCGCTGCGATCCATACGACGCCGTTGAGCCAGAACGCGGCACCGAAGGTGACACCGATGCCGGCGAGCAGCCGCCGGTTGAGCTTCTCGCCCGCGTGGAGTTGCCAGAGCACGGCGTAGGCGAGCAGCAGCACGACCGCGAACGCGACGATCAGGTGCGTCTGCGTGAGGAATGGGTTGAGGGTCTCGAAGATCGCGATGCGGTCGCGGGTGTATGGCCCGGTCGCGAGGTAGCCTTGGTGGTGCCACCACACGCTCGGTGTGAGCGCGGTGAGCAGGTCGCCGTGGCCGTCGTGTTCGAGGTAGCGCCGCCACGCCTGCGACTGGTTGGTGAGCAGCAGCGCGATCGCGACGAATCCGGTCCAGACGCTGCGGTCGCGCCACGCGCGCGCCGGTTGCGCGGGGGCGAAGAGCAGGCGCGCGGCAGCGTAGGTGAGCAAGATCAGGGCGGTGAAGCCGAGCGTGCCGGGGAGGTTGAACGCCCAGAGCGTCGAGGCGCCGCCGGCTTGCAGCATGCCGGCGTAGAAGTCGAAGCCGAAGTGGTAGTGGATCGGTTCGCCGGCAAAGAACGGGTATTGCGTGGGGTAGTTGCCGCCGACGGAGAAGGATCGTGAGAGGGCGACGTGCAGCGCCGTGTCGCCCCAAGTGTTGGCGGAGACGACGAGTTGGCCGTCGTCGTTGTGTAGGCGGGCGTGCATCAGCCAGCCGGAGATCAGCAGCGCGCCGCCGCCGATCAGCGCGTCGAGGCGCGGCAGCCGCAGCGAGGCGCGGGTGATCGTGCGGCGGTTGGCGACGACGATCGCGGTGGCGGCGAGCGTGGAGGCCACCACGGCGATCTTCAGCGCGTGATCGGTGTGGCCGGAGAGCGCGTATGCGATCAGGTAGGTCGGCCACGAGGTGAAGACGATCCCGAGCAGGAAGCCGCCGGGGATGCGCACGATCGCGGGCGCTGCGGGCAATGCGCGGGTCGCGACGCCGTAGCCAGCCAGGCTCGTGACCACCAGAAAGATCGCCGCGAGCATCCCAGGCACTGTATCGACGCCCACCGTCGTCCGGCGCCACCGGCATCACCGCCGCTTGGCGTTCAGGAAGTGACACCCAGATGCTGGGGCGGCGAGCCGAGCGCGGCGGTGAACGCGGCGAGCTCGATGCCATCTCGTCCGCCGGTCGTCATCCAGCGCTTCAGGGAGTCGGCCAGCGACCGCTGCCCACCCGACTGCACCCATCCGCCGGGTACGAACGACTGGAGTTGCAAGCCGTCAACGGCGCATCCGCGTCCGATCGTGCTGTTGGCGGCGACGGGCGTGAGCAAGGTTGACATCGTCGGTCACAGCCAGGGCGGCATGATGCCGCGCGCGTACATCAAGTATTTCGGCGGGGCTACGTGAACATCGCGACGAAGTACGACGAGGTCGTCACGCCGTAGTCCAATTTCTAGCATTGCCTGAGCGCGACGGCATAGTCCCCCTCCCGCTCATCCGAACCCAGCGCTGATGCGAGATGTCGTCTGGAGACGGGTTGCCTGCGGGCACCAAACATCGTCGGGATGGATGCCCGAGAGCAATTGGCCCCCAACCCCACGGGCAGCCCGCGAAGCCAAAGGACGGCAGGGGTTTCACCGAGCGTGCAAGCCAAGCGGCGCCCCAATGGTAGGATGAAACCATGCGGGCAACCATTGATGCTGGAGGACGCGTCGTCATCCCGAAGCAGCTCCGGGACGAGCTCGGGCTCGTCGCTGGATCAAGCGTCGACATCTCGCGGTACGGTGCGGGTCTCCAGTTGGTGCCCCATGGCCGCACCGGACAGCTTGCTGAACGTTCCGGGAGGCTCGTCGTCACGGGGACGACCCCCATCGACGATGACGTGGTGTTCGGGCTCATCGACGCCGGACGTCGATGAGCCTGCTGGCGCTCGATACCAGCGTCGCGATCCCGCTGCTCGTCGAAACCCATTCCGCGCACACACTGGTCACCGAGTGGCTCGGCCCTCGTACGGCGGCACTTGCTGGGCACGCGGTTGCCGAAACGTACGCTGTCCTCACGCGGCTCCCTGGAGACATCCGCCTTTCCCCTGCTGACGCCGCCCGCGTGTTGACGTCCACGACGTTCCTCCCGCCGCTCTTGCTTGCACCGTCGGCGTCGGCGCAGCTCCCCGAGCTGCTGGGTGGCGCTGAGATCGCGGGCGGCGCCGTCTATGACGCGCTCGTCGGCCTTGCAGCACGCGAACACAACGCCGAACTGGCCACCCGCGACGCCCGCGCCACCGCCACCTACGAGGCGCTGGGCGTACGCACGACCATCGTCGCGTAGCCGCACCCCGTCCTTGTGGACGAATCTCGGGGTCGTTGCCGCGCCGCCGCAACGTGGGTGGCAAAACCCGCGATACACGTCGTCTCCACCACCCACAAGGCGGTCAAGTCGGTAGCAGTGGTGTAACTCGCCGCGGGCGACGGCGGGCCATCGCGATGGCCCGATGCATCGCCGTCATCTCTGTGGAAGGGGCTGTCGGCGACCCACCGTTAGGAGCATTACGGTGGCCCGAGTTGACGGTAATGCGACGACCGGCGCCGCATCGGCGAAAGTCAGTTCGGCTGCCACAGCCGATCGATCGGTAGGACGTGCAGACCGTCTTCGTAGGTGTACGAGCGACTCCCCGTCGTGAGGACGACACCTGCGGCAAACCGAGAGCCGACCACGTCACGCAGGTGACGCAGCCCGGCAAAGTCCGCGCCGACCGCCCGTTCGCTCGCTTTGACCTCAAACGCAACGACCGCGCCGTCCCCAAACTCCGCGACCAGATCAACCTCGCTCCCGTCGCTGGTCCGCCAGTGCCCAAGCAAGACATCTTCATCGATCCACGACGCCTGTTTGCGAATCTCGCCAACGACAAACGTCTCCAGGAGGCCGCCGAACTCGGTTAGCGCCGCTGGGTCCAGCCCCTCAAGGCGCTGCGGCCGGAGACGTTGCAGATACGCGGCCAGTCCAGAGTCAACGACATGAACCTTCGGCCGCGATGTCGCCCGCGCGCGGAGCGTCTTCCCCCACGCCGGCAAACGCACCACCAGGAACAGATCTTCAAGCAGCCTCAGATAAGACTCTGCTGTGCGGCGCTCCACCCCTACCGCGTCCGCCGCCTTGGCGATGTTCAGCACCTGCCCCGTCTGCCCGGCGCAGTACGCAAGCAGCGCGCCCAGTGCCTGCCGCTGCCGCAGCGCAGCGAGTTCCGCCGCATCACGTTCGATGGACTGCCGGATGTAGTCCCGAAACCAACGGTCACGCGCCACGGCCGATCGCCGCACCGCCAGCGGAAACCCGCCAGCACATACCCTGGAGACGTATTCGCTGCGGGCCGTCGTCGATGCGCCACCCCGCCCGGCAACCTCATCGGGCTGCCGCCGAAGCGCATCCAAGAGGTGCTCGTGAACGCCAGCGAGTTCGCCCTGCGACAGCGGCCAGATCGTCATGACGTGCAGCCGTCCGGTCAGTGCCTGCGCGCTGCGTGGCAGCGCATCTTGGCGCGTTGACCCCGTAATGACCGCCAGCCCCGGCTGGCCGCCTTCCCTGTTGAGCCGGGACTTGATGACGTCAAGGACATCGGGAACTCGCTGGTATTCATCAATGCACAACGGTGCATGACCGGCAAGCAGCAGGCTCGGGTTGCCGACCACCGCCTCCCGCGTGCCGAGGTCATCAAGGTCGATGACCTCAACGCCACGAGACTCCGCGAGCGCCCGCAACACCGTTGACTTTCCGACTGACCGAGGCCCGTGGAGTGCGATGACTGATTCCTCAGCGACCCGCACCGCAAGCAAAGACTGAATGCGCCTGCCGATCAAACCAGAAGGCTCGCTCACCGCCTGAACCCTAGCAGGCCCCTGAGCGCCTAACGTAGCTTTCCGAGGGATCCTAATGCACAAACCCGAGGGGCCCTAATGCGCATTCCCGATCCCTGATCGCGGCGGACGACACCAGGCGTAACGCGCGGGCTCGCCCTCCCACACGCGCAAACCGGCCCCGGAACGGCGGCGGGCCCCGCTGCTCATCCGAGCAGCGGGGCCAACGCTTTCGATTTATGGTGGAGGCGGCGGGAATTGAACCCGCGTCCAAGGCCGCACCGTGGTGGCGTCTACGAGCGTAGTCCGCGGTCAGGAATCTCACTCCCCCGTCACCTCGCGGACCGGGTCTTGGGGAGCCAGCCTCCTAAAGTGTCCCGTTCGCTCGGAGGCGGTTCGATCGGTAAGCCGGCTGAATCTGAAACCGAACACCCGGGCAGCCGGCGGGCCTGGGGTCGATTCCTTCCCTAACTAGGCCAGTGCGGCAGTCGGGAGGGCGTACTCATGCGAGTCCGCACATATGGTTTTGCTGGAGTTTTACGAGGCCACCAGCACCTCGGCTCGCAACCACCACGCTGAACCGACCCCGTCGAAACCAAGTCGCCCCCGTGGTGTAGGTAACCGCTTCAGCATAGCGCGTCCGCGAAGTACCCGGCGCCGGCGAGCTTGCCCCGGCAAGCACCCCCTCGCCCGAGCGCCCCACCGCCCGGGACTCGCAGCGGCCGCCCCTCAGCCCTCAAGCTGATGCGCGCGCAACCCGATACACCGAGCAACGTGACCGGTGATCCTCCGCTTGTGCGTCAGCCCGCCACACACACACCGTGGCCTCGTCTGTCTGATCACAGCCACGCTGCTGCTGGGCGCCGCTTGGACCCCGTCGCCGGCGTCGGCATCGGTGCAGCTGCGCAACGCAACGAGCGCCTCAACGTCTCACACATCAGGCGTCACGACGCGCTCTGTCGCCATCACCAAGCCGACTGGCCTTGCAGTCGGCGACCTCATGCTCGCGGTCGTCCGCTGGCAACTGGGAAGCGACGCCAGCAGCGTCACCTACGGCCAGTCTCCGACGACCTGGACGCTCGTCAACACCTATGACGTCAACGACACCGCCACCAGCCCCAACAGCTTCGGCAGCACCGGCCTGTGGTGGCGCCGCGCCACCGCCGATGATGTCAGCGCTACAAGCTTCACGTTCACGAGATCGTGGTCCGGAAACCGTCAGGTTGTAGTGGCCGGCGCGATCGCCGCATTCAGCGGGGTTGACACCACGACGAGCCCGCCGTTTGCCTGGGGAGCAATTCGCCGCTCGCGCGAGACTTCGGGCGCAAACCCCAGCATCATCGGCAACGGCTGCACCGGACTCCCCCGGCCGGGCAGCGCAAACGCCGACAACAGCTGCACTGACGACAACAACTACCCCACCGGCGATCTCCCGACCTACACCGCGACGCGCAACAGCATGAGCGTGTCGCTCGCAGGCCTCCAGAATGCCAGCAGCACCACCGCGATCACCGTCTCGTCGATCCTCGACAACGGCACCCTCGCGACGACCAAGGGGGAGGCAGGAGCCAGCAGCGTGGAGCACGGGATTGGCGTCGGGATCGGCTACCGAGCGGCCGACAGCGACGGCACGTACTCCGCGCCACACACGCGATTCCAGCTCAGCGCAAGTGGCACGTTCCAGCCTGCGTGGTCGCTCGTGCTCAAGCCCGCGTGCTCCGCGACGGGGCTCACCATCGCGGCAGACTCCATCGCCTTCGGCTCCACCACGCTGAGCGGCGCGAACACGACGCTCACGACCAGCGCCACGTTCACGGTCGACGACGAAAGCAACAGCAACGCCGGCTGGAAAGTGACGCTCAGCCCAACCCAGTTCACCGCCTCCGGCGGCAAAACGCTTCCAACCGATGCGCTCACCGCAACCGCGGCCTCGGATGCCGACGGCGGCAGTCGTTGCAGCGCGCCGTCGAGCACCGTGTCCTACAGCAGCCCGGTGGCGCTCCCCAGCGGCACGGCCACCCCGGTCTTCAATAGCGCGGCCGGGGGCAGTGGGCGTGGTCCAAGTCAAATCACCCTCACCACGCAACTCGCGATCCCGGCCAATGCCCTCCAAGGCAGCTACAGCTCCACCTGGACCTACACCGTCAGTTCCGGGCCAACATAGCCCCGCCTGCGCAGCGAGCTGCCCTACGCCTCGGCGCCGGCAAAGATCGAACGGTCGATCTCGCGCTTGAGGATCTTGCCGGTCGCCGTCTTCGGCAGCTCCGGCAGCACCACGACGTGGCGCGGATACTTGTACGCCGCGACGCGCTCCTTCACGAACGCCTGCACCTGCGCCGGGTCGAGCGTGTGGCCGGGCTTGGCGGCGATCGCCGCGGCGACCTCCTCCCCCAGCTCGTCGTGCGGAATGCCGACGACTGCCGCTTCGAGCACATCAGGATGCTCGTAGAGCACCTCTTCGATCTCACGCGGATAGACGTTGTAGCCGCCGCGGATCACCAGCTCCTTCTTGCGATCGACGATGAAGAAGTAGCCGTCGTCATCCATCCGCGCGAGATCGCCGGTGCGGAACCAGCCGAACTCGTCGATCGCTTCGGCCGTCGCCTCGGGCCGCTCGTGGTAGCCGGCCATCACGCCATGCCCCCGGATCACGATCTCACCGATCTCACCAACCGGCACCTCGCTGCCGGCATCGTCGACGACCCTCATCTCCACGCCGTACAGCGGCGTGCCGATCGAACCGGGCTTGCTCGGGCGCTCCGGGTGGTTGAAGCATGCGACCGGCGACGTTTCCGAAAGGCCGTAGCCTTCGAGCACTCGCGCCAGCTTCTCCTCGGCGGCGAGCAGCGTCTCCACCGCGCACGCCGACCCGCCGGACACGCACAGATTCAGCGACGACACGTCGGTCGCCGGCAAATCGGGGTGGTGCAGCATCGCGACGAACATCGTCGGCACGCCAAAGAACTTCGTGACCTGGCGACGCTCGATCAGTTGCAGCGCCTGCCCCGGATCGAACCGTGGCAGCAGCTCGACCGTGGCGCCACGACGCGCCGCCGCATTCATCACGCAGGTCTGCCCGAACGAGTGGAAGAGCGGCAGCGCCCCGAGCAGCACGTCGCGCCCGTCGAGGTCGTGCAGCTGCGAGCTGATCTCGGCGTTCCACATCAAGTTCGAGTGGGTCAGCAGCGCGCCCTTCGGCTTGCCGGTCGTGCCGGAGGTGTAGAGGATCACCGCCGGATCGGCGGCGTTGCGCTGCACCGGCTCGGCGATCGGCTCAACGCCGCCGAGTGCCTCTTCGAGCCGCGTCGCCCCGTCCGGCAGCGCATCCGGGCCGGTCACCAGCAGTGGCACCCCGGCCTCGTCGGTGCCAACCTTCGCGTCCTCACCGAAGCCGGACCACGCGATCAGCGCCTTCGCGCCGGAGTCTTCGAGGTAGTACGTCACCTCACGGCCTTTGAGCAGCACGTTCATCGGCACCACGACGCCGCCGGCCAGCAGGATGCCGTAGTAGCCGATCGGGAACTGCGGCACGTTCGGCAGCATCAAGCCGACGCGATCGCCAGGTTTGACGCCGATCGACTGGAGGTACGCCGCGACCCGCTGCGCCGCCGCGTTGATCGTCGCGTAGTTGAGTTCGATATCGCCGAGGCGCACGAAAATCTGGTCGGGGTGGCGCTTGGCCGCCTGGTCGATGAGCGAGGCGAGGTTCAGCCGCACGAGACACCTACGTCGTTGTGGTACCGGTCAGTCCAGCGACCTTACACCACCGCAAGTAGGTGCGAGCGCGCTGCTGGCCAAGCGGCGCACCGCACGCCACGCCGACCGGCAATGGCGCACCACGACCCCGTGCGTGCTCAGGCCATCACCACGCATCCAACCCACGCCCGCGCCCAGCCGACTACGCTGCGGTCTATGTCCGAAGCCACACAGTCGTCCGCGTCGACCAATGCCACCGGCGTCGTGTGGGATCTCGAGCAGCTCGTCGATGGCGGCGGCGCCGAAGCGGTTCGCACGCTCTTCGCTGACGCGCAACGCGCCGCCGACGCACTCGCCGCCGAATATGAAGGCACGCTCGCGCAGCGCAGCCCCGAACAGCTCGCGCAGCTCGTCACGCAGCTCGCCGACCTATCCGACACCGTCGGCCGCGCCGGGAGCTACGCGATGCTCGCCTTCAGCGCAGATACCGAAGATCCAGCCAATGGCGCGCTCGTCGCCGAGATCCAGGAGCGCGCGTCTCGCCTGGAAGCGACCCTGATCTTCTTCGAACTCGAATGGGCGGCGCTCGACGACGCCGCCGCCGAAGCGGTGATCGCACAGCCACTCGCCGAACTCGCCCGCCACCACCTGCGTTCGATCCGCCGGTATCGCGACCACCTGCTCTCCCCCGCCGAGGAAAAGCTCGTCGCGGAGATCAGCCCCACCGGCGCCTCGGCGTGGGCGCGCCTCTACGGCGAGATCCTGTCGCGCATCCAGGTTCCCGTGCCGGGTGGCGGAGGCGGCGAGCAGGAGCCGCTGACGGTGATCCTCAACCGCATGAGTTCCGGTGATCGCGAACATCGCCGCGCCGTCGCCGAGGCGGTCACCGAATCCCTCAAACCGGACCTCAAAACGCGCGCGTTCATCTTCAACACGCTGCTGCAAGACAAAGCGATCGGCGACCGCCTGCGCGGCTACCCGCACTGGCTGGCGAGCCGCAACCTCAGCAACGAGGCGTCCGACGAGTCGGTGCAAGCACTCATCACCGCCGTCAAGGAACGCTACGAAATCGGCCGCCGCTGGTACCGCCTCAAAGCCAAGCTGCTCGGCGTCGACCAGCTCGCGGACTACGACCGGATGGCGGTCGTCACCGCCGACGACGCGCGCATCCCATGGGAGGAGGGCCGCGACCTGGTGCTCGACGCCTACCGCGCCTTCAGCCCGCAACTCGGTGAAGTCGGCGAACGGTTCTTCACCGAGCAGTACATCGACGCTGCGCCGCGCCAAGGCAAGCGCGGCGGCGCGTTCTGCGCGTACACGGTGCCATCGCGCCACCCGTACATCCTGATGAGCTACACCGGGAGCCGCCGGGATGTGCTCACGCTCGCGCACGAACTCGGGCATGGCGTTCACGCCTCGCTGGCACGCCCGCGCGGCCCCTACGAGCAGCACACGCCGCTGACGGTCGCCGAGACGGCCAGCGTGTTCGGCGAGACGCTCGTCTTCGACCGGCTGCTGGAGCTGGCGACCGACCCGCAGGATCGTCTGTCGCTGCTGGCGGAGAACATCGAGGGCGCGATCGCGACCGTCTTCCGCCAGGTCGCGATGAACGACTTCGAGCGGCGCGTCCACACCGCGCGGCGCGATGAAGGCGAGCTGAGCGTCGACCGGTTCGCGGAGCTGTGGTTGGCGTCGCAGAACGAGTTCTTCGGCGATAGCGTCAAGGTCGGTGACGGCTACGGACTGTGGTGGTCGTACGTGCCGCATTTCGTCAACACCCCCGGCTACGTGTACGCCTACGCCTTCGGGCAGCTGCTGGCGCTCTCGATCTACCAGCGCTACCGCGAAACCGGCGCGTCGTTCGTGCCCGACTACCTTGAGCTGCTCGCAGCCGGCGGCTCCCGCTCCCCCGAGGCGCTCGGCCAGATCGTCGGCGTCGATCTCACCGATCCGGGGTTCTGGCATGCAGGACTCGATCTCGTCGAACAGCTGGGGCTGCAAGCCGAAGAGGCGGCGTACGCGGCTCGCCCGGAGCTGACGCGCTAACGCGACAACCGAGACGCGATGACGCATCACACGCCCCCATCCGGTGGCAGCACGCCGCCACCGGACGACCAGCAGCGCCGGGAGGACGACGAACCGCAGCTTCGCGGCCCGCTGGCGCCACGCCCGCCCGGGTGGGAGCCGCCGCCACGCCGCACCCTGGAGCAGCGCGACGACGCGATTCGCGCACGCCTCGGCAAGATCGGCGGCCCACTGGCGTTCGCCGGGCTGGTGCTGTGGAAGGTCGGCCGTTGGGTGCTGCTGCTGCTCGGCAAGGTCGCGTTGCTGTTCAAGATCCCACTGCTCGGCACGGTGATCTCCGGCGCCGTGTCGATCGCGGCCTACGCTTGGATCTGGGGCTGGACCTTCGCCGCCGCGATCATGGTGACGCTGCTCGTGCATGAACTGGGGCATGTGATCCAGATTCGCCGCGAGGGGATGCCCGTCAAAGCACTGAACTTCGTGCCGTTCCTCGGCGCGTACGTGCTCAGCGACGCGGCCCGCACCGCCGATCAGCAGTCGCGCATCTCGATCGCCGGGCCGTTGACCGGCGCGCTGCTGGCCAGCGCCGTGTATCTCGCGGCCGGCGACGATCAGCTGCTGCGCGCGATCGCCTTCACCGGCTTTTATTTGAACCTGCTGAACCTGCTGCCGATCGGCTTCCTGGATGGTGGCGGCGTCGCGAGCGTCTTCACCGGCGGCTGGTGGGCCCTGATCACCGTCGGCATGATCGGGATCGGCGTGACGAGCGGTTCGATGCTGGCGGTGATCATCGGGATCGTCGCGGCGGTGCGGTGGTGGTCGCACCGCGACGAGGGGCTGGCGCTCGACCGCACCGATGGCGTCGCGTACGAGGCGCGCGTGAACGCGGCGGTCCTGTTCCTGTGCGTCAGTGCCGTTTGCGCGTTCGGGATGGCGGCAGCGTTCGCCGATCGCACCGATGAGATCGTGCGCGCCCCGCAGGCGCCGCCGGCCGCAGCTAGCGCTGCACCGCCCGCAGCTCACGCGCCGTGTCACGTGCCATGTCGCGTTCTTTGATCGTCTGGCGCTTATCGAAGCGGTCTTTGCCGCGTGCCAACGCCACTTCGACCTTGACGCGCGAGTCGTCGTTGAAGTACATCCGCGTCGGGATGATCGTCAGGCCCTTGGTTTGGATTTGGCCGGCGAGCTTGTCGATTTGGCGGCGGTGCGCCAGGAGTTTGCGGTCGCGGTCCGGCGCGTGGTTCCAGCGCGACGCATTGCCGTACGGCGGGATGTGCCCACCGATCAGCCACAGCTCGCCGCCGCGCAGGATGGCGTAGGCGTCGCGCAGGTGCGCGCCGCCGTCGCGCAGCGCTTTGACTTCGGTGCCGGTTAGCGAGATGCCGCACTCCAGCGTGTCGAGCAGTTCGTAGCGAAACGACGCCTCGCGGTTACGGGTGATGTCGCGGTCGCCGGGGCGTTTGCCTCCGCGTGCTGGACGTTTCGCCATGCGATGCAGTGTACGGGCCACCGGCCGACGCGATGGTGCGCCGCTTGTGAGGGCCTATCCCTATAGGGATAGGCCCTTACAGGTCGCCGCCGATCGCGAGCGGATGCAGATCGACGCGGCCACGCGGCGCGTCGATCCGGTCGACGATCACGTCGCAGCGATCGCCGAGCCGGATCATCGCGCCCGACGATGCCGCGTACAGCGCCGTGCCTTCGTCGGCGAGTTCCCACCAGTCGCCGCGCAACGCACGCAGCGGAATCATCCCGTCGAAGCCGCCGCCGAAGTTCACGAACAGGCCGGCGGACACCATGCCGGTTACTTCGCCGCGCCACACCCGCTCGTGGCCGCCGGGCTGACGGCGCAGGTCGCTGAGGAGGTACGCCTTCGCGATCCGGTCGGCTTCGCGTTCGACGGCCATCGACGCGCGTTCCTGATCGGAGCAGTGGCGTGCCAACTCAGCGATCGGTTCGTCGTCGGCGTACGCGGCGGGCCGGCCGGGGCCTTCGCCGCGCGCCTCACCGATGTTCGCGCGTCCGCGTTCGGCGAGCGCGAGCACCGCGCGATGGCAGACGATGTCCGGGTAGCGGCGGATCGGCGAGGTGAAGTGGCAGTAGTGCGAGAGTCCGAGGCCGGCGTGCCCGAGGTTGGCCGGCGAGTAGCTGGCGATCTTCAGCGCGCGCAGGATGAGGATCGGGAGTGCGAGATGGCCGCGGCCGGCGCGCCGCACCATCTCCGCGACGATCCGCGAACAGTCGACGACGATCGCGGCCGCTTCACGCGGGCCGATTTCGTCGGGCAGCGTTCCGACGGGAATCCCAAGCGTTTCGAGCTGCTCCACGAGGCGCTCAGCCGATTTCACCTCCGGCTGTTCGTGGATCCGGTAGAGCGCCGGCACGCCCGCTGCTTGCAAAATCCGCGCGACCTGCTCGTTGGCGAGCACCATCAGCTGTTCGATCAACCGGTGGCTTTCGGTGTGCGTGCTTTCGCGCTGGGAGGTAACCCGGCCGTCGGGGCCGAAGGTGAACTGCGGTTCGGGAATGTCGAGCTGGAGTGCTTGCGCGCGCCGTGCGAGCAGCTCGGCGGCGACTTCCCGTGCGACGCCCAGCGGCTGCGCCCACGGCGCTTCGGCGGCGCGGCGCCCTTCGAAGATCTCGTCGACGTCGTCGTAGGTCAGTCGAGCGTCGGAGCGGATCATTGACCGGTACACGCGCGCGCCGAGGCAGCGGCCGTCACGCAGCGTGATGTCAACGGTGACGGCGCGCCGCTCGGCACCGGGTACCAACGAGCAGGCGTCGTCGGCGAGCTGCGGTGGCAGCATCGGCGCGACCAGCCCAGGAAGGTAGGTGGAGGTCGCGCGGGCACGGCCGGCGCGGTCGACGTCGCCGCCGGGTTGGAGGTAGCTGGTGACGTCGGCGATGTGGACGAGCACCCGCGCGCGGCCACCGTCGAGCTCTTCGGCGGAGATCGCGTCGTCGAAGTCCTTGGCGGTCGTCGGGTCGATCGTGAAGGTCGGGACGCCGGTCAGGTCGACTCGCTCGCTGGCGGGATCGTCGGCATGCACGGCGTCGGAGGCGGCCCGCAGCACCTTCGGGTCGTGTTTGGGCGAGTAGTCGCGCTCGCGCAGCAGCGCGGCGAGCACGTCGCGGGTGACGTCGGGATCGCCAAGCCGTTCGACAATGCGCGGCGGGCCATCTGGCCCGCCTTCCGGCACGACAAGCACCAGTTCGCCGGGCCGCGCGCCGCCGCGCCCGAGCGCCCAGCGCTCACCCGGCCCGAAGAACGGTTCGGCGACGAGCAGCTTGCCGCGCCGCTCGACCACGCAGACGCGCCCGCCATCGGCGCGGAGCCGTGGCCCGCGCGGAGGACCGCTGCGTTCGCG
>JASGGQ010000009.1:0-37133 GCA_047604965.1 Patulibacter sp. | reverse complement strand
TGCGCCCCTATCGGGGCGCAATTTCGACGCTCGGGGGCGGCGGGCCGGCCGGGGCGCCGAGCCGGCTAGGGCCTAACGTTCGCGGTCGTCATCTTCGCGCCGTCCGCGATCGTCATACGGGCGCGGACGACCGGGGCCACCCTTTGGGCGCGGCGGACGAGCGGGGCGCGGACCGCGATCCTCACGATCCCGGAACCCAGCGCCGCCGCGTGGACCACCACCGCGTGGGCCGCGGTCATCACGGAACCCACCACCGCCACGCGGGCCGCGGTCATCACGATCCCGAAACCCGCCACCACGCGGGGCACGATCATCACGGAACCCACCACCGCCACGCGGGCCGCGATCATCACGATCCCGAAACCCGCCACCACGCGGGGCACGATCCTCACGGAACCCACCACCGCCACGCGGGCCGCGATCATCACGATCACGGAACCCGCCACCACCACGCGGACCACGATCCTCACGGAACCCACCACCGCCACGCGGGCCGCGATCCTCACGATCACGGAACCCGCCACCACCGCGTGGGGCACGATCATCACGGAACCCACCACCGCCACGCGGGCCGCGATCCTCACGATCCCGGAACCCGCCACCACCGCGTGGGCCGCGATCCTCACGATCCCGGAACCCGCCAGCGCGCGGACCACGATCGTCACGGAACCCACCACCGCCGCGTGGGCCACGTTCATCACGATCCCGGAACCCACCGCCGCGCGGACCACGATCCTCACGGAAGCCACCGCCACCGCCACGCGGGCCACGGTCGTCACGGTCACGGAAGCCGCCGCCGCGCGGACCACGGTCATCACGATCGCGGAAGTTGCCGCCGCCACGCGGACCACGGTCGTCACGGAAGTTGCCGCCACCACGGGGACCACGATCATCACGATCACGGAAGTTGCCGCCACCACGCGGACCGCGGTCATCACGATCGCGATAGCCACCGCCACCGCCGCGCGGACCACGGTCATCACGATCACGGAAGTTGCCACCACCACGCGGAGCACGGTCATCACGATCACGGAAGCCACCGCCACCACGGGGACCACGGTCATCACGATCACGGAAGCCACCGCCACCACGCGGACCACGATCATCCCGGAACCCACTGCCGCCAGCGCGCGGACCACGATCATCACGATCACGGAAGTTGCCACCACCACGCGGACCGCGATCGTCGCGATAGCCACCGCCTGGCCGGCGGTCGTCATGCGAGCGGCCGCGCGGCCCCCCGCTGCGGGACCCACGCGCGCCACGCGGAGCGCGATACCCACTCGGCGAATCCTCGAAACGTCCGCCACGCGGACGGCTGCTCCAGTCATCGTCGCCTGGCTCGGCGCCACCAACCACCAGGTCGGCGTCAGCGGAGTCGACGACCGTCCACCCGGCGCCATCGACCGCGCCGGACCCAGCCGCAACCGTGTCGTCCTCGTCGATCTCTTCGAGCGGATCGGCGTCGTCGAGGAGTGCGTCACGTGCAGTCTGCTGCGCCGCGTCGTCTTGCGCTTCGCCGGCGATATCGAATGCAAGCTGCCCCGGCAACTCCGGTGCGGCTTCGGCCTGCCCCGGCGCCTCGTCGTGTTCGGCCGGCCGCTCGCCAGTCGCCGATGCGGACTCATTCTCTTGGTCGAACTGGCCGGTCCCCGCCGGCTCGTCGACGTTCTCATCTGCCGGTCTCACGGCCACGTCAGGCTCCTCGCCATCATCGAAACGTACGGCGGCGACTGCGGCCGCAAATGCGTTGATCTTCTCTTCGTCTTTGACGCCTGGTTGCGTCTCTGTTCCACTCGACACGTCGACCGCGAACGGGGCGACTCGTTCGATCGCGTGTCCAACATTTCCGGCCGTCAGGCCACCGCTCAAAATCAGCGGAATCCGGCGGCGATGCGCGCGCGCCAACTCATGGTCGAAGGCCTGCCCCGTCCCCCCCGGCTCGCCTTCGACGAAGGCGTCGAGCAGGTGAAAGTCCACATCGACGCGGTACGCCTGGAGCGCGTTGACATCACCGAGCGATGCAACCCGCGCGGCCTTGATGACCTGCGCGCCGGTGCGATGGTGAACTTCCGAGCAGTATGCCGGTCCTTCGCTGCCGTGCAGCTGCACGAGGTCAAGACCGATCTGCTGCGCGAGCTGCACGACCTCGTCGAGCGCCTGGTCAACGAACACGCCGGCGATGCGAACTCGACGCCGCAGTTGCCGGGCGATCGCGGCCGCCTCGGCCGGATCGACGTAGCGGGGTGAACCGGGCCACAGGAGAAAGCCGATCGCCCATGCGCCAGCGTCGGCTGCGGCGAGTGCATCCTCCAGCCGCGTGATCCCGCAGAACTTGATGCGTGTCGCTGCTGCCACTTCAGAGCATCGTAGGGCAGCGCACGCACGCGCGCGCTGCGCTCAGCGTGCCGGCCAGGCCGCCAGGCTACTGCGTCGTGATCGTCGTCGGCCGGTTGCCAAGCTTGACTTCGACCGTTTGCTCTTTGCCGTCACGCTCGAACTTGATCGTCACGCGGTCGCCAACCTGCTTACCGGAAATGTAGTCCGCCAGCGCCGCCGCATCGGTGAACTGCTTCCCATCGACGCTGAGGATCACGTCGCCGCCGAGATCGACCGCGCCACCGGATGCTTCCAGCGTCACGCCGCTATCGCCTTTGCGTAGCCCGGCCTTGTCAGCACCACTACCTTCGGAGACGTCAACGACGAGCAACCCCCGGCTGACCTTCGCGACCTTCGCCGCTTTTTCGTCGATCGGCACCGTCGTCACGCCCAGGAACGCCACCTGGACCTCTTCGCCCTTCTTGAGCGTCGGCAGCACCTGCTGCACCTTGTCGACCGGAACCGCGAAGCCAATGCCGACGTTGCCACCCGTTTCGGTTTGGATCTGGGAGTTGACGCCGATCACTTTGCCTTGCGCGTCGAGCAACGGGCCGCCGGAGTTGCCCTTGTTGATCGCCGCGTCGGTCTGGATCACGTTGTTGATCGTGAAGCCGTTGAGTCCTTTGATCTGCCGCGCGAGTGCCGACACCACGCCGGTCGTTAGCGTGCGATCTAGGCCGTACGGGTTGCCGATCGCGACGACCGGGTCGCCGACGTTGAGTTGCTTGGCGGTCCCGAGTTCAAGCGGCGTGAGGTCGTGTGCTTCGGGGTCGACCTTCAGCACCGCCAGGTCGGAGTTGACGTCGGTGCCTTGGACTTTGGCGTCGATCGCTTTGTCCTCACCGAACCGCACGGTCGCTTGCTTGGCGCCCTCGACGACATGCGCGTTGGTGACGATGAACCCGTCTTTGGAGACCACGAAGCCGGTGCCGGTCGACTCGCCCTGCTGCTCTTGCTGCCCGAACGGCGAATCGACCTGCTCGGTGACGTGCGCCTGGATCAGCACGACCCCCGGGCTGGTCTTCTCGTAGATCTCCGCCGGAGTGAGGCTGCCATCCGCACTGTTCTCGTTGCTTGGCTGCGAATTGCTGACCGTCAGCGGCGCCTGGGTCGTGGCGGCCGGGTCGTCGTCGCGCAGGGCCTCGTAGCCGATCGCCCCGGCGACGCCACCGCCGACCGCGAGCACGGCGGTCGCCAACAACGTGATCGCGCGTCCCATCAGTGTCCCCCTTCCGGTACCGGGCCGGCCAAGATCCGTGTCGCCGCCACGAGATCCTCCGATCGCATCAGCGCCTCCCCGATCAGCACGGCGTCGCAGCCGACGCGCTCAAGTTCGTCGATCTGTTCGCGCGCGTAGAACCCCGACTCGGCGACGACCGTCTTGCCGGCCGGCACGTCGACCAGGAGATCGTGCGTACGTGAGATATCGACGGTGAAATCGGTCAGGTCGCGGTTGTTGATCCCGATGATGTCCGGCTCGATGACATCAAGTGCGACCTCCAGCTCGTCGGGGCCGTGCACTTCGACAAGCACATCGAGATCAAGTTCCCGGGCCTGCGCATGCAACTCCGCCAACGCCTGCGGTTCCAACGCGGCGACGATCAGCAGAATCGCATCCGCTTCCCAGGCGGCCGACTCGATCACCTGATACGGGTCAACGATGAAGTCTTTGCGGAGAATCGGCAGCTCCACCGCCGCTTTCGCGCGACGCAAATCAGCGAGCTTGCCACCGAAGTGCGGCTCATCGGTCAGCACCGAGATGCAGGCGGCGCCGCCCGCCTCGTACGCACGGACGATCTCTTCAACCTCAAGCTCCTCACGGATCGGCCCAGCCGAGGGCGAACGGCGCTTGTGCTCGGCGATCACGCCGACGCCGGGACGCAGGAGCGCTTCGTTGAAGCCGCGGGGCTCACTGCGCTGCGCAGCCAGCTGCTCGAGATCGCCATATGCGACCTGGCTCACGCGCCGCTCCACCTCCTCGCGGGTGCGCTCGACGATCTTCTCCAGCTGGTTCATCAGAGGACGGCCTCGGTGGTACGCGCAACGAGCTCTTCGAGCACGCGATTCGCGCGGCCGTCGTCGATCGCTTGACGCGCGAGCTGCGCCCCTTCGGCGAGCGCGTCGGCGAGTCCGGCGACCACGAGCGTCGCAGCCGCATTCAGCACGACAATGTCGCGCGCCGGTCCAGGTTCTCCAGCGAACACCCTGCGGATGGTCGCAGCATTGTCGGCTGGCGTGCCGCCTTCTAGCCCGTGCAGCGTGTCGCGGCGCTCAATCTCAGCCTCTTCCGGCGTGACCTTGAAGCGCACCAGGTCCCCGTCGGGGCGTACCTCGATCACGGCCGAGGCGGCGGCGATCGACAGCTCATCAAGGCCGTCCTGCGACCGCAGCACCCACGCCCGCGTGACTCCCAGGTCGGCCAGTGCCTCCGCGATCAGCGCCATACGCGACGGATCGGCAACGCCGATCACCTGGTGGCCGGCGCCGGCGGGATTGGTAAGCGGGCCGAGCACGTTGAAGATCGTGTGTACGCCCAGCGCTTTGCGGACCGGCACCACATGCCGCATTGCCGGGTGGTGACGCGGCGCGAACATGAAACCGAAGCCGATCTCGTCGATATTGCGTGCGGTCGTGAGCGGGTCAACGTCGATCTTGACGCCGAGCGCCTCCAGCACGTCGGCCGAGCCGCACTGGCTCGTCGCGGAGCGGTTGCCGTGTTTGGCGACTGCCGCGCCGGCACCGGCGGCCACGAGCGCCGCCGCCGTCGAAATGTTGAAGGTCGTCAAGCCGCCGCCGCTGCCGGCGGTGTCGACGAGCGGGGAGCGGGTCGGGGTGACCGGCTCAACATGCGCGCGCATCCCCCGCACCAGGCCGGCAAGTTCCGAGCGCGTCTCCCCCTTGCCGCGCAGCGCCACCAGCAACGCAGCGGTTTGGACCTCCGACGCTTCGCCGCGCATCACGAGATCGAGCGCCGACTCGGCCTCCTCTGCGCGGAGGCTCTCACCAACGATCAGCCGCTCGATCACGGCGGTGAGCTCGTGCAGGTGCGTGGGACTTCGAGGCTGCTCGTCGACCATCTCGGGAGCGAAAGATAGACGCTCCCGCCGCAGTGCGTGTGATGCGACTCCCAGAACGGGGCCGTTCAACGTTCCGCTTGGGCGAGAAAGTTCGCGAGCATTTGGCGGCCGTCGCGCGTCAGCACCGATTCGGGATGAAACTGCACGCCTTCGGCCGGCAGTTCGCGATGGCGGATTCCCTGGATCACTCCGCCGCCCCGCGCACTGACTTCAAAGCAGTCGGGCAGCGTCGTTTCCTCGACGATCAGCGAGTGGTAGCGCCCAACGACCGTCTGCTCCGGCAGCCCGGCGTACAGCGTGCGGCCATCATGCTCGATCGTCGTCACCTTGCCGTGGACCGGCTCGTGGCGCACGACGCGACCGCCGAACGCTTGGCCGAGCGACTGATGCCCGAGGCAGACACCGAGCATCGGAATGCCGGCCAGCGGGAATGCCCGCACCGCCTCCAGCGAGATGCCGGCGTCGTCGGGCGTGCATGGCCCCGGAGAGACGACGACGAGATCCGGGCGGGCGGCGATCAGGTCGCCGACGGCCGCCTTGTCGTTGCGCACCACGTCAAGCTCGACGCCCTGCTCCCCCAGCATCTGCACGAGGTTGTAGGTGAACGAGTCGTAGTTGTCGATCACGAGCACGCGGGTCATGCCCAGTCCTCCTGGCCGATCGCGAGGTCGATCGCGCGTTTGGTGCCGAGCGACTTCGTGACCGACTCTTCGTACTCGTTGGCGGGGACCGCATCGGCGACGGTGCCGCCGCCAGTCTGCGCATGCACCAGCCCGTCCTTGACGACGACGGAGCGGAGGTTGATGCAGGTGTCGAGGTCGCCGCTGTATGACAGGAAGCCGATCGCTCCGGCGTACCAGCTGCGTTTGACCGGTTCGAGTTCGTCGATGATCTCCATCGCCCGGACTTTCGGGGCGCCGGAGAGCGTGCCGGCGGGCAGCGTGCTGCGCAGCGCGTCGATCGCGCGAACGCCGGGTGCCAGCGTGCCACTGACGAGCGAACTGATGTGCAGTAGGTGGCTGAAGGTGTCGATCCTCATCAGCTCATCGACGACCACCGAGCCGTATTCGCTGACGCGCCCGAGGTCGTTGCGGGCGAGGTCGACCAGCATGATGTGCTCGGCGCGTTCTTTTTCGTCGGCGAGGAGTTCGGCGGCCAGTTCGGCATCGTCGGCGGGATCGCCGGTGCGGCGCCTGGTCCCGGCGACCGGGTACGTCTCGACGCGGCGCCCTTTGACGCGCAGCAGCGGCTCGGGACTCGCCCCGGCGATTTGGAAGTCGCCGAAGTCGAGGTAGTACATGTACGGGCTCGGGTTGACGGCGCGCAGCCCGCGGTACACGCTGAACGGCTCGACCGGCAGGGTGGCCGTCCAGCGTTGGCTCGGCACGACCTGGAAGGCGTCCCCGGCGTGGATGTAGTCGACGATCGTCGCGACCGTCGACTCGAATTGCTCCCGCGTGTGGTTACTCCGCCAAACCAGCGGCTCGGGGCTGCGGGGCTGCGGGTCGGCGTCGGGGATCGCGCCGGCAAGCACGGCGCGCACGCGACCGATCTCGGCGGCAGCGGCCTCGTAGGCGGCGGTGGCGTCGTGGCCATGCGCGGCAACGTCGACGTTGGCCAGGATCGTCGTGCGGCGGTCGAGGTGATCGAACACGACGAGCGTGTCGGTCAGCATCATCGCGAGGTCCGGTAGGCCGACCGCATCGGGGTTCGGCGGCATGCCGAGGCTCGTTTCGACGGTGCGCACGAGGTCGTACCCGAACATGCCAACGGCACCACCGGCGAATGGCGGCAGCCCTTCGACGTGGACTTGGCGCGCCCCTTCGGTGAGATCGGCGACGAGGTCGTACGGGTCGCGATCGTCGTCGCCGATCGACCAGCGCACGACCTCCCGCGGGCGCACGCCGAGGATCGAGTAGCGCCCGACCTGCTGGGCCTGTTCGGCCGATTCGAGCAGAAACGACGGCGAGTCCGGGTCGGCGGCGCGCAGTTTGAGGTAGGCGGCGACCGGCGTGGAGAGGTCGTCGACGAAGGTGTGCGCGAGCGGCACGAGCCCGCCGTCGCGCGCGAGTTCGGCGACCTGCGCGCGACTGGGTCGCAGCTGCGTTTCAGCGACGGCGGGCAAGGAGCACCTTGAACGCGTCGGCGTACGTGCGGTCGCGGCCTTGAAGCACGGCGAGGAGGTGGTAGAGCAGGTCGGCCGCTTCGTTGTCGACGCGATCGTCGCTCTCTTCGCGTGCGGCACGCACGACCTCTTCGGCTTCCTCTTCGACCTTTTCACCGGCGAGTGTGGGGGCCGCCAGCAGCTTCGCCGTCCACGAGCCTTCAGCGGGGTCGGCTTTGCGGTCGTCGAAGGTGCGTTGCAGCGCCGGCAGCGCCTCGTGCGGCTGGAGCGTGATCGCGCCACCGCCACGCTGGTCGTAGGGCAGCGCGCCGTCGTCGGTCGGGCCGCCGTCGAGCGCCCGTGAGAAGCAGGTGCGGGCGCCGGTGTGGCAGGCCGGCCCGGCCGGTTCGACGAGTGCGAGGAGCGCATCGCCGTCGCAGTCAACGCGCAGGTCGCGCACCGCCATCGTGTTCCCGCTCGTGGCACCCTTGTGCCACAGCTCGCCCCGCGACCGGCTCCATAGGTGGAGTTCTCCCGTCGCTCGGGTCAGGCGCACCGCCTCGGCGTTGGCGTACGCAAGCATCAGCACCTCGCCGGTGGCCGCGTCTTGCGCGATCACGGCAACGAGGCCGTTCTGGTCGTAGCTGGGCTCCATGCGAAGGCTGAGTCTATGTGGGCGCCCGCCGTCGCGCCGCGCGGCAGGCGGTGGGGCAGGCGGTGTTCGGTTGCGACCGCAACGCCGGTCCGCCAAAGCTGTCAGGACAAGCCGACATCAAACGTGCCGGATCGTCACATCGACACCGGCCATATCGATCAGATACGCAACGTCGTGCGGATCAGAGGTGATGATCGTCTCGCCGTCGCGCGCCATGCAGACGAGCGCGGCGTCGACGACATCGCTGGTTCCCGATGCTGCGAGCAACGCACCTGCTTGCTGGCCGAGCCCACGGCTGAGCGCCACGACCTCGATCGCTCCGAGCGCCCGACGAAGCATGACCTGGCGCCCGCCTCCGCGCCACGCCTGGGCGACCACTCCGCCGTGCGTGCTGAAGGTGCTGCCAGCCACCATCTGCGCCGCCACGAAGCCGAACATGCGACGGTCGCGGCGATCAATCGCGATCAATGCGCCGGCGTCGAGCACGTAGTTCACGCGGCTTTCGCCTCCGTCGCGGCGCCCGGTTCGGCGTCGCCTGCTCGCTCTTGGGCGTCGTATTCAGCTAGCAGCTCGGCCGCCGTCTGCACTCCCGCGAGGAATTCATCTGAGATTCGCTGCGTTTCCCCTGGCTCAAAGGCTCCAAACTCCCCCTCGTAAGCCTCCATGCACTCGGCCCACGCCTCCCGCCGTTTGGCGTGCTCAAGTTGCCGAGCGATCGCCTGTTCAACGAGCGCGCTAACGCTCGGCGCGTGCCCATCGCGGACGGCAGCCTCGGCTGCCGCCAACAGGTGCTCATCGATCGAGGCGGAGAGACGGCGCTTCATGCCACGATCGTACCACGCCACATGCCACGATCGTGGCACGCATCACCACAAGACGACCGACACCCTTACCGGGATGGGCCGCTATTCGATGCCGAGGCGGTCGAGCAGCCGGTCTTCGCGGCGCCAGTTCTTGCGTACCCGCACGTTGAGATCGAGGTGGATGTGTTCGCCGAGTTCGTATTCGATCTCTTTGCGGGCGGCGCGCCCGATCCGTTTGACCATCTCGCCGCCTTTGCCGATCAGGATGCCCTGCTGGCTGTCGGTTTCGACCCAGATCGCGGCGGAGACGATCAGCAGGCCGTCGTCGCGGCGCTCGATCTCGGTGACCTCGACCTCGACCGAGTGCGGTACCTCTTGGAAGGTGCGCCGCAGCACCTGTTCGCGCACGAGTTCGGCGAGGTGAACTTCGAGCCGTTGGTCGGAGCTGTCGCGCGTGTCGAAGTAGTAGGGGCTTGCGGGCAGCAGCGCGGCGAGGTGGTCGACGAGATCGTTGACGCGCTCGCCGTAGCGGGCGCTGATCGGGAACACTTCGGCGTCGAGCCCCAGGTCGTTGGTCTCGTTGAGCGCCGCGATCAGTGTGCTCTTGTTCAGCCGGTCGACCTTGTTGGCGACGATGATCACCGGCACCTTCGCGCGCCGGAGCGCGTCGGCGATGAAGCGGTCGCCGGGGCCGATGCCCTCTTCGAGGTTGATGACGAACAGCGCGGCGTCGCAGTCGCGCAGTTCTTGTTCGACGCGGCCTTGCATGCGCTCGGTGAGCAGGTCGCGTGGGCGCTGGACGCCAGGGAGGTCGACGAGGACCAGTTGGTAGTCGGGGCCGGTGCAGACGCCGCGAATGGCGCGGCGCGTCGTTTGTGGTTTGTCGCTGACGATCGCGACTTTGCGCCCGACGATCGCGTTGACGAGCGTCGATTTTCCGACGTTCGGCCGGCCGGCGAGGGCGACGAAGCCGGAGCGGGTCTGCGGGCCATCTGCGGCGATCCCCGACGGCTGCGACGGCGGTTCGGGGATCGGAAGCTGGACGCCCTCCTCAGGCCGGTACTGCGGTTCACGCTCTGGCACCGACCTATTGCAGCAGGTTGCGGCTCGACGCGACCCAACGACCGCCGCAACGCCCGGCATGATGGGCGTCGATGGCCGACGTGACCCAAACGACGCTGCACGACATCATCGAGCGCTTCCGCCAGGCCGCGATGAGCGAACGGGAGAAGGGCGACCGGTTCGAACGGCTCGTGCGCGAGTTCTTGCTGCGCGACCCGTTCTACGGCGACCTCTTCGACGAGGTGTGGATGTGGAGCGACTGGGATGGCCGCGATGGCCGTGGTGATACCGGCATCGATCTCGTCGCGCAGGAACGCGCGAGCGGGCAGCTCTGGGCGGTCCAGTGCAAGTTCTACGCCCCGGATCACTCGGTCTCCAAGCGCGACATCGACACCTTCCTCGCGGCCTCCGGGAAAGCCGAGTTTCAGCACCGGTTGATCGTCTCCACGACCGAGAAGTGGAACCCCAACGCCGAGGCGACCATCTCCGGGCAGGCGGTGCCCGTCCAGCGCATTGGCCTTGCCAAGCTCGCTGAAGCGCCGATCGATTGGAGCTTCGCGGGAGCACCGGAGCAGCTTGAGGTCGTCGCTACACCCGCAGCGCGCCGTGACCTCCGTCCCCATCAGCAACGCGCCGTCGATGCCACCTTCGCGGAGTTCGCCGCCCACGATCGCGGCAAGCTCGTGATGGCCTGCGGCACCGGCAAGACCTTTACCTCGCTTGCCATCGCCGAGCGTCTCACGCGCGAACTTGGAGGGCGCAGCCGCGTGCTCTTCCTCGTTCCATCATTGGCGTTGCTGTCACAAACGCTCACCGAGTGGTCGGCCAACCGCTCGGTGGCGCTACGCCCCTACGCCGTCTGCTCTGACGCGAAGATCAACAAGAAGCGCGGCGACGCAGCGGACTTCGGCGACATCAGCGCGCACGACCTCGCGATCCCCGCCACCACCGACGGCGCGAAGCTCGCCGCCGACCTCACCATCGCAGCAGACGCGCCCGGCGATGGAATGACCGTCGTCTTCTCCACCTACCACTCGCTCGCTGCGGTGCACGAGGCGCAGCAGCTTGCGTCGGACGGCGCCGCGGACTTCGACCTCATCATCTGCGACGAGGCACACCGCACCACCGGCGTCACGCTGGCAGGCGACGAGGAGTCGCAGTTCGTGCGGGTTCACGACGCCGCATATATCCGGGCCACGCGCAGGCTCTATATGACCGCGACGCCGCGCATCTTCGACGGCGACGCGGTGAAGCAGAAGGCGAAGGAAAAATCCGCGCTGCTGACGTCGATGGACGACGAGTCGCTCTACGGCCCCGAGTTCTTCCGCCTGCGGTTTGGCGAAGCCGTCGAGCAGGAGCTGCTGACCGACTACAAGGTGCTCGTGCTGACCGTCAGCGAGCGCCATATCGCGGGTGCGCTTCAGAACCAGCTCAAGACTGAAGACGGCGAGCTGACGGTCGACGAGGCCGCCGCGATCGTCGGCTGCTGGAACGCTCTTGCCAGGCACGCGCCGGATGACGCCCTGACCGGCGTTGAGGAGGGTGCCGAGCCGATGCGGCGCGCCGTCGCCTTCCTGCGGAGCATCAAGGCCTCGAAGCAGTTCGCTAGTGAGTTCGGCCGCGTCGCCGAGGCCGCACAGCAAGGCGCAACCGAGATGCTGCGCTGCGGCGTGCAGCACGTCGACGGCACGATGAACGCGCTCCAGCGCGGCGAACGGCTCGACTGGCTCAAGGCGCCGGTCGCTGAGGATGAGTGCCGCATCCTCTCCAACGCCCGCTGCCTCTCCGAGGGCGTCGACGTGCCGAGTCTCGATGCCGTGCTGTTCCTCTCGCCACGCGGGAGCCGGGTCGACGTGGTGCAGGCCGTTGGCCGCGTGATGCGCCGCGCCGAGGGCAAGCAGTACGGCTACATCGTGCTGCCGGTTGTCGTGCCGGCGGGCGTCGCGCCAGAGGAGGCGCTGCGCGACAACAAGCGCTTCCAGGTCGTGTGGGAGGTGCTCCGAGCGCTGCGCGCGCACGACGAGCGCCTCGAGGCGCTCATCAACCAGGTGCAGTTCGATCCGAAGAAGGCGCGCGACAAGCTCCTCAGCGGGCACGTCAGTGGTAGCGAAGACGACAACGGCGACGGCAACTCCTTCGCTGATGCGCAGCTGCGCCTGCTCGACGTGCCTGAGTGGCGGGACGCGATCTACGCGCGGATCGTCGAGCGGGTCGGCGATCGCGCCTACTGGGAGGACTGGTCGAAGGACGTCGCCACGATCCACGGTCACCAAGTTGCGCGGATTGAGGCAACGCTCGCGCGCGGCGACGCGCCGGCCGAGGCGTTCGAGCAG
Organism: Patulibacter sp.; assembly: GCA_047604965.1. Lineage (GTDB taxonomy): Bacteria > Actinomycetota > Thermoleophilia > Solirubrobacterales > Solirubrobacteraceae > JAGIBJ01. The sequence goes on along the minus strand of JASGGQ010000009.1, from coordinate 24,720 downwards.
TTCGTCACGGCGCTTCAGCATCACCTCAATCCGTCGGTTGATGCATCGCAGGCGGTGTCGATGCTCTCGCAGCACCTCATCACCCGGCCGGTCTTCGAGGAGCTGTTCTCCGGCTACGACTTCGCGGCGAGCAACCCCGTCTCGCAGGCGATGGACCGGATGCTCGGCGCGCTCGGCGGCGAGCAGATCGAAGCCGAGCTCAAAGCGCTGGAGGGCTTCTACGCCTCGGTGCGTCGGCGCGTCGAAGGGATCGACAGCGACGAGGGGCGCCAGAGGATCATCAAGGAGCTGTACGAGAAGTTCTTCCGCACGGCCTTCAAGAAGACGGCCGAGTCGCTCGGCATCGTCTACACGCCGATCGAGATCGTCGACTTCATTGTGCGCGCCGCCGACGACGCGCTGGCCGAGCATCTGGGCGCGCGGCTCACCGATGAGGGCGTCCACATCCTCGACCCGTTCACGGGGACGGGCACCTTCATCGTCCGCCTGCTGCAATCGGGCCGCATCTCGCCCGCCGATCTCGCCCGCAAATACGCGCGGGAGCTGCACGCCAACGAGATGCTGCTGCTGGCGTATTACATCGCGGCGATCAACATCGAGTCGACGTACCACGCGCTGCGGAGCGCCAGCGACGCTACGGGTAGTGCGGACGATGCAAGTGGCGCGGGTGGTGCGGACGATGCAAGTGGCGCGGGCGACCCGAGCGGATACGTGCCGTTCCAGGGCATCGCGCTGACCGACACCTTCCAGGCTTCCGAGCCGGACGACACGATCGAGGCGCTGATCCTCCCGGCCAATAACGCGCGGATCGAAGCGCAGCTCGCGCAGGACATCACCGTGATCCTCGGCAACCCTCCGTACTCCGTCGGGCAGAGCAGCGCGAACGACGGCAACCAGAACCTCAAGTACCCGGGGCTCGACGGCGAGATCGAGGCGACCTTCGCGGCACGTTCGACCGTCCAGAGCAAGCGGACGCTCTACGACTCGTACCTGCGGGCGATTCGCTGGGCGCTGACGCGCGTGCAGGGGCGCGGCGTGGTCGCTTTCGTGACGAACGGCGGCTGGATCGACGGCCACACTGCCGATGGCGTGCGGCTCACCCTCACCGACGAGTGCAGTGCGCTGTACGTGTACAACCTGCGCGGGAATCAGCGCACGGCGCGCGAGCGGTCGAGCAAGGAGGGTGGCAAGGTCTTCGGCGGCGGGAGTCGCAACACCGTCGCGGTCCTCATCGCCGTGCTCGACCCCTCCCACGTCGGCCCGTGCGCGCTGCGTTACCGCGATATCGGCGATTACCTCAGCCGTGAGGAGAAGCTCGCGATCGTCGCCGGCAGCGACCTGGGGACGATCGATTGGCAGACGATCACCCCGAACGCGGCGGGCGACTGGATCGGCCAGCGCAGCGATGCTTTTGCCCACTGGCCAGCGATCGGCGAGAAGGCGAAACGTGGTAAGGACGCTGCAAGAGCAGCGAGCAGCGAGCAGCGAGCAGCGAGCAGCGAGCAGCGAGCAGCGAGCAGCGCGCAGCGAGCAGCGAGCAGCGCGCAGCGCGCAGCGCGCAGCGCGCAGCGCGCAGCGCGCAGCGAGCAGCGAGCCCGTGTTCGAGACGTTCTCTCTCGGACTGGCAACTGGCCGCGACGCGTGGGTCAACAACTTCTCGTCGGAGGCGCTGCGAGGGAATGTGGAGCGCACCATCACGGCGTTCAACGAACGTTCGCGCGCGCTGCGCATAGCCCGCGAATCACGGCCCGAGACGACGCTCGACGAGATCGGAACCGCAGATTCCACGCGGTTTAGCTGGAATCGCAACGCCGTTCAGGACGCAGCGCGCGGGAAGAGCTACGACGTAGCCGATGGTCGCTTCACCGTCGGCTGCTACCGGCCGTTCACGAAGCAACGGCTGTACTTCGGACGGCAGCTCAACGCGATGGTCTACCAGCTCCCGAAGCTGTTCCCGACGGCGGAAGCGGAGAACGTCGGTTTCTTTATTACAAGTATCGGAGCGCGTGAGGAGTTCTCCGTCCTCGCCGTTCCGGCTGTCCCAGACCTCAACTACTTCGGTACGGGCGGACAGTTCTTCCCGCGCTGGCGCTACGAACCGGCCGACCCGGACGATCCAGCCGAGGCACGACCAGCAGCGACGCTCGAACTCTTCGCGCAGCCGTTGACGTCCACGGTGGCAGAGCGGCACCGGTCGTCCGCCAATCCCCAGCAGCTCGAAGCAGCTTCCCCTGCGCCCGGGCAGACGGCCGGCGCTCACGGCGCTCCTGCGTTCGCGCAGACGGCAGATCCTCACGCGACTCCTGCATCCGGTTCGCTTCCGGACGCGGCAGCAAGCGACGCCTCCCCGCCGGTCGTCGATGGCTACCGCCGCGTCGACAACATCAGCGATGGGTTCCACGCCCACTACCGGGAGGCGTTTGGCGAGGAGGTCGCCAAGGACGACATCTTCTACGCCGTCTACGCGATCCTGCACTCGCCGCAGTACCGGGAAACGTTCGCCGCTGATCTCAAGAAGATGCTGCCGCGCATTCCGCAGCCCGCCCGCGCCGAGGACTTCTTCGCCTTCGCCGACGCTGGCCGCAGGCTCGCAAAGCTGCACACCGGCTATGAGCAGGCCTCGCCGTACCCGCTCACTGAGGAGGACACGTCACCCGACGACATCGACGACTACGCCCGCTACGCCGTCACGAAGATGCGCTTCGGCCGGCCGACCGCCGAGCAGAAAGCCGCCGAGCTGCGGCATGACCGCTCGACGATCATCTACAACCAGCACGTCACTCTGCGCAGCATTCCCGATGAGGCGTACCGGTACCAGCTCGGCTCCCGCTCGGCCGTCGAATGGATCATCGACCGCTACCAAGTGAAGACCGACAAGGCGTCCGGCATCGTCAACGATCCGAACGACTGGTCGCGCGAAGTCGGCGATCCCCGGTACATCATCGATCTGATCGGCCGCGTGATCACCGTCAGTCTGGAGACGATGGCGATCGTCGACACCCTCCCCCAGCTGCCGCTCGGCGCCAGCTGATGACGCCATCAGCAGCGCTTCACGCAGCGTCCCGCTCGGTGCCCCGCCGCCCCAGGAGTCTGCGGGTGCGTCCGCGACCCGGCGTTGCGCAACCGTCCGCAGCCCCCACCGCGATGGTGTACCGTTGGTGTATGTCGCGCACAAACATCGAGCTTGATGATGATGCCGTTGCTGCGGTCATGCGGCGCTACCAGCTACCCACGAAGCGCGAGGCCGTCAACTTTGCGTTGCGTACTGTCGCAGCGGAGCAGCTCGCCCTTGACGAAGCGCGTGCGTTGCGTGGTTCAGGGTGGGATGGTGACCTGGCCGCGATGCGCGAGTCACGCCTTCGGTGATTCTCGTCGATACCTCTGCGTGGGTCGAGTTTCTTCGCAATACCGGTTCGAGCGTCTGCGAGCAGGTTGACGGACTCCTCGCCCACGACTTCGCGACGTGCGATGCGGTGCGTATGGAGCTGCTCTGCGGAGTGAGCACGCCGGATCAGGTCCAGAGCCTGCGCCGGTTGCTGGCGCGCGCGATCACGCTGCCGACCGGCCCGACGCACTATGAGCAAGCGGCGGTGTTGTTCCGGGCCTGCCGGGCACATGGGTTCACGGTGCGCAAACCGATCGACTGCTTGATCGCTGCCGTCGCGCTTGACGCGGGAGCAGCCATCCTGCACGCCGACAAGGACTTCACCGCGCTCGCGGCATGCACCCCGCTGGTGATCGCCGACGGTTCGCTCTGACGCCAGCACTTCTAGGACGCGGGTGCGGCAGCGTGCGTGCGATCCATCCCCCTCAGCGCAGCCAGCTGACGAGTTCGCCTTGCAGCGCGAGCATCTCTCCGTCGTCGGTTTCGTGGTCCATACCGACGAGGTGCAGGGCGCCGTGGATGATGGCTTCGAGGAGGTCGTGGGTGCGTTCGGGGCAGATGATGATGTCGCCGAGTTCGCGCATGATGTCGGCGGCGATGGTGGGGCCGAGTTCGTGGTCTTCGTCGACGGGGAATGAGATGACGTCGGTGGCGTCGTCTTTGCCGAGGTATTCGGCGGCGAGCTGGTGGCTGCGGGTTTCGTCGACGAAGTGGATGGCGACGTGGCCGGCGTGCAGGCCGGCGGAGGCGAAGGCGAGTTGGAGTGCTTCGCGGATGGTGGCGTCGGTTGGGGCGCCCGCAGCGCGTTCGCGGCCTTCGACTTCGATGTCGAACATCATGGTGGTGGTTTGGGGGTGGTTCGAGCCGTTGCCTGCGCGGCGTGCGGTGCGTCAGTCTTCGCGGGGTGAGCGTTCGGCGCGGCGTTCGGCGGCGAGCCGTTCGCGTTCGGCGTCGTCGAGTTCGTAGGCGTCGACGATCCGTTTGACGAGTCGGTGGCGGATCACGTCGTTGCTGCCGAAGGTGACGATGCCAATGTCGTCGACGCCTTCGAGGATGCGTTGGGCGCTAATGAGTCCTGAGCGGGTGCCGCGCGGGAGGTCGATTTGGGTGGTGTCGCCGGTGATCACCATCGTTGAGCCGAAACCGAGGCGGGTGAGCACCATTTTCATCTGTTCGCGGGTGGTGTTTTGAGCTTCGTCGACGATGATGAAGCTGTCGTTGAGGGTGCGGCCGCGCATGAAGGCGAGTGGTGCGACTTCGATTTGGCCTTTTTCGAGGTAGCTGGCGACCTTTTCTGCGCCGAGCATGTCGTGGAGCGCGTCGAAGAGTGGCCGTAGGTATGGGTCGACTTTGGCCATGAGGTCGCCGGGGAGGAAGCCGAGCCGTTCGCCTGCTTCGACGGCAGGGCGGGTGAGGAGGATGCGTTGGACGCGGCGTTCGGCGAGGGCGGCGGCGGCGACGGCGACGGCGAGGAAGGTTTTGCCGGTGCCGGCGGGGCCGACACCGAAGGTGACGGTGTTCTCGCGGATCGCTTGGACGTAGGCGCGTTGGCCGGCGGTTTTGGGTGCGACGCGGACGGTGCGGCCTTTCCAGACGAGGTCGTCGTGGAGGGCGGCGACCGGTTCTCGGCGGGCGACGCCTCCGGCGATTCGTTCGATTGATTCGGCGTCGGGCGGTGCGCCGCGGTCGCTCAGTGCGACGATTTCTGAGATCACGGCGGTGGCGGCGGCGACTGCGCGTTCGTCGCCTTCGAGGATGACGTGGTTGCCGCGCAGGATGACGTTGGCGTCGAGGTTGCGTTCGAGTTCTCGGAGGGTCGCGTCGCTGGCTCCGGCGAGAGCTGTCGCCGCCTCGTTGCTGAGATCGAGTTCTTTGCGCTGCATGCTTCCCGCCGCCACTGTTTCAGCGTACCTGTCGGCTCCGTCGGATCGTTGGTGGTCGGCGGTGTGGTCCTTCCCTGTTGGGTCGGCAGCTTTGGCTGGTGGTCGGCGTGCTTGTCCGCGTTCGTCAACTGATGTTGCGGTGCGGGGCGGTGGGGTCGTGGGCGTCGTCCGGCGCCTGGCGGGTCGCCGGGTCGGCGCCTGGCGCCGGCGTTGCGGTGGCGCCGATGCGTGGGACGGTGCCGTCGAGGCGTGGCACTTGGCCGAGTTGTCCGAGTTCGGCGGTGTCGCGGCCGAAGAACAGTCCGACGTTCCAGTCGGCGAGTAGCCGGAAGCGGCGTCCGAGGCCGGGCATCATCGAGAGGTGGTAGCTGCGGGCGATGAACCAGGCGGGCGCGCCGCGCCATTTGATGCCCATCGTGTCGGCGACGGCTTTGCGTTGGCCCATGTCGACGACGACGCCGCGCGTTTTGTAGCGGAAGCTGCGTTCGCGGCCGGTGCCGAGTGCGGCGGCGACGTTGCCTGCAACGACGCGGCCTTGTCTGATGGCGTGCTGGGCGGTTGGCGGTGCTGGGCGGTTGCCTTTGGCCGCTGGGTCTGGCACGTTCGCGGCGTCGCCGATGGCCCAGATGCCGGGGTGGCCTGCGACGGCGAGGCGGTTGTCGACGGCGATTCGGCCGTTGTCGGCGAGCGGCAGGCCGAGTTGCGCAACGACCGGGTGTGGTTTGACGCCGGCGGTCCAGACGACGGTGCGGGTCGGGACGACCTCGCCGTCGCTGAGTCGCGCGGTGGCGTGCGTGACCTCTTCGAGTGTCGTCGAGGTGCGGAGTTCGATGCCGCGCGCTTTCAGTTCGCGCGAGGCGAAGTCGGCGAGCGATGGGGAGACTTCGGGCATGACGCGGTCGCGTGCTTCGACGAGGATCCAGCGCATGCCGTGGACGCGGGCGCGCGGGTAGAGGTCGAGCACGTCGCTGGCGAAGTCTTGGAGTTCGGCGAGTCCTTCGAGTCCGGCGTAGCCGGCGCCGACGAAGACGAAGGTGAGCGCTGCGCGGCGTTCGACGGGGTCGTCGGTTGCTTCGGCGAGTTCGAGGTTGCGCAGGACGCGGTTGCGCAGGGCGATCGCCTCTGGCAGCGATTTGAGTCCGACGGCGTGCTCGGCAAGCCCGGGGATCGGGAGGGTGCGGCTGACCGAGCCGAGCGCGACGATCAGCTGGTCGTATCGCAGGTGTTTGGTGGCGCCGCCGGTGGTGTGGACGGTGACGATATTGCGTTGTGGTTCGGCGCTTGTGACCGTTGCCAGGAGGAGTTCGGCGGCGTCGGGCAGGGCTTCTCGCAGTGGCACGACGACGTGGCGGGGTTCGAGGGTGCCGGCTGCGGCGCCGGGCAGCAGCGGCGTGTACGTGAGGAAGTTGGTGTCGTTGACGAGCGTGATCCGGGCGGAGTGCTGCGGCAGGATGCGGGCGAGTCGTTTGGCGGCGTGAAGTCCGCCGAAGCCGCCGCCTGCAATCACTACGTTCCATGCCATGACCGGCATGATAGTGGCACTTCGTTACAAACTCGTGCGCTCTGTCACGTAGTGCGCTGCGGCTATTGCAACGCGGCGCCGATCGCGTTTTCGAACAGTGCGAGCGCGCGGTCGAGTTCGGGCGTCTGGCCGCGTTCGTAGAACTCCAGCAGCAGGCCGCGAAAACCGGCGAACATCAACAGGCTGAGCGCGGCGGGATCGAGTGCGACCTGCATGCCAAGCTCGTTGGCGCGCTGGATCTGCTGTGCGAGCAGCAGTTCGTGTGCGTCGCGTACGTGGTCGAGGAGCCCGCGCAACACCGGGTCGGCTCCGGCTTCGCCGAGCAGGGCGAAGTAGGCGCGAACGAGCAGCGGCTCTCCGGTGACCCGTTCCCACAGGTGGCGGGCGCTGCGGCGCACGCCCTCGGCGGGGTCTTCGGCGGCGTTGAGGTCGGCCTGCGACTGCGCGACCATTTGTGCCGTGAGTTGGTGGACGAGTGCCGTGATCAGCTGTTCGCGGCTCTCGAAGTAGTAGAGCACCATGCGTTTCGTTGTTCCCGCTTCGGCGGCGATCCGCGAGAGCGAGGTGGCGGCGTAGCCGTGTTCGGCGATCGAACGGAGCGTCGCGTCGAGAATTGCGGCGACCTGCCGCGCGCCCTTCTCGGTGGCGGGGTGGCGCTGTTGCGGTCGTGCGTCGATCTCGTTGGCGACTGCGGGGTCGAGTGTTGTGCGGGCAGGAGCCACAGGCCGAGCCTACTTGCCGCTCCCCAACGACTGGACAAATGTACCGCTCGGTACGTCCAGTCTGGTACGGTACCCGCAGCCGCAAGATGTACCGATCGGTACACCGTCGTTTTGACTGTCGAGGAGCGCGATGACTGCCACCACCGAACCCGCCACGCCGGCCGCCGTCGCAGCAGCACGTCCGCTCAACCAGGCGCCCGGCATGACGACCCCCGCAGCGATCGGCCGGGAACTGCTGCGCATCCGGCGCGACCCGATTCGCGCCCTGGAACTGGCCGCCGAACGGTACGACCGCCGCCCCTTCCAGCTCTCTGCGACCGGAGCGTCGCCCACCCTCTTCATCAACGACGCAGCCGGTGCGAAGGATGTGCTCCTCACCAACCAGAGCGACTACGTGAAGAGCAGCCAGTACGAACTGCTGCACCGGATGCTCGGTCACGGGCTGGTGACGAGTGAGGGAGAGCTGTGGCGCGAGCACCGTTCGATCGTGCAGCCGCACTTCGCCAAGCGCGCACTCGCGCCGTTCGCTCTGTCGATGGCCGCCGCCACACGTGAGGTGCTCGATCGCTGGGGCGCGACGCTCTCAGACGGCGACACGATCGATCTCAACGAGGAGATGAGCGCGCTGACGCTCGACATCGTAGGCCGCGCGCTGGTTGGTACCGACTTCTCAGCGCGGTCGAGCGAGTTTGCCCGGGCGCTCACCGGCATGCTCGACGCGACCTGTGTGATGGGACGCTCACCGATCACGCAGATCGCCGGCAGCTTCGAGCGCGTCGGAGTCAGCCGGGCGATGCGGATGCAGCCGCGCAGCAACCAGCGGATGCACGCCGCCGTCGACGTGCTCGACGAGATCGTGCTGGAGGTGATCGCGCGACGCCGGCATGAAGCGGGCGAGCATGATGACCTGCTGGCCACGTTGATGAGCTACCGGCACCCCGAGACAGGAAGGCCGCTGAGCGATACCGAGGTGCGCGACGAACTGATGACCTTCGTCACCGCCGGACACGAAACGACCGCCAACGGACTCTCGTGGATGTGGGGCCTGCTGTCGCAACATCCGGCGGCGCGCGACCAGCTCCTGGCCGAAGTCGACACCCTGCTGGGCGGGCGTACGCCAACCGCCGACGAGCTCGATCGCCTCGCGTGGACGACCGCGTGCTTCCAGGAATCGATGCGGCTCTATCCGCCGGTGTGGATGCTGCAACGCCGCGCGAAGGTCGCCACGGTGGCGGCCGGCTACGCGCTACCGGCCGGCGCGATCGTCTCGATCAGCCCGTGGATCATCCACCGCGACCCGCAGCACTGGCCGAACCCGGCCGGCTACGATCCACGCCGCTTCATCGGGGACGCGCCGAAGCGGCGTCCGCGGCTCGCGTTCCTGCCCTTTGGCGCGGGGCGCCGGATGTGCATCGGCCAGGGCTTCGCGATGATGGAGGCGACGATTATCGCCGCGATGATGTCGCAGCGCTACACCTTCGATCTGACGCCGACCTCCCGGCTCGACACCGAGCCAGGAGTCACACTCCGCCCGCGTGACGGACTGAAAGTCTTCGTCTCCCGGCGCAGACCGGCTGCCGCCGCCAGCAGCGGGCCTGCGATCGGCGTACCCAACGGCGCTACGACATAGCGGCGGACGCGTCGTCACGGACGAGCAGCAGCGCGGCCCACTCGCCGAGTTGACGGCGCTCGCGTTCGGCAAGTCCGTGCGCCGCGTAGGCGGCAGCGACCTCGTCGGCTTCGTGGCGCAGCAGCCCCGAGAGGATGAGCGTCCGTGGCGGCTCGGGCGTGAAGCCGGTCTGAGCGATCTGCAACAAGACGGGACGCAGGATGTTCGCGGCGATCGTCGGCGCCGACGGGATCTGTTCGGCGCGCATCACGTCGAACTTCGCGGCCTGCACCTCAACGCCATTGGCCTGCGCGTTGAGCTGCGTCGCTTCGACGCTGGCCGGGTCGAAGTCGAGCGCGACGCACGGCCCGAAGCCGCGCTGTGCGGCCGCGATCGCGAGCACGCCGGAGCCGCAGCCGAGATCGAGCATCGCGCCGTCCGGCTCGATCTCCAGCAGGAGTTCCAGGCAGAGCCGCGTCGTCTCATGCGCCCCGGTGCCGAAGGCCATGCCGGGGTCGATCACGAGATCGGAGAGGCCTTCCTGCCGTTCGAGCCACGGCGGCCGCACGTGCAGCTGGCCGCCGATCGTGATCGGCTTGTGGAACTCGCGCCACCGTTCGTGCCAGTCGTCGGCGATCTCTTCGGTGAACACGTCGACCGGGATGCCGGCGACATGGGCGGCGGCTGCACCGAGGTCGGGCAGTTCGCCGGCCGCGCCGTACACGGCGTATTCGAGCAGGTCGTCGTGCCCGGGGACGTCCCGTTCCTCGATGCCGGAGGGTGCGAGGTCCAGCAGTTCGGCGAGCACGAGTTCGCTGGAGTCGCGGGGCACGCGGACCGCCAGCCGGATCACCGGCGCCTCCCGGTCAGCCGCCGCAGCCGTTCGCCAAGTCCGCCGGGCGCTTTGAGGTTGCGTTCTTCTAGCGAGTCGGCGAACGCTTGGAGCAGCTCGCGCTGGTGCTCGTCGAGCCGCCGCGGCACGACGACATCAAGCACGACCCGCAGCTGGCCGCGATGCACCCCGTCGCGACTGCGCGGCATCCCGAGCCCGGCGATCCGCACCTCTTCGCCAGGCTGCGCGCCGGCGGGAACTTCAACGTCGATCGGCCCGTCGAAGCCATCGAGCTGCAAGGTGGTACCGAGCGCTGCGAGCGGCGACGCCACCGGCAGCACGGCCACGAGATCGTCGTCATCACGAGTAAACACGGGGTGCGGGCGAACGGCAACTTGCACATACAGGTCGCCGGCCGGCGCGCCACGTTCACCGGCGTGCCCTTCGCCGCGCAGCCGCACACGCTGGCCGTGCGCGATCCCAAGCGGAATGTCGATCGCGATTTCGCGCCGCTGCACGACGCGCCCCTCGCCGCGACAGCTGTCGCACGGGTTCTCAATCACCGAGCCCCGCCCGCCGCACTGGTCGCAGGCGACGGCCCGTACCACCTGGCCGAACGGAGTTCGGGTGACGGCGCGCAGTTCGCCGGCACCACCGCAGCGCGTGCAGCTCTTCGTGGTCGACTCGTCCTTCGCGCCGGAGCCATCGCAGGTGCCGCACACGACGATCGCGTCGAAGGTCAGTTCGGAGCGCCCGCCTTTGACGGTCTGCTCCAAGTCAAGGTCGAGCCGCACGAGCAGGTCTTCGCCGGCGGCAGGGCCGGCCGGTCCGCCGCCGCCAAACGCCTCGCCGAAGAACGCGGAGAAGAGATCGGAGAACGATCCGAACGCCTCGGTTTGCGATTGGAAGCCGCCGCCACGCAAGCCGTCGTGGCCGTAGCGGTCATACGTTTGGCGCCGTTCGGCGTCGCTGAGAATCTCGTACGCTTGCGCGGCTTCTTTGAACTTCTCTTCGGCATCGGGAGCGTCGTTGTTGTCCGGATGCAGCTCCCGCGCTAGGCGGCGGAACGCCTTTTTGATCTGGGCATCGTCGGCGTCGCGCGGAACGCCGAGCACCTCGTAGGGATCGCGTGGCACATCCAGCAGTTTGCCGGTTAGTCGTCGTACACGTCACTCACGTAGCTCGAGAGCTGCATGGCGGCAGACCGAACGATCGAAATCGCGGTGCCATAGTCCATCTGAAGCGGACCAATCAGCGAAACCGTTCCCAATGGGCGGCGTGGCAGCCCGTACGCAGCGGCGACGTGTGCGAGGGTCCGCAACGCCGGGTCAGGGTTTTCGGCGCCGATCCGCACGATCACATCGCCGGTACCAAGCGCGGCCCGCAGCGCGCCGAGCATCGAACGACGCTGCTCCAGCAGTTCGAGCAACTCGCTCGCGACGGTGAGATCGCGTCCGCGCATCAGCCGCGCCGCCCCTTCGACGTACAGCGAGTCCTCCCCCCCATCTTCGAGTTCGGTGAAGGTCGGTGCGATCGTCTGGAGGAACGCCAGCTCGCGCGGGCCGAGCGCCGGGTCGCGCAGCCGCGCTTGGAGCATGCGAGCCCCGAGTCCGAGCCCGCCGACCCGTTCGCGCAGATACTCAGCGGCCCACTGCACGAGCCCCTGGTCGACGCGCTGCTCAAAGGTAAAGACGCGGCGGGTCACGCCGCCGGTCGAGGTGATGACGACGACCGCGACAACATGCGGCTGGAGCAGCAGCACTTCGATGTGCCGCACGGTCGCGGTCCCCAGCGGCGGCGCCGAGACGACGGCAAGGAGGTCGGTCAGCGCGGAGAGGCGCTGGGAGACGAGCCGCATCGCCGCATCGACCTCACGGCGGATCAGGTCGAGGTCAACATGCACGACCGGTGCCTCGCCGATCAGGTGGTCGACGTAATATCGCAACCCCGCGTCGGTCGGCACGCGCCCGGCGGAGGTGTGCGGGTGGTCGAGCAGTCCTTGCCCTTCGAGCCAGGCCAGCTCGTTGCGGATCGTCGATGGCCCGGCGCCGATCTGCTCGTCGCACGCGAGTGCCTTGCTGCCGACCGGCTGCGCCGTGACTTGGAAGGTCTGCACGACCTGCCGCAACACCAACTGCTGGCGCGGAGTGAGCTGGGGCGCGGCCTGGGCAGCCATACCCCACAGTTTAGGGGCGTTGCGACGCGACGCGAGCCGCGGTCAGCACGTCGCGCACACTGCGCGGCGGTTGGCCGGTGAGTGCGTACACGTCGCCGCTGACCTTCTGGAAGAACTCGCTGTACACCGCCGCGCCGACCGAGACGATCAATTCGATGGCCGGTGTCGGCACGCCGGCCGCAGCCAGCGTCGCCGCGTACTGCGCGTCGTCTTGGTCGATGTGCTCGATCGGCGTTCCGTACAGCTCGCTCGCGAGCGCCGCCACGTCGGCCTGACTGAGCGCGTGCGGGCCGGTGATGTCGTAGCTCTCGCGCTCGTGGCCATCGGTCAGCAGCACGGCGACAGCAGCACGCGCGCAATCCTCGCGCGAAACGTAGGCTGTGCGTCCCGCCCCCGCATTGCTGACCCACACGCCGGCCTGCGCCGCCTGCTGCGCGGCGGGCACCAGCGACTCCGAGTAGAGGTTATTGCGCAGGAAGGTCCACTCCAGGCCGCTGTCGCGGATCACCTGCTCGGTCTGCAAGTGCTCGGGCACGATCAACGCCGGGTTGTCGGCGCTCGGCTGCGCGACCGACGTGTACGCGATGTGCCAAACGCCAGCCTGGCGTGCCGCAGCGACCGCCTGACGGTGTTGGTCGAGCCGACCACCCACCGCGTCGGTCGAAATCAACAGCAGCCGCTCGACGCCGGGCAGCACACGTTTGAGGCCGGTCGGATCTTTGAAGCTCGCCTTCTCGACCCGCGCGCCGCGCGCCGCGAGGTCGCCCAGCTTGGCCGGCGTGCGCGTCAGCAGCAGCACCGTCTGCGGGGCGGCCTGCTCAACAACCAGCTCGGCGACGCGCCGCCCTAGCCCGCCAGAAGCCCCGGTGATCGCAATCATCGCTCGACCGTACTCGGGCGGGGCGCGGGCCGGAAGGGCGGTTGGCGCCCGGTGTTACGCGGTGACGGTCGCGACGGCGTTGCGGATGATCTGGTTGCCGTCCTGCTCGGCGACGGTGTCGATCGTCGCGATGCCGCCCTCGACCGAGCGGACCGTACCCGAGACGGTGATCTCCTTTTCCGGGAAGCCCATCCCCCGGAACTGCACCGACAGCGACTTCACCTGCTCCGGACCGCCGGCCGCCGCCTGCACCGCGCGGGCGACCTGCGCCATCGAGTAGAGGCCATGCAGAATCGTGCTCGGCAGGCCGACCTGCTTCGCGAATTCCTGGTCGGTGTGGATCGGGTTGAAGTCGCCGGAGGCACCGGCGTAGCGGATCGGCAGGAACCGGTCCGGCGTGACCTTCAGCTCGTCGATCGACTGGCCCGCTGCAAACGACATGTTCAAACTCCCCGGACCAAGAAGGTCCACTCACCGGTCACGACGGTCTGGCCCTGTTCGTCGTTCGAGATCGTCTCGTAGACGTAGAAGCCCTTGCCGTCCTTCTCGTAGATGTCCTTGACGGCGACGTGCGTGGTGATCTCCTCGCCGGCCACGATCGGGCGTTCCCACACAAACGACTGGCCGCCGTGCACCATCAGCGCGAAGTTCATGCCGACCTCGGGGTCGAACAGCGTCGGCGCCATGGTCTTGGAGATGAACACGACCGCGAACATCGGCGGCGCGACGACGTCGGCGTAGCCGGCGGCGCGCGCCGCCTGCGGGTCGAGGTGAAGCGGGTTCGTCTCGCCGATCGCGTCGGCAAACTCGCGGACCTTCTCGCGGCCGACGGCGTAGGTGCCGGGCGCGAAGGTCTTCCCGATGGCGGAAGTATTGACTGGCATCGCGCGCGCAGCTTACCGGGGCCTCGCTGAGCGATGGTTCCCGGCATGCAGCCGCTCGCTCGCGACCGCTCCTCGCGATCGGCTGCGGGGTTGGAACGGCTGAATGCGCCGACGCCACCACTCGCAAGATCGCCTGCACCACTGCGGTCGCCACCGGGGACTCCGCAGGGTGATGGCGAATAGGATCGCCAACCCGATGCGCCGCACTTCGCCACACGCCGCGACGCGCTGCGTCACCGCCCTGCTGCTCGCCAGCGGCCTCGCGGGCACGGCACTCGCAACCGAAACCGCCGACTCGGTCGGCCCGCCCGCCCCGAGCGGAAGCAACGCCTCCGGGAATGCCACGTCGTCGACGGTCGCCGCAACGGCCGCAACTGCTGCCGCCGCCGACCTCGACACCACGCCGGACCCGTGGCGCCTGGGCGACGACATCGCCGCCAGGCTCGATACGCGCTGGAACGACAGCCGTGGCGTGTACATGAACGAAAACGGCTTTCCCGACACGCGCATGAACGCGCTGATGCTGCAACTGCATTCGATGGCGGCACTCGCCGGCCATCAGGGGGCCAGTCGCAACGATGCCCGCATCGCACCGATGGTGCAGGTGCTGACCTCGCCACCGGTGCTGGTGACACGCAACCTGCGACCCCGCCAGACCGGCCACTTCCCGCATGCTCCGGCGTGGACTCCGCTGATCGGCGAAGATCCCGAACAGGCGGTGCTGCACCCCTCGATCGACACGGCGGTGGTGCGCGCACTGACCGCTGCATGGCGGGCCCGCTCGGTGATCGGCATGACCGGCGACCTGCAAACGCGAATCGGCCAGGTGCTGGTCGATCTCGCCGCATCGCCGTTTTACCGCGCGCCATCTCGCGCGCTCAACCAGATCAACTGGCACGCCGAAGTGTACGCCGCAGCACTGGAAGTCGCTGGCGATACCTCCGTGATCGCCGACTACCGCGCGCAGCTCAAATGGTTTGCCGATCACGCGCACACCGACGCCTACGACGGCGGCTCCCCGAACCTCACCTCCGGCGGTGGCTTCCGCTACCTCCCGAACCGGCCGAGCACCGCGCAGCTCAACAAGATCGAGACCACCGAATACGGCAATCTCGCGGTCGGCGCGCTCGGCTTCTACCAGGCCTTCCTGCGGGCCGGGATGGTCCGGCTCTCGGCGGCCGATGAGCGCGCGCTGCGGCAATGGAGCAAACACCTGCTGCTCGGCTCATGGACACAGACCGGCTACCCCAACTGGGATACCGGCCTGGGGACCAAGCGCCGCCACCTGCGCCAATACTGGGCGTGGTCGCTCGATGGGCTGATGACGGCCTCCGGCCCCGACGCGCTGCTCGGCTATCCGAAACAGCGCCAGTACGCGCGCTCGATCGCTGAGCATGGCATCGCGCTGTACCTCGCGAACGCCTGGACCTCGGCGATGGCGTCGCTCGGCGGCCCGCTGCCGGCAAAGACGAGCTTCGACGCGCCGAACGGCTTTACGTCGGGCAGCGGCAACGAACTGATCGGCCCGCTGCGCTTCGCGCTGCTCGACGCCAGTCTCGACGGGCGCTTTCAGGATGTACCTTCAACCGAGCCGCCGAACTGGTTTGCGCACGATCAAGAGACGGGCCGGTTTGCCTGGAGCACTGCGGTGTACAACGGCGCGATCGTGCCCTCTCGCGCCGGCCAGTCGCAGGGCGGCCTGGAACCGGTTCGGCTGTTCGATGGGCTTATGCGACCGCTGATCGGACTCGGGGGCCACGGCACCGGGTCGCTTGGGCTGACGGTCATCAAGGATGGGCTCGTACGCCTCGATACCGAGCCGGCTGCGCCGACACGCCAGCAAACCTCCGATGTCACCCTGATCGGCAGTCCGCCCAACACCGCGCGCTCCTTCGACCGGCAGGCGGTCGTCACCGGCACGGTCCGCTCCGGTGCTGGCCAGATCGCGCTGCGCCACCAGTTCAACCACGGCGACATCGCAACGACCTACAAGCTCACGCAGATCGAGCGCGGCGCGATGATCACCCTGCGCGTCCCGGTGTGGGGCAGCTCCGGTGCGATCGCGATCCGCCAGGGCGCCGTGCGGCGTGGCAGCGAATACGTGCGAACGAGCACCCCGATCGCATTCGCGACGCGCACCCCGGCAGGCGGCACGCTGAGCGTGCAGTTCGGTGGCGTGCCGAAGTCAGCGTCGGTCGCGTTCGTCGATCTGCGCGCCGACAGTTACCACCCCGACGGCGCACGGCAGGCGATCGTCACCTTCCGTGCTCCGAAGTCCGGCAAGCTCACGATCACGCGCCGGATCGACGTGACGCCGGCCACGTGAGAAGGCTACCGTCGGCCGCCGCGCTCATCGCGGTGGCACTCTCCGCGCTGACCCTCGCGCAGCCGGCCGCTGCGGCCGAAACCGACGACCCGGTGCTGACCGGGCTCACCAGTGCTCAGGCATGGCAACTCCCTGACGCCCTGATCGCCCGGATGGATTCCGCATGGCAGCCACGTCGCGGCTTGTACCTCGATCGCGGCAACATTTCGATTCGGGCGAACGCCATGCTGTTGGAGATTCACGCGCTCGCCGCGTTGGCCGGTCACACCGGCGCCGCACGCCAAGATGCTCGCATCCAGAGCCTCGTGCGGTTCTTCACGACCGCCCCGGTGTACGTCACGAGGACGACGACGAAGCGCAGCACGGGCAGCTTTCCGCACACTCCCGCCTGGGAAAGCGTGTATCGCGACGACGCGACGAAGGCGGTCCTGCATCCCAGCGCCGATGCGATCGTCGCGCGCGCGCTCGCGACGGCGTGGCGCGCCCGCGACGTCGCAGGGCTGCCGTCCGAGGATGCGCAGCGTATTCAACAGGTCGTCGGGGCGGTGGCGCGCGGATCGTTCTACGCGGCGCCCAACCGCGCTGAGAATCAGATCAACTGGAACACCGACGTGTACGCCGCCACGTTGGAGGTCAACGGCGACCGTTCGCGGCTGCCCGATTACCGCGCGCATCTGAAATGGTTCATCGATCACGCCTTCAAACCGGCGTATCGCGGCGGCAGCAGCAACCTGTCGCGCGGCTACGGCTTTCGTTACCTGCCGCAGTACTCCGGCGGCAACGCGAACAAAATGGAGACGGTCGAGTACGCGAACCTCGTCCACTCGTCACTCGGCTTCTACCAGACGGCGGTCAACGCCGGCATGCGCCCGCTCGACACCACCGAGGTACTGCGGCTACAGGCGTGGAGCCGCCACATTTTGTTCGGCACGTGGACGCACGGCGGCTATCTCAACTGGGACTCCGGGCTTGGGACCGCGCGACGCCACATTCAGCAGTACTGGGCCTTTGCGCTCGACGCACTCGTCAAGTCGGTCAGCCCAGGGGCGCTGCTGAGTACCGCGCACGAGCGCAGCTATGTGCGGGCGATCGTCGAGCAGGGGCTGCTGCTGTACTCGCGGATCGGCTGGTCGGGGGCCGGCGCGTTCCCGAACGGCGCGACCTCGTTTGGTGCTCCGAACGGCTTTCCAAGCGGCACCAACAGCCCGTTGATCACACCGCTGCGCATGGCGATCGTCGCGGCCGAGCTTGACGTCCGGTTGCCATCGTCGACCGCGAAGATCCTCCCGAATACCTTTTCGCATGACGCCGAGTTCGGCCGGCTGGCGCTCTCGACGCCCAGCTACAACGCCGCCGTGATCAAACCGGTCGCGCAAGCCGAAGGTGGGCTCGATCTCTCACGCCTGTTCGACTCGCGCCAGCGGCCACTGACGACGCTCGGCGCCGGTTCGCTGCTCGGCGCCGCGCCGGGGCTGCGCCTCGCACGCGGCAAGAGTGTGGTGCTCGACGATCAGCCAGGCACGCAGACCCGTTGGGCCGTGCCTGGGATCGCAGCTGGCGTCAATCGCAACCGCTCGGGAACGTTCCGCACGCTCGTCGTCAGCAATCAGATGCGCAACGGCAGCGCGCGGATCGACGTGCGCCATGCGTTCAGCCGCGACACGATTTCCACGACGTACCGCGTGTCGCGTGGCGCGGCGACGAACGTCACGTTGCGCATGCCAGTCTGGGGCCGCACCAGCACGATTGAAGCACTGCGGGGCGCGACGCCTACGGGGCGCAACTTTGCGCGGATCGGAAGCGGCGTGGTTCTCATGCGCCTGACGACACCGGAAGGAGGCACGATGCTCGTCGCGTTCCGTGGGGTGCCACGCCGGGCCGCCATCAGCGTCATGACCTTCGGCAAGGGCGCGCGCACACCGCAGGGGGCGCGCGAACTGCGCATCACCTTCAAGGCCGATCGCGGCATGACCCTCAAACGCCGCATCGCCGTCGTCGCCGCAGCGCCGCTGGTGTCGCCGTAGTCACTCACCGCGTGCGGCGGCGGCGGCGCAACGCCATACGGAGGCTGCTACACGATCGTGCGGACAGCCCCACCGTCAGCCGACCAGGCCGCGCCGACGACCGTCGACGCGCGCTCCGAGCAGAGGAATGTCACGACATCGGCGACCTCGTCGGCGGTCGCAACGCGGCCCAGGGGCAGTTGGCCGCCAACGCTCGCGATCGCGTCGTCGATCGTGCCGCCGTGACGCTCGGCGACCTGCGCCCCAAGGCCACCCGGCGCGCTCCACAGCTCGGTCGAGGCCGGTCCGGGAGCGACAGCGTTGATCAACACGCCACGCGCCGCCCAGTGTTCGGCGAAGACGCGGCTCAGCGCCAGCTCGGCGCTCTTGGCAACGCCGTACGCAGGGTTCAGCGACGACGGCCGTTTGCCGGAGCTGGAGGCCACATTCACAATCCTCCCCCACCCCGCGTCGGCCATCACCGGCGCCGCAGCACGCATCAACCGCATCGGGGCGAGCAGATGCTGATCGAGCTGCTGCTGCCAGTCGTCGTCGGTCAGCTCCTCCAGTGGCGTGATCGTCGATCCGCCGGCATTGTTGACCAACACATCGAGTCGGCCAAAGCGCCGCCGGCACGCACCGACGATCTCATCGGCCGCTCCGGCGCCGGTCACATCCGCTTGCAGGCACGCCACGAGTGGGCTATCGAGACGATCAGCCGCCTCGTCAAGGGCCTCCCGTCCGCGCGCGACCAGCAACACCCCGGCACGTTCGGCAACGAGCCGCCGGGCGACCGCCAACCCAAAGCCGCGCGACCCGCCGGTGACGATGCACGCACGCCCTGCCAGTCCGAGCTCCATAGCGCCGATCCTAGTCGAGCGCGACCGATCGCCAGCCGGTCAACGACGCGACCCGTACCGGTCGTGGGTGGAACGCAATGACACGCCAACGATCGGCACGATCTGGCCCGCTGGACAAACCGCCGCGCTCAAGCTTGTTCTGAGCGGCGAACGGACAGCCAACCGGCGCGTTGCATCATGGAGCCCTGCCCGCACCACCCTCTATTCCCACCACCTCAGACTCTGGCTATCAGCCGCCAACCGGCGGCGCGCTCGACGAGATCTTCGCCGCCGACGGCGCGCCGCGCGATCATGCGCGGCGTTTGGCCAGCGAGCTGGCAGCGCTCGGCCCGGAAGCGCTCGTCGACGCCGGCCAGCGTCGCGACGCGATCTTCGTGCAGCAGGGCATCACCTTCGATGCCACCGGCAAGGACGGGCCGGTGCGCGACCGGCCATTCCCGCTGGACCTCGTGCCGCGGATCCTGACCTCCGATGACTGGAGCCACCTCGAAGCGGGGCTGCGTCAGCGGATCGTCGCGCTCAACCGGTTCATCGACGACGTGTACCACGAGCGCGAGATCATCCGCGCCGGCATCGTACCGTGGCAACTGGTCGTCAGCCGCTCGCACTTCGCGCGCGCCGCCGCTGGCGTGCGGCCACCGGGCGGGGTGTACTGCCATGTCTCCGGCTGCGATCTCGTGCGCGACGGCGACGGTACGTGGCGCGTGCTCGAAGACAACGTCCGCACGCCATCCGGCATCTCGTACGTGCTGGAAAACCGCGTCGCGATGACGCGACTGCTGCCGCAGCTCTTCCAGCACTATCGCGTACGGCCGGTCGACCATTATCCGCAGCTGCTGGCGGCGGCACTGCGCTCGGTGGCGCCCTCTTCGGAAGAGGAGGCGACGGTCGTCGTCTGGACGCCCGGTTCGCTGAACTCCGCGTATTTCGAGCACGCCTTCCTGGCGAGGCAGATGGGCGTCGAGCTGGTGGAAGCATCCGACCTCGTGGTCCGCGACGATGTGTTGTACATGCGCACCACCGACGGGCTGCGCCGCGTGCATGCCGTGTACCGGCGGCTCGACGACGACTTCGTCGACCCGCTGGAGTTCCGCCCCGATTCGCTGCTTGGCGTGCCGGGCCTGGTGCGGGCCTACCGCGCTGGGAACGTCGCAATCGCCAACGCGCTCGGCACCGGCGTCGCCGACGACAAGGCGATTTACCACTACGTGCCGGACATGATTCGTTTCTATCTCAGTGAGGAGCCGATCCTCGCCAACGTGCAGACGTACCTCATGAGCGACCCGCAACTGCGCGACATGGCGCTCGGTCGCAAACATGAACTGGTCTTCAAACCGACCAACGAGTCGGGTGGCAAAGGGGTCTGCATCGGGCCGCGCTCGACGACCGCCGAGCTGGAGCGCGTCGAAGCGGTGATCCGCAGCAATCCCGATGAGTGGATCGCGCAGGAGCTGGTCAACCTCTCGACCGTGCCCACCGCCGGCCCCGATGGGCGGCTCTCGCCGCGACATGTCGACCTGCGGCCATTCGCGGTATTCGGCGAGAACCTGCAAATCATTCCCGGCGGCTTGACGCGCGTGGCGATGGTCGAGGGGTCGATGATCGTCAACTCCTCGCAGGGCGGCGGTTCGAAGGACACCTGGGTGCTTGAGCGGTCCGCATCGACTGCCAGCGACGCCGAGGTCGAAGGCCAGCGCCTCCCTGCTCCGCCGATGCCGCAGCTGCGATACGGCAGCGAATGGCACAACCAGCAGCAACAGCAACAACAGGTCGCAGCGGTCACGCCACCGTCCGCAGCCGCCGCTGCGACCGGCGACGAGGCACGCTGATGCTCTCCCGGATCGCCCAAGAACTGTTCTGGCTTGGGCGCAATATCGCGCGCGCCGAACACACCGCCCGCATGCTCGACGGCGTGTTCCAGGCGAGCTTGCAAAGCAACAGCGACGGCTTCGGTTCGGGGTCAGTGCAGCTCGGCTGGCGCTCGATCCTGGCAATCATGGGCGCCGACGCTGGCGGCGATGTCGAGCGCGAGGAGGTGATGCGACGCATGACGATCGACCGTCACGAGCCGGCGTCGGTCATCTCGTGCGTGGCGCGCGCCCGCGAAAGCGCCCGTACGGTGCGCGACGTGATCTCTGCGGAGATGTGGGAAGCGCTCAACACCACCAACCTGCGGCTTGCCGATCCCGCCGTCGAGCACAACCTCAGCGAACTCGGCCCGTACCTGTTCTTCCAGCTCGTGAAGGAGCGCAGCGCCCTGTTCTGGGGCCTCAACAGCCGGACGATGTTGCGCGATGAGGCGCGCGCCTTCCTCGTCGCCGGTGGCCGTTTCGAGTCCGCCGACATGGTGCTGCGGATGCTGCGCGTCACGCTGCCGGCGCCTGGCCAGGAGTTCACCGACGCGGAAAGTCGCGCGACCGGCCTCCTCGACGGCCAAGCGCAAGCGCTACTCCAGGCCGTCGGTGGCTTTCAGGCGTTCCGGCGCGCGGTGCCATCGCCACCGCAGGCCGGACCGGTCGCGCGGTTTCTGCTGTACGAACGCTCCTACCCGGATTCGGTGGCGGCCTCTGTCGATGCCGTCCAACAGGCCCTGACCGATGCCGACCGTGATCCTCGGCGCTCCGATCCGGTGCTGCGACTCGCGCGACTCGGCGCCGACCTGGAGTTCCGGGGCCGCGTCGCGATCGATCGTGCGAGCATCTCCGAAACCTGCGAGCTGGTGCAGCGCGAGCTGATGTTGGTCGATGCCGACATCGCAACGCGCTACTTCGTCGGTTCGACCATGCCAGCCGGAACGGTGCACGCGTGAACTACGACATCCACTACCGGATCGAGTACCGGTACTCGGGGCCGGTCAGCGACAATCTCAACACGTTGCGTGTGCGGCCGACGACGAACTCGTCGCAGCGCTGCGACGAGTTTCGCGTGCGCCTCGCGCCTGAGGCGCGGATCACCCGGCACCTCGACTACTTCGGGGCCGAGGTGCTGGAGTTCGGCGTCACCCGCCCGCATGACCGACTCCTGATCGATGTCAACGCACGGGTCGCGACGTCGGCGCCGACCGAGCCACCGGCGGGGACATGGCAACAAATGAGCGCCGATCCGTACCAGCTGGCCGGCGTCGAATATCTCCTGCCGGCTCCCGACCAGCCCGACGATGCGGCGATCGCGTCGCTCGCCGACACGATCCGGAGAGATAGCCCACTCGATACGGCGCTCGCGCTCTGCCAGGTGATCCCCGACGAGTTCAAGTATCTGCCCGGCGCGACCTACGTCGGCTCCACGATCACCGATCTGCTCACCGGCCGTGCCGGTGTGTGCCAGGACTTTGCGCATCTCGCGCTCGTGCTATTGCGCTACCACGGCATCGCCGCCCGGTACGTCTCCGGCTACCTCTTCTCAACCGGCGAGCATGATGGCCAGCCGGTCGCGGCGGATATCGCATCGGTCGAGGTCGCAACGCATGCGTGGGTTGAGGCGTTGCTCCCCGGCGGCGACGGTGGCGGCGAGCCGCAGTGGGTCGGACTCGACCCAACGAACCGCCAGCTCGTTGGTGAGGCGCACGTGAAGATTGGCCACGGGCGCCACTACAGCGATGTGCCGCCGACGAAAGGCGTGTACTTCGGGTCGGCGTCGTCGATCGTTGATGCGAAGGTCACGATGACTCGCCTTGATCCGAGCGCGGCGCTCTAGCTTCGCCGGGACGTTCGCGTTCGGCATGCCGGCGCTCCAGCAGCGCCTGCCGACGCCGGAACTGCAAGATCGCACTGGCGATCAACGAACCGACGATCAACAGCCCCAGCACGATCGACAGCAGCACGGCCATGCGCGGCGGCCCGTCCGCTACTTCTTGCCGTCGCCGAGCTCAAGCACGGCGAGGAACGCTTCTTGCGGCACCTCGACCTTGCCGACGTTCTTCATTCGCTTCTTGCCCTTCTTCTGGTTCTCCAGCAGTTTGCGCTTGCGGGAGATATCGCCGCCGTAGCATTTGGCGGTCACGTCCTTGCGGAACGCCTTGACCGTCTCGCGGGCGATGATGTGCGAGCCGATCGCGGCTTGGATCGGCACGTCGTACTGCTGGCGTGGGATCTTCTCGCGGAGCTTCTCGGTCAGTTGGCGGCCGATGTCGTATGCCTTGTCCTTGTGGACGACGAGACTCAGCGCGTCCACCGCGTCTCCGGCGAGCAGCACGTCGAGCTTGACGAGTGGACTGGGGCGCAGCCCGATGATCTCGTAGTCGAGCGAGGCGTACCCCTTGGTGCGCGTCTTGAGCTGATCGAAGAAGTCGAGCACGATCTCGGCGAGCGGCAGATCGTAAATCAGGTTCACGCGATCTTCGGAGAGGAAGCTCATGCCGCCGGTCTGCCCGCGCTTGTCCTGGCAGAGTTCCATGATCGTGCCGATGTACTCCTTCGGCGTGAGGATGCTCGCGCGGATGTACGGCTCGCGGATTTCTTTGATGCCGTTCGGATCGGGCATATCGGACGGGTTGTGAACCGCGACGATCTCGCCGGTCTGCAGCTCGACCTCAAAGCCGACCGACGGCATCGTCGCCATCAGCTCCAGGTCGTATTCGCGTTCCAGCCGCTCACGGATGATGTCCATGTGCAGCAGGCCGAGGAAGCCGCACCGGAACCCGAAGCCGAGCGCGTCGGAGTTCTCCGGCTCCCACGCGAGTGCGGCGTCGTTGAGCGACAGCTTCTCCAGCGCGTCGCGGAAGTCAGGGTAGTCGGACGCTTCGATCGGGAAGAGGCCGCAGAAGACCATCGGCTGGATTTCGCGGAAGCCGGGGATCGGCTCCTGCGCCCCGTGGTAGCGCTGCGTGATCGTGTCGCCCACCTTCAGCAGCTTGACGTCCTTCACGCCGGTGATGAGGTAGCCAACCTCGCCGGCCGCGAGTTCGCTGACCGGGGTCATCGTCGGTGAGAAGAAGCCGATCTCGTCGACCTCGGCGTTGAAGTCCGCAGCCATCGCTTTGATCGCCTCGCCCTTCTTGAGCACACCATCGACCATGCGGATGTAGGCGATCACGCCGCGATACTGGTCGAACTCGGAGTCGAAGATCAACGCGCGCGCGGGGGCGTCGCGGTCGCCGCCGGGCGGCGGCACCTGCTGCACGATCTGCTCGAGCACGTCGCGCACGCCGGCACCGGTTTTGCCGGAGATGATCTTGATCGTCTCCGGGTCCTCGCCGATCAGCTCGCTGACCTCCCCGGCGACGCGCTCGGGCTCGGCCCCAGGTAGGTCGATCTTGTTCAGGCACGGGATCAGCTCCAGCCCGGCATCGACGGCAAGGTACGTATTCGCGACCGTTTGCGCCTCCACCCCCTGGCTGGCATCGACGACCAGCAGCGCCCCCTCGCACGCCTGAAGCGACCGGGAGACCTCGTAGGTGAAGTCAACGTGGCCGGGCGTGTCGATCAGGTGGAACTGGTACGTCTGGCCGTCCTGCGAGTCGAAGTACACGCGCACGGCCTGCGACTTGATCGTGATGCCACGCTCGCGCTCAAGCTCCATCGAGTCGAGCAGCTGCGCCTTCATGTCGCGCTCGGAGACGGCCTTCGTCATCTCCAGGATCCGGTCGGCGAGCGTCGACTTGCCGTGGTCGATGTGCGCGATGATCGAGAAGTTGCGGATC
>JASGGQ010000008.1:0-39378 GCA_047604965.1 Patulibacter sp. | reverse complement strand
CGCTGGGGGCCGGCGCCAGCGACGCGGGCGCGGCGTCGCCGACCGACAGGACGGCGGTCGCAGCGCCATACCCGGCGGCGTCGTGCGCCATCACGCCGGCCGTCCAATGGCCGGCCTCGTACCGGTGCGTGGCGGCGGCGCCCGAGCCGCTGGTGCCATCGCCGAAATACCAAGTCAGTTCGGGCCGCTCGCCGTCCGGCACCACCGCTCGCAGCTGCACCGCCTCTCCGGGGTCGGGCGAGGAGTCACTGACCGACACGCTGACGGGAATCCTTGAAGCGACGCTGTCGACCCGGACGATCAGCGACTGGCCAAGCGCCGGCTGCACATGATCGGCGGCGTTGAGGTCGGCGGCGTCGCGCAGCGGCCGGAAGAAGGCGACGGTGCCTTCGCCGTACGCGGCATCGAAGGTTGCGTCGCACGCCGGGCAAAGCGGATCACCGGCAAAGCCGCCGCGTAGTTCCGCGCCACTGATCGACACGCCGCCGTTCTCGGTTCCGCCGGCCTGCACGGTGAGCGAGGTAACCGCGGCCGGTGCGATGCCGACCAGCTCAACGAGTCGCCGCGCCGACGTGCCGCCGGCCGTCTGCCGCTGGCTGCCGCTCGCCGATCGCACCGTCACCGGCCGGGTTCGGGCGACATCGCTCGCGCCATCGAGATCGCCGGGCGGCACCGCTAGCGATGCGCCGTCGATCTGGAGCTGCAACGCCGGGCCGGCGTGAGCGACCGGCGCGGCGATCAGCGGCAGCGTGATCGCGGCGCGGCCGGCGTGCCTCAACAGGGCGGGGAACGTGTGACGTCGATGGCGAATGGTGGCGAATCAGTGGGCAGCGGCGCTGATCGTGATGCGGGTGGCGCGGGTCGTCTCGTTGCCGGCGGCATCGGTCGCACGCACCGTGATCTTGTACCGCCCAGCGCGAAGTCGCGGGATCGCTTGCTTGATGGTGCCGGACTTCGTCGCCGTTTTGGTGCGCTTTGCGATGGTCGTGTAGCGGTGGCGGCGGGTGCCGTTGACGGTGATCGTCCGCTGGCGTTGCACCGTGACGCGAACCGTTGCGCCTTCGGAGAGGCGCATGCTGACGCGCGTCCGGGTGAGGCGCAGTTTCGTGATGCGCGGCTTCGTCGTGTCGGCAGCCGGGGTGGGCGTGGGGGTCAGCGTGCTCGACGCCGGCATGGAGACGGCGCCGAGTGCGGCAACCGACGGGCTGAACTTGCCGGTGCGCGGCCAGCTCACGCGCAGCGCCGCGGTCGCGCTCAGCGATGCGCTGACGGTCGCTGTGCCGGCGGAGTCGGTGATCGCTGGCTCTCCGATCGCCGCCCAGCTGTTGCCACCATCGGTCGAGGCTTCAAGTTGCACGGGGAGGTTCGCGACCGCTCCGCCGCCGGGCAGCCGGTCGGTGGCCGTGAGCGTCAGCGCGAGCGGCGTGCCGGCAGCGTGGGTGGTCGGCAGGGTCGCCTGGATGCACGGGAAGGCGTCGCCGCGAAAGGCCGGATCGGCGGCAGTCGGGAAGCTCTCTAGCGCCGTTTGGAACTCGTCGGAGGTCAGGAAGTCGAGCAGCCGCAGCGCCGCCGCGACGTTCGGTTGGGGATCGGTGCTGATCGCGTCGGGATTGACGGCGTAGGCGCTGAACGGGTTGATCAGCAGGTTCTCTCCGCCGCGCGCGCCGGCTGCATTGTGCTCACTGACGATCGCGAGCTGCGTCAGCGTGCCGCTTTGGTGCAGCCGGTTGTAGGTGCCGCGATCGACGAGCGTGTAGCACCCGCCGTTCGGGTGATCGCCGCTCGTCGCGCAGACGTCGGCGGTTTGCAGGTTCGCCGCCTGGCCTTTGTTGGTCCGCTCGTACCAGGCGGGATAGTTGCCGGCCGTTCCCGGTTCGGTGCGCGTCGCCGAGCCGGCACCGTTCGCGGCTGGCTGCATCGCGACGCCTTCGGTCATCGCCCACATCGTTTGCTCCTGCACGTTGGTGCCGGAGTTGTCGGCGCGTGAGACGAACGTTGCGCGCCCGGCGGCCCCGGCGGCGGCGATCTGCTCCAGCGCAGCGACCGCGTCGTGCGGCGCAGCGCCGAGTACGCCGGCCGGGTCGGTGGGCGGGCCGACGAGCACGTAGTCGGAGTAGAAGATCGCGCGCCCGACCGGTTCGAGCGAAAAGCCGTCGGCGACGAAGCTCGCTTCGAGTGTCGGCGCGTGGGTGATCGCGACATCGGCGAGGCCGGCCCGCGCATTCTCAAGCGCTTTGCCGGTGCCGACGCCAACATACGAGAGCGTGTCGCCGGGCTGCGCGCGGGCGTACGCCTCTTGCAGCAGGCCGGTGACCAGGCCGGCATCGATCGTGTCGGTGGTGCTCTGCACCCGGATCGTGTCGGCCGTGGCGGGCGCTGCGGTCGCGAGTGTCAAGGCGCTGATGAGCAGGACCATTTGGCGGGTGCTCGACCGCAGGCGGGCACGGTCGATGACAACGGGGAACTGGGACGGGCGCATTGGACTCGGTTCGCAATGGTTTGCGCCAGCCTACCCATCGGCATGTTTCGTTCCTATGAACTGCATAGGCAATCGGACTGGTGTGTGCGCGACTTCACCGCGCGGGCCGGCGGGCGGCCGTCGCTTGGGCGTTGGCGGGGCAGCCGACTACGATGAGCAGATGACTCAAGCTCCGCCGCCGGCGACGCTCACGATCGGCGAGGCGGCCACCGCGCTCGGCGTCAGCGTTGACACGCTGCGGCGCTGGGAGCGCGCCGGCAAGCTGACGTTCGAGCGGGAGGGTGGCCGCCGCGTGATCGCGGCGACTGAGATCGCCGAGCTTTTGCGCGAGCGCCGGCCGCGTTCCGGCACGAGCGCGCGCAACCGGTTCGACGGTATCGTCGTCGCCGTCAAACGCGACGAGGTGATGGCGCAGGTCGAGTTGGCGTGTGGGCCGTACCGCGTCGTCTCGTTGATGAGCCGTGAGGCCGCCGACGAGCTTCAGCTGGCGCCGGGCGTCCGCGCGAACGCGGTGATCAAAGCGACAACGGTCGTGATCGAACGCTGAGCACCGACGCGCGCACGTTCCTTCGGGAAGAGGAGGCCGGCGGGGCCTGGTCGACGCGCAGCGCCGTATGAATTCGGCAGAAGCCGCTGAAATCTCGGGCGAAATCGCAGACAGATATCTGACCTGGCTCCTCCACGCAAGCGTTTGCACGCCAATCGTCGGGGCGGCGTTTCGGATTGGCCGTGCCGCGCCGATGCACCGGACGTATGCGCAACAGCCCTCGCACTCTCGCCGTTGCTGGATTCGTGTTGCTTGCGACCGCCGTCCCGGCGGCGGCTGCGCCGACTGCCAGCTCCGTCAGCGGACTCACGCAGGCCCCCTCGGCGTTGAGCGTCTCATCCGATGGCACGGTGTGGATGGCCGAACCGAGTCAGATCGCGAGCGTCGCGAGCGGCGGGTCGGCAGTTGAGTCGGCGGCGAGTGCGCTCGGCTCACTGCTGAGCACGTCGACGCCGACCGACGTGGCGGTTCCTGCGTCGGGAGTGCCGTACTTCATCACGATCGCGAGCGTGACCAACGTTGGATTGCTCGTGAAGTTGGTTGACGGGTCGCCAACCACCTACCTCGATATCAGCGCTAGCTACAACGCCACGTCGATCGCGCTCGGGCCGGACGGAAACCTGTGGATCACGGCGAAGACCAACTATCCCCTCACCGGCGCCGACGCGATTATCCGCTTCGTTCCCGACAGCGGGCAATGGACCGCGTTCACCCCGACTTCAGATTCGCTCTCGTCGCCGCAGTCGATCGTTGCCGGCAACGACGGGGCGTTGTGGTTCATCGACGGCGGAAGCGGCGGCCGGGTGGGACGGGTCACGACGAGTGGCGACATCACCTTCCCGACGACCTCATTGGTGCCGACGGCGCTCGGTCTCGGACCGGACGCGCCGATCTGGGCTGCGCAAGGCAGCACCGTCGGGACGATCGGCGCGACATCGGAGCGCCTACTGACCGGCAGCTCCAGCGTGTCCGCCCTGACGACCGGTCCCGACGGCGCGCTGTGGGCCGCAACCGCAACCGGCGCGCGCCGCATCGCCGCCGACGGCACCACGACCGAGATCACCGACGGGTTGCCGAGCGGCGCGGCCGGCACCGACATCGCCGCCGGCACCGACGGCCGCATGTGGATGACGCTCGACCAATCTCCGTACCTGGTCCGGATCACCGTGCCGCCGTTGGCCGCCGCTGCGGCTGCCAGCGACGCAACCGCGACTGGTGGCTCGGTTACCGCGAATGTCACGCCGAACGGGCTGACCACCACCGTGACCGTCAGCGTGCGGATCGGCGGCGGCGATTGGACGCAGGTCGGCAGCACGACCCTCGGTGCTGGCACCGCGTCGACGCCGGTCCGCTTCGACCTGACCGGCCTCGCTGCCGACACGACCTATGACGTGCGACTCGCCGCCGCCAACGAGGCCGGCGAGACGTTGCTCGACACCGTGTTGACGACCGCCAGCTCAACGTTGACCCCGACCCCGACCCCGACCCCGACCCCGGAGCTGACGCCGACCCCGACGCCGACCGAGGAGCCGACCCCGACCCCAACGCCGACCGAGGAGCCGACGCCGACGCCCACCACCACACCCGCCGCGGTGACGCCAACGCCGACGTCCGAGCCGACGCCAACTGCTACTCCGGCGTCGACCGAGACCTCATCATCGAGTGCGACGGCGACGGCCACCCCAGAGCCAACCTCGACGCCCACTCCCACCGCGACACCGAGCGCCATCGTGGTGCCGGTGCAGGGCGTGACGGTGGTGCTGCGGCCGCAGCACGGCACGGTTCGATATCGCGTGCCCGGCTCAGATGAGTTCATCGAGCTGCCAGCGAACGCATCGGTCCCCAACGGCTCGATCGTCGACACGACCGACGGTGAGATTCTGCTTGCCTCGCGGGTCGGCTCTGTCACCCAACATGGCCGCTTCTCCGGTGGCGAGTTCCGGGTCAAACAGGTCGGATCGACCGGCATGACGCAGATCGCACTGACCGGCCAACTCGACTGCTCCACGAAGGCCACGCGCGCGACCGCTGCACGCAAGAAGACCGCGAAGAAGTCCCGCAAAGTGTGGGGCAAAGATCATCACGGCCGCTACGAAACGCACGGCCGGGATGCCGTCGCCGCCGTGCGTGGCACGCGCTGGTTGACGAAGGACACCTGCGACGGGACGTCCGTCAAGGTGTACGACGGCGCGGTAGCTGTGACGCCGAAATCTGGCGGCAAGAGTGTGCTGGTGCGAGCCGGCCACGAGCACACCGTCGACCATCGCAAGTGAGCGCGCCGATTCGTCGCCGGGCGGTGCGCGTACGCACCGTGCTGCTGGCCGGCGCGGTCGCGACCGCAGCGGTCCTCGGTGGGGCGCAGGCCGGGGTGTTTGCGGGGCTTGAACGCCAGTCGCTCGACGCCCGCTTCGCCGTTCGCGGCACGCAGCCCAGCAGCGGGGTCGCGGTCGTAGCGATCGACGAGAAGAGCTTCTCGGAGATGAACGTCACCTGGCCGATGCGCCGCACGGTGCATGCCGACATGATCGATCGGTTGCGGCGCGCCGGCGCGCGACTGATCGCGTACGACGTGCAGTTCACCGAACCGTCGGGGCGCGACGCCGACGATCTCGCATTGTTTGACGCTGTCGCGCGGGCGCCGGGGACGGTGCTGGCGACCGCTGAAAGCGACGCCGACGGCCACACCCGGGTGCTTGGCGGCGACGAGCAGCTCAAGGAGATCGGCGCGCGCGCGGCGAGCAGCACCTTCCCGTCGGATACCGGCGGGGTGATTCGTCGCTACGCGCGGGAGAACACGCAGCTCGACACGTTGGCGGTTGCGGTTGCCGACCAACTCGGCCGCACCCCTGGCCATGACCGATTCGAGCGCGACGGTACCGCGCTGATCGACTTCCGTGGGCCGGCGAGCGCGATCCCGACCTACTCCTTCGTCGATGTTGCGCGTGGCCGCGTGCCGGCCAGCGCGCTGCGCGGCAAGATCGTCGTCGTCGGTGCCAGCGCACCGGTGCTGCAAGACATCCATCCGACCTCGGCCTCTGGGCCACGCCTGATGCCGGGGCCAACGATCCAAGCCAACGCGATCTGGACGGCGCTGCATGGTAACCCGTTGCAAACCGCACCGGGCTGGGTTGGCACCGTTGCAGCGCTGATCCTGGGGTTGCTCGGCGCCGCACTGGTCGCCCGCTTCGGCGTGCTGCGCGCACCGGTCGCAGCGTTGGTGCTCGCGGCACTTGCGCTGGCGGCAGCGGTCGGTGCGTTCATGCACGGCGTCGTCGTGCCGGTTGTCGTGCCGTTGGCGGCGCTGGCGGCGTCGGTCGTCGCCACGGCCTTCTTGGTGGTCGCTGCCGAGGCGGCGTTGCGCGCACATCTGACGCGCTACAGCGAGCAACTCGAACGCGAGGTGCAGGCGCGGACCGCGCAGCTGGCGGAGGCGCAGCTGGAGGTCGTGATGCGGCTCGCGCGCACCGCCGAACTGCGGGACGACGATACCGGCGAACATGTTGACCGGATGAGCGCGCTGTGTGGCGAGGTGGCCCGCGAACTGGGGATGAGCGACACCGAGGCGACGATGCTGCGCCACGCCAGCGCGCTGCATGACATCGGCAAGATTGGCGTGCCCGATGCGATCCTGCTCAAGCCGGGCCGCCTGACCGACGAGGAGTTCGCCGTGATGCGCCAGCACGTCGCGCAGGGCGCCGCGTTGCTGCGCGATTCGCAGGCGCCGGTGCTGCAACTCGCCGAGGAGGTGGCACGCACGCACCACGAACGGTGGGATGGCGGCGGCTATCCGGCTGGACTAGCTGGCGAAGCAATCCCGCTTTCGGGGCGGATCGCGGCGGTCTGTGATGTCTTCGACGCGCTCACGAACGCGCGCCCGTACAAGCGCGCGTGGACGATCCAGGAGGCGACCGACGAGATCGCTCGTTGCCGTGGCTCGCATTTTGATCCGCAGGTCGCCGATGCGCTGCTGGCGTTGATCGCGCGGCGCGCGGCGCAGGCGCCGTCGATCGTCGGCATGTCACCGGTCGCCGCTGAGGCTCCAGCAGTACCATCGGCACGCGCCGCCTGACGACGGTCAGCTCTGTCGCCCAGCGGCGGCTAATCGTCGCCCGGCTTTGGTGGTTGCGCGGCGGCGAGCACGTCGTCAGCGAACGAGGTCGCGTCGTTCGCGTTCGCGAGGTACTTCGGCAAGGCGAAGAGATCCTCGACCGTTTTGAGCAGCGAGTATGGGTCGTATGCTGTGCTGACCGTGCTGCCGGCGGTCGCGAACCGCGAGAGCACCAGCGCGCCGTTGTTGGTGGCGGCATCGGTGCCGCCCGGCCCGCCGGCGAAGGTGATCAACAGCAGGCCATCCTGCTGGTACGCCGCAGAGGCGAGGATCGCCGGCACGGTGCGCTCCAAAAACGCATCGGCGGCGGCCAGTCCGCCCGGTTGGCCGTCGGCGCAGGCTGGGTGGCTTCCATCGGTGCAGCTGCCGGGGGAGATGAACGCGAAGTTTGGCGTCGTCGTGGCTGTCGCGAGATCGGTCGTCAGCGTCGCGAGCGGTGTCATCCCGCTGTCGCAGTTGGCGACCTCGATCAGCGATCGGAAGTACACCCACGGCACGTTGCGCGTCGCGTAGGTATCGCCGGGGCGTGGGTCGATCGTGTCGTCTGGCTGATCGGGATTCGGACGCCGGCAGGTCGTGGCCCCGCCGCTTGGTCCTTGGTCGAGATCCTCGGCGTAGCCTTTCCAGGTCAGCCGACGCCCCTGAATCTGTTCGCCGACGGTGACGATCGTGTTTGGATACAGGCAGCCGGTCGCGGTGATGACACCGTCGTCGTCGGGGTTTGTCAGCGGCGGGATCTGGCTGTAGGTGGTGCAGCCCGCCTTCGTGGCCGCGTTCGGCGGCTGCCCGGACACCATCGCGAGTCGGTCGGCGATGCCCGAACCGCTGAGGGAGCTGAAGTTTGCCAGCAGCGTGCCCTTCGGGCGCAGCGTGCCGTTGAGGTAGGTCGCTGCTGAGCCGCTGCCGAAGGTCGCGTCGTAGCCCTGCCCGGCGAGCGTGATCACGAAGATGTGCTTGATGTTCGACGCCGTTCGGTCACCGGGCGTGGTGGCGGTCGTCGCGTCGGCGGTGTCGGTGGTTTCGGGGTCTTCGCTGGCCTCGTCGTTGATCGAACTCTCTCCCTCGGAGTTTGCGATGGTGTCGCTCGCGTTGCCGGCGCCGTCTGCGTTGCCGCTGGGTGCCGCCGCCGTCGCTGCGTGGGTGGAGGAGGGGTCGCCGTGGCGCGCGGTGTCGGCTGTATCGGCCTGCGGAACGGTGGCGGCGACGCTCACCGGGCGCGGCGCGAACGCGGCAGCCGCCGCCCGCGCCAGCTCGCTGCCGCTCCCGGAGGCGCCGAGCAACACCGTCAGCGTCGCGACCGACGAGAGGGCGGCGAGTGCTCGCAGCTGGCGGTCGCCGTTCACCGCGCAGCGACCCCGTTGCTGGCTGCCCCGGCTGCCCCGGTCGCGCCGGCGCCAGCATTAAGCGATGCGCCACATCCGGAGCAGAAGCGCGCCTCGCGCGCATGACGGGTACCGCACGACCGGCAGGTGCCGCCGATCTCGGCGAGCTCGCCACGCAACTCGCGCTCGACATCGCCAAGTTCGAGATCGATGCGCTGGAGTGCCGCAGCTTTGCGGGTCAGCACGTCGAGCCGCACATGGTCGCGAATCGCCATTTCGTAGAGCACCCCGCCGAGTTCGGCCTGCCCCGCAGCGAAGCGCTCGGTCAGCCGTTCGCGGCGCGCGAGCAGCTCGGCGTCGGCTGGTGCCGGCGCCGGCTGCGCTGCGGCTTTCGCCCTGGCGTGGGCCGTGATCTGGCCGGCCGGAACGAGCCCATCGGGGCCGGGTGTGGCACGGCGCTGGCCGGGCAGCAGTCGCTTGAAGCGATCGAGCTTGGTCATGGGATCACAATCGTGTCGGGAAGATCCTTTTGCTGCTCGACGTAGGCCTCGCCCTTCTTGGATTCGATCTGCTTGAGCGCCTGCTTGCTCTCGTCGAGATCCTTGCCGGTCGGTTTGGTGCCGGTGAGCTTGCGGGCACTCCCGGTCGGACCGGTTGCCAGCACCGGAGCTTGCTGGTCGGTCAGCTCGATGCCCTCGACCTTCTTCGTCGTCTTCGCGGCGGTGTTGCGAGCCTCGGCCGCAGAGCCCGACGCGACGGTCGCAGCGTCGGGGGTCGATGGCGCGACCGGACCGGACGACACGGCCTCGGCCTCCGTGCCGACGCCGACGGCCTTGAGCGCCTCGAGCACCTGCCGGCCGCTGTCGTCGGTGCTGCGTCCCACGAGCACCCCGACCCCGGCGGCCACCGGCAACAGCGCGATCGCCAACGCGAGCTGCGTCGTCCTGGCACGCTGGATCGCCCCATCGCGCGCTGCGGCCGGCACTGCGGACGGCGCATGTTTCGCGCGGCGCGCTGCGGCAAACCAGCGGGCGGTCGGGTCGTCGCGACGCCGCAGGTGGGCGCCACACTGCACGCAGTAGCGTTGGCTGGTGGCGACCGGGGAGGAGCAGTGGTCGCACCGTTCGGAACTGCTCATCGCGGTCGGCTCCTCATTGGTAGATCGTTGGGAGGGCACTGGCTGTCGGCGCGAGCGTTCGAGCGTCGCGAGTCAGGGGTACGGAGATGGTGCGCTGCTCGTCGCGATCGAGCGTGTCGAGCACAGCGGTGCCGGCGGCGACCGGTACCTCGTCGCGGCGCGCGACGACATTCACCGGCAGACCGATCTGCGGTACCGTCGCGTCGCTCAGTACGACGTCGGCCTTCGATGCGGTGCTGTGAGCGACGGTCGCCGTCAGGGTCGGCAGCGGGGAGGTGGCGACTGTGCGCAGCGGCGCGCCGATCCGCACGAACGGCGTGTCACCGGCGCGGGCGCGGCCTCCCGGCGGCGACCGGAACACCCAGGTCGCGCGGTCGCCCCCGGCGACGAGTGGCAGGTGGGTTTGGAACCAGTCGAGTTCCGGATCGTCATTGAGCAGCACCTTCGCCGTCCCACGTCGCACCCCGACCGAGATCGGCACGTCGCCGACCGCCTGTGTCGTGGCGTTGTGGAGGTCGACGACGACCGCCGTGGAGTCGGCGTCGCGCAGCAGCGTGACGCGATCGACGCGCACCGCAGTCCCGCGCTGCACGACCAGATGGGCCTCCTTCGCAGCCAGGCGCCGCTGCGCTGCGAGCTTCGCGCGCGCATTGGCTTGGATCGTCGAGTCGCATCCGCCGAGCAGCAGGAGCGGGCCGGCGCCGACGGCCAGCATCGCAGCAGCGATCCGCCGATCAGCCAAACGCGCCACTGATGTAGTCCTTCGTGCGTTGCTCGCGCGGCGCGCCGAAGATCTGCTCGGCCGGTCCATACTCGACCAGCTCGCCGAGGTACATGAACGCGACGTGGTCGGCGATACGGTACGCCTGCTGCAAATTGTGCGTGACGATCACCACGGCGACTTCCTCACGCAACTGCACGATCAGATCCTCAATCACCTGCGTCGACTGCGGGTCCAGCGCCGAGCATGGCTCGTCGAGCAGCAGCACCTCAGGGTTGGCGGCCAGCGCGCGGGCGATGCAGAGCCGCTGCTGCTGGCCGCCGGAGAGCCGCAGCGCGGGATGGCAGAGATCATGCGCGACCTCGTCGTACAGGCCGGCGCGCTGGAGCGCCGTGCGGATTTGTTCGCGCAGTTGCGGCCGCCGCGGGCGACGTGCCGCCTGTTCGCGAATCACGTACGCGATGTTGTCCTCGACGCTCATCGGGAACGGGTTGGGCTGCTGGAAGACCATCGTCACGCGGCGGCGCAGCAACGTCGGTTCAAGGGTGGCGATGTCGGTGCCGTCGAGCGTGATTGCGCCCTTCAGCGACGCGGTTTTCGTGAGTTCGGTGAGACGATTGAGCGAGCGCAGCAGCGTCGTTTTGCCGCAGCCGGACGGGCCGATCAGTGCCAGCACTTCGCCTTCGCGGATCGGCAGGCTGACCTCGTTGACGGCGAGCTTGCCGTCGTATGCGATCGAGAGGTTTTCGACCGCCATGCGATCGATCGCCAATGGGGCTGGCTCAACGCGGCGACCGCTGACGAAACTGCCGGGTCGCGCTGTCGCCGGTTCGCAGGCGACGGCCGGCTCCGGTGCGTCGGGCACGACGACCGTCGAAGGAGAGCCGCCTTCGAGTGGCAGCCGGCGGACCGGCGGTGGGCTCAGGAGCGCCATGCCATGTTCCTTCCACGCCGGACGCTGACGTTCACGGCGACATTGAGGGCGAGCACCATTGCCAGGAGTACGAAGGCGGCGGCGTACGCCTTCTCCGGCTGATTGGCCTCGCCAGTGGGGGCGTTTTGGTAGACGAAGGTCGTCAGCGTGCTGCCGGTGCCTTGCAGCGTCCCGAGGATCGGCGTGTGGTTCGCCGGCACGATGTTGAGCGTGGCCCCGAGTAGTAGCACGATCACGGCGGTGTCTCCGATGATCCGCCCGACGCCGAGCATCGCGCCGGTGATGACTGACGGGCGCGCGGCCGGCAGCAGAATCCGGCGGGTCGTCGTGATCTTCGTTTTGCCAACCGCGTACGACGCTTCGCGGACGTGCCCGGGGATCGCTTGCAGTCCTTCGCGGACATTCGCAACGATCAGTGGCAGCGCGATCAGCGAGAGGGTGATGCCGGCCGCGAAGAACGAGCGGCCGTAGACGATCCCATGGTGCTCTTGGCTGAGCAGTGCCAGTGCGGGGCTTTGGAAGACGAGCGTGCCAAACAGCGCGAAGACGATCGATGGGGTTCCGGCCAGCATCTCGATCGTCGATTCGGTGACGCGTGCCAGCCACGCCGGGCGCCCATATTCGCTGAGCCACACACCGATCCCAAGCCCGGCCGGGAAGGCGATCGACATCGCGATCAGCACCATCACCAGCGTTCCGATCAGCGGGTCCAGGAAGCCTCCGGTCTCCCGTTCCGAGAAGCCGGCCGATGGCGAGGTGATGAAGAGCTCAGGGCGCACGAAGCGGATGCCTTGCACCAACAGGTAGAGCACGATGCTGCCGGTGACGGCGAGGAACCCGATACCGAGCGTCCAGGCGATCGCCAAGCCGATCCGGTCGGTCAGCCGCCACGAGGCCGACGAGTCGCGGGCGCTGCGGCGCGGCGCGGCGCCCGTTGCTGCGGATGCGCCTGCTGCGGGCGCGGGCGGCGTCGTTGGTGGGAGCGTCGGTGCGCTCACGACTGGACCCCGTACTTCTTCATCGGCTGTTTGGCGGCCCAGCCGGCAAGGGAAAGCAGGAGCGACGAGATCAGCAGTACCGACGCCATCGCAAAGATCGTCTGACGCATTGGCGGGGAGGTGAGTTCCTCGGCCGATTGGAGGATCGCGGCGGCAATCGGCTTGGCCGGCTCGATGAAGAACAGCAGTCCGTCGTTCGGGTTTGGCGCAAAGCCAACGCCGCCGCACACCATCGCGAGCATCACGACTTCGCCGAGCGCTCGGGCGGTGGCGAGCACTGTGCCGGCGATCAGCGCGGGGCGGGCGGCGCGCACGCCGATCTTCCAGAAGGTGCGCCAGCGGTTGATCCCGAGCCCAAGCGACCCTTCCAGCCAGCCGCGCGGCACCGAACGCAGTCCGTCGACGAAGACAGCGACCATCAGCGGCGCGACCATCAGCGAGAGCACGAATACGCCGGCGATCACGCTGTAGCCGTTGAGTGAGACGACGTACTGGACTGAGCGCCGTGCCTCGTCGGTAATCAGCGCGTCGTTGACGAACGGCACGACGAGCAACACGCCGAGCAGTCCCATAATCACCGACGGGATGCTGGCGAGTAGCCGGATCACCGGTTCGAGGATCAGCCGCATCCAGTCGGGGGCGAACTCGACGACGAAGACGGCGACGAAGAGCGCGGCGAAGAAGCTGATGCCGACCGCCAGGCCGGCGACGACGATCGTGCCCCAGATGATCGGCCAGGCGTGGAAGGTGTACTCCCAGTCGTAGCCGAAGTTCGCCGAGGTGAAGATCGCCTGGGCTTGACGGTCGACGTTGCCACCGTCGCCGAACCAGCGCAGGCCGTTGTGCGCGAACGACGGCCACCCTTCGTGGATGACGAACGCGATCATTGCGATCACGAAGCTCAGGACGACGGCGACGAGCGCGCCGAGCAGCAGTTCGGCGCGCCGGTCGCCGCTGCTGCCCGCCTGGGCAGCAGCGGCGTGGTCCACGGTGGGGTGGGCCATCGCGCGAGCCTTACTTCTTGCTGGACTTCTTGGTGGACTTCGACGGCTTCGTCGCGTTGAACGCCGGCACGGCGCCCGCCTTCTTGAGCACTTGGCCGGCTTCGTAGCTGCTGCGGATCCAGTCGGCGAACTTCGTCGCGGCCGGGTCCGGATTGTTGGCCGGCAGCACGATCCAGGCGTAGCGCGACAGCGGGTAGGTGAGCTTCTTGATCGTCGATGGCGTCGGCGGGATGCCGTTGAGCTTCAGGCGCTTGACGCCGCTGGCGGGCTTGGAGTTTGCGAGGCCGATGTAGCCGATCGCGTTCGGGTTCTTGGCGACGGCAACCGCCACTTCGCCGTCCTTGTCGACGGGGGTGACGTTCGACGCGGTCGCCGCCCCTTCGAGCACCGCCGAGGTGAAGTACGTGAACAGACCTGCGGTGGCGACGCGGCCGAACGGCTGGATCGGCGTCGTCAGGCCAGAACCGGCATACGCCGACCACTCGGTGACGGTGCCGGTGTAGATGTCCTTGACGCTCTTGACCGGCAGATTGTCGAGCTTGTTGGCTGGGTTCACCGAGATGGTGAGCGCATCGAGGAACAGCTTCGAATAGCTCAGCCCGGAGTCGGAGGCCTGCGGTGCACGGGTTTGGATTGCCCAGGCACTGCGCCCCTCCTGAACGTCCTTGGCGCCGGCGTTGCCGTTGTTGGCCAGGAAGGTGAAGGTGTTCTTCTTGTCGACCTTCTTGTACGCCTTGAAGAGGGCCTCGACGTACGGCGTTGAGGCGCTGGAGCCGGAGCCGGCGATCGTTGCCGCATGGCCAATGGCTGGGGTGGCGAGCAGGGTGAGGGCGGTGGCGGCCGCGAACGTGGAGTGCTTCTTGGTCATCGGTTTCGAGTGGGTTTGGTGGTGCGGAATGGAAAAATGGGGATTCCCGGCTGACTTTACACACTTTGACGGATTCGCGCCAACTCAGACCGAAAAACTCCTCAATACGGCGAGTTTGCTGGCGATGCGGCCGGGCTTGAGGCCGAAGGGCGCGCTCGCACCGCCGCACACAGTCCGCGCAATCGAACGTCCGTTCGCCCGGCTAGACTGCCGGGCGTGGCATCCCAGAAGATCGTCGTCCGCGGTGCGCGAGAGCACAACCTCAAGGACGTCTCACTCGAACTCCCGCGTGACGCGCTGGTCGTGATGACCGGGCTCTCGGGGTCGGGCAAGAGCTCGTTGGCGTTCGACACGATCTACGCCGAAGGGCAGCGCCGCTACGTCGAATCGCTCTCGGCGTATGCACGCCAGTTCCTCGGCCAGATGGACAAGCCCGACGTCGACACGATCGAGGGGCTCTCCCCGGCGATCTCGATCGACCAGAAGACGACGAGCAAGAACCCCCGCTCGACGGTCGGCACCGTCACCGAGATCTACGACTACCTGCGGCTGCTGTGGGCGCGGATCGGGATTCCGCACTGCCCCAGCTGCGGCGAGCAGATCAGCGGCCAGAGCGTCGAGCAGATCACCGACAGCATCCTTGAGCTGCCCGAGGGCGAGCGGCTGATGATCATGGCGCCGATCGTGCGCGGCCGCAAAGGCACCTTCGCCGATCTGCTCGCGCAGCTCCGTGCCGACGGCTACGCGCGCGTGGAGGTCGATGGGGAGCTGCGGATGCTGGAGGAGGAGATCGTCCTGGAGAAGACGTACAAGCATGAGATCTCGCTGATCGTCGACCGCGTGATCGTGCGCGGCGAGTCGCGCTCGCGGATCTTCGAGGCGGTCGAGGCCGCGACGAAGCTCGCCGACGGCCTGGTCGTCGTCGCCAGCGTTGCGCGCGACGGGGAAGGCGACGGGGAGCGGCGCACCTACTCCGAGCGCTTCGCCTGCATCGCGTGCGGCACGTCGATCCCCGAGCTGGAGCCGCGTTCCTTCTCGTTCAACAACCCGCACGGCGCCTGCTCACGCTGCACCGGGCTCGGCAGCCAGCTGGAGGTTGAGCCGGAGATGGCGATTCCCGATCCGACGCTCTCGCTCGCCGAGGGTGCGATCGTGCCGTGGCGGCAGGCCGGCGCCTGGTCGGGCTACTTCGACCTTGTGCTTCAGGGGGCCGCCGAGGCGTACGACATCGACCTGTTCGAGCCGTGGGAGCAGCTGCCGGAGGCCGATCGCCGCACCGTGCTTGAGGGCACCGGCGAGAAGATCGAAGTGCGGTACAAGAACCGGCGCGGCCGGATGCGGACCTTTTCGACGACCTTCGAAGGGGTGCGCGGCAACCTTGAGCGCCGCCATCGCGAATCGGAATCCGATGCGGTGCGCGAGAAGATCGAGCAGTACATGACCTTG
The DNA here is from genome assembly GCA_047604965.1 of Patulibacter sp. Taxonomy (GTDB): domain Bacteria; phylum Actinomycetota; class Thermoleophilia; order Solirubrobacterales; family Solirubrobacteraceae; genus JAGIBJ01. The sequence continues at coordinate 23,813 of JASGGQ010000008.1, read as the reverse complement.
CGGCCCTGCCCTGAATGCCGGGGCGCGCGGCTGCGGCCGGAGGTACGCGCGGTGACGGTCGGCGGCCTCGGCATCCACGAGTTCAGTGCGCTGAGCGTGCGCCGGGCGCGTACGTGGCTCGACGAGGTGGAGCTGACGGAGACGCAGCGCCATATCGCGCGGTTGATCTTCCGGGAGATCGAGGAGCGGCTGCGGTTCCTCGATGACGTGGGGATCGGCTATCTCTCGATGAGCCGGTCGGCGGCGACGCTCTCGGGCGGGGAGGCGCAGCGTATCCGGCTTGCGACGCAGATCGGTTCGGCGCTGGTCGGCGTGCTGTACGTGCTTGATGAGCCGTCGATCGGCCTGCATCAGCGCGACAACGAGAAGCTGATCCGCACGCTGGAGCGGCTACGTGACCTCGGCAACTCGGTGCTGGTGGTCGAGCATGACGAGCAGACGATGCGGCGCTCCGATTACCTGGTCGATCTTGGTCCGGGTGCGGGAGAGTACGGCGGGCGGGTCGTTGCGGCCGGCACGCCGGAGCAGGTGATCGCCGACGAGCAGTCGCTGACGGGGCAGTTCCTCAGTGGCCGGCGCGGGATCGCGGTGCCGGATCGGCGGCGCGAGCCGACCGGGCAGCTGACGGTGCGCGGCGCGGCCGAGCACAATCTGCGCGGGGTGGATGTGAGCTTCCCGCTCGGCGTGCTGAGTTGCGTGACCGGCGTTTCCGGTTCGGGCAAGTCGACGCTGGTCAACGGGATTTTGAGCAAGGCGGTCGCGCAGCGGCTGCATCGTGCGACCGCGCGGCCGGGCGCGCACCGCGGGATCGAGGGGCTCGATCAGCTCGACAAGATCGTGCAGGTCGATCAGTCGCCGATCGGCCGTACTCCGCGCTCGAACCCCGCGACGTACACCGGCGTGATGGATGTGATCCGCGACCTGTACGCGAAGACGCCGGAGGCGAAGGCGCGCGGGTATAAGCCGGGGCGCTTTTCGTTCAACGTCAAGGGCGGGCGCTGCGAGGTGTGCAAGGGCGACGGCCAGATCAAGATCGAAATGCATTTCCTGCCGGACGTGTACGTCCCGTGCGAGCAGTGCGACGGCAAGCGGTACAACCGCGAGACGCTTGAAGTAAAGTTCAAGGGCAAGTCGATCGCGGACGTGTTGGCGATGGCGATCGACGAGGCGGTTGAGTTCTTCTCGGCGATCCCGCCGCTGCGCCGCCGGCTGGAGACGTTGCGCGATGTCGGCCTCGGCTACGTGCGGCTCGGGCAGCCGGCGACGACGCTCTCCGGCGGGGAGGCGCAGCGTGTGAAGCTCGCCAACGAGCTGGCGCGCGTGTCGACGGGTCGCACGCTGTACATCCTCGATGAGCCGACGACCGGTCTGCATTTCGCCGATGTGGAACGGCTGCTGGTGGTGCTCAACCGGCTGGTCGACGCTGGCAACACGGTGGTGGTGATCGAGCACGATCTCGACGTGATCAAGACCGCCGATTGGCTGGTTGACATGGGGCCGGAGGGCGGCGACGAGGGCGGGCAGGTCGTCGCGACCGGCACGCCGGAGCAGGTCGCGGCGGTCGCCGGCAGCCACACCGGCCGCTTCCTCGCCGAGCTGGTCACGCCCGCCAAGCCAAAGGCGAAACGCACCCGCGCGAAGAAGGCCGTCTCCGCCTGACCGGCGCTGGCCGGGTGACGCCGTCCCCTGGTGATCTCAACGTTGTGAACAACGCTTGACGCCACGCCGCGCGTTGTTAGCGTCCTGGCCGAATGCGGACGGCGCCATGGCGAATCTGAATTTGGAGGCATGCGGCTTGCCGTCGTGGGATGCGCTGCACGATGTTTACGGCGAGTTTGAAGCGGCTGAGCCAATCCTGATCGACCACTGGCTGTACGCACGGGGTTCGACGGGGCAGGAGCACCTTCAGCCGCTGTGGCTCGAACGCGCTGGAGTGCCGGTGGCTGCCGGACGGCGCAAAGAACCAGCGGTCCTGCGTGGAATGACGAGCTACGGCGTGACGCGATTCGATCGTCCGATACGCGCGAAGGCGTTCGGCGAGGACGGCCGGCTGCCTTTGAATGGCTGTTCTACTTCCTCGGAAGGGACGTGCGGCTGAAGTTCTCATGGGTAGAAGGCCGGCGGCAACTCGACGCGGTCGTCGCTGCGGCGAATATCGACGGTCAGCTCGGCGAAACCGTGCTGTTCACGGACGGGGCAGTTGGGTATATCGCGAGGGATACTTCTACGACCGACGCGGTCGGGTCTCGCGCATCTCGGTTATGGAGGGCACGCCGGAAGCAGTGCATAGCTGCAAGCAGATCGCGGTGTCGTACAAGACCGACGGCCCGGTGTTCAAGGAGAAGCAGTTCGAAGATCCCGACGAACTGCCATGGCCGCAGCCTGCGCCGCCACCGCTTCCGCCCCCGGTGCTAGAGGTGCCGGCCGATGTCAGTGCGGCGGCCGACGAGCTGAAGTGGCAGCTCGTCGAGGCGATCGTGGGCTGGTACCAACGCGCCCCGCAGCACGAGCGCATCACACGTCTCTTCCTGCTGCACGACTGGCCGACGAACCAGCCGTTCCCCATGGCGCTCATCGCTCGCGCCGGTGCGTTCGCTCCAACGTCACCCAACCCCTACGAGGTCTTCACGGTGGACCCCGAAGTCGAGGCGTGGTTCGACCCCAGCCCCAGGGAGTTCCGCACGCGCGCGATCCGCGCGGCGGGCAAGGTGCCGAACGACTGGTTCTATGGCAAGGAGCAATCGCCGTTCGAGCTGCTCGTGGACGTCGCCCGCGATACGCGGAAGGCGATCCTTGCACGCGCGCAGCGCGACGTCTGGGTCTTGCCGCTCGACTACAGCAACCTAGAAGTCGGGCGCGCGGTTGCGGCGATCCTCCCGCCCGAGCTCGCCGAGCCGATCATCGCCTCGCTCGACGCGGCCGACGCGGCCGACGTGGAGGCGGCGGACGGCCCGCCGCCGCCCCCGACTCCGTAAATGCCGCGCAGCCGGCCGGCGGGCGCGTCCGCCTAGCGCACCGTCTTCGCGGCGAAGCTGGCGAGCGCCTGGCTGCTGCCCTCCGGCCGGCCGTCGTTCTGGCGCTCGGCGGCGGTCAGCACGTCGAGGTGCTCGTAGCCCGGCAGCAGCACGTGCGGATCGACCTTCGCCGCCTTCGTCGCCAGCCCGTTCCCCGCGATCACCGTGAACCGCGGCTTGCGCGTGATGCCATCCGTATGGCGGATCGCGCGCAGCGAACCGGACCGGTCGCCGCCCTCCGCCAGGAACGAATCGACCAGCAGCCGCATCGGGAAGTAGTGCTCCGTCAGATCGAGCGGCCCCTCATGCACGATCCGCGCGAACTCGTGCGCGTCGGTCACCTCCTCCGACGGCGACGTGACGCCCGCCCACGGCTTCCCCGCCGAGCTCCCCAGCTCGTCGTAGTTCGCCCAGCCGATCAGCGGCTTGCTCGCCTGCCGCCGCGGCAGCACCAGCGAACCGCCCTGCACGAACTGGCCGAGCAGCGGCACCTTCGCCAGATCGCGCGGCAGCCGGTTGCGCACCACCGGCACGCCGTCGAACATCCCGAAGCTCGACCGCACCAGCCCGAACACCGCCGCGTTGTCGTCCATCACCTGGCCGAGCGCCGCGAGGTTCGTGTACCGGTAGTCGCGCATCGAGCGCCTGGAGAACAGGTAGTCGCCCCACGTCGCCGAGCCGGCCAGGTGGAAGAACTGGTCGGTCGTCGTCGAACGCGGGATCTGCGACACCAGCGGCGTCCAGTCGTCATCAGGGAAGTAGTCGGCGACCCCGGCGATGCCCTCCAGCAGCGCCTCCGTCTCCGGGCCGATGCCCATCAGATCGATGTAACTCGGGATCACGCCCGCGCGAATGCCCTGATCGGTCAGCACGCTCGAGGCGCTCAGCACCGCCGCGGTCAGCGGGTCGGCCTTCGTGACCGGCGTGCGACCGTCCATCGTCCCGGCGAACACCGTGTCGAAGCCGAAGAAGCCCGCGCACTGCCGGTATCCGGCGTCGGCGGTCGTCGCCGGATTCCCGTCGAAGTCCCAGGACGCGAACGCGCGCGTCAACGGGCCGCCGAGCGAATGCCCGCCGCAGATCACGTGTCGCTCGCGCCACGCCTGATCGGGCAGCTCGCTGGACAGCACCGCCTGGTAGTCCTCGACGGTACGGGCGAGCCCGAACGTCCGCAGGACCGGCTCGCGCTTCGCGAACCCGGCGAAGCGCCGGCCGTCGATCTCGCGGTGGCGGTAGTAGTAGTCGATCATCAGCTGCGGGTCGACCTCCCGGGTCGCAGCGTCGACCCCGGTGTGATCCTCCAGGCAGTTCGACCGCCGGTCGATCGCCCAGACCTCCAGCCGGACGCCGCGCTGACGCGCCGCGCGGATGCTGTTGCGCGCGACCGGATCGAACGCGGTCGCGCCCTCCAGGATGCCCGGCATCAGGACCGCGACGGCATCGGCCTGCCGCGGATCGGTGGGGCCGTCGGCGTTGCGGAATCGCTCGTACTGGAGCTAGTCGTACGCCGCCGGATGCGCGGGCGCGCCCGCTGGCAGCGGCACCTTCAGGCTCACGACGCTGGCTTGCACGTCGGTCTGCGGCGACCGCGACTGGATCACCTGCTCGGTACGCTCGACCGCGCCGGCGGAAGCCACCGGCAGCAGGAGCGCCGCCGCGGTGGCGAGCGCGCAGGCGGCAGGCCGCGCGCCGCAGCGGGCAGGGGAGGACGGAGAACGGCGGAACATCCGGGATCCTTCGGGTAGGACGGGTGAACCGGCGAGCAGGGTGAGCGCGTGGGACGGCGCGCCGGAGCACGCAGTGTCCCACACGACGCGAGCCCGGTCCAGGGGGCGGAGCGGCGTGGCGACCCGGCCGCGGCCGGCTACCCGCGGCGCATCAGGCGGCCGACGGCGGCCATCAGCTCGTCGGTCTTGGCGGGCTGCTGCTCCCCGGCGGCGCCGATCACGCAGTGCCGGGCATGCTCGTCGAGCAGGCCGAGGGCGACCTTGTCCAGCGCGGCCTGGACCGCGGAGATCTGCGTGAGGACGTCGATGCAGTAGCGCTCGTCGTCGACCATGCCCTGGATGCCGCGCACCTGCCCCTCGATGCGGCGCAGGCGCGTGAGGATCTGGTCCTTGGTCGCGCTGTAGCCGCGCGTGGGATGGGGGTCGCTAGCTGGGGAAGCGGCCATCGTCGCGCTCCTGATCGTCGGGGTCTGTACCCGGGAGGGGTATCCACATGGTAGCCGCGAGGCTGGTGGGTCGAGGGACATCTCCGCGCGGGACGCTGCGTCCGCGGCCCCCGGGTCGGGGCCGCGGGCGGAAGCCGGCTGGCGATGCGATGCTGGCGCACCGCCATCGATACCCCTTGGGGGTATCTGTTACGTTGAGTGGGCCGGCCGTGCGGTGCATCGAGCGATCTCGGCGCGCTCGGCCTCAGGACACCCACCCCGCAGGAGGGGCGCAGCATGACCCAGCACTCGAACCAGGCCGCTCGCGACTTCGCCGTCTCGGGCATGACCTGCAGCCACTGCGCCGCGAGCGTGCACGAGGAGGTCTCCCGGCTGGCCGGCGTGCAGCGCGCCGACGTCGACTTGGCGGCCGGCCGTCTCACCGTCGTCGGCGACGTCGACGACGATGCCGTTCGGGCGGCGGTGGCCGCAGCCGGCTACGAAGCGTCATGAGCTGGCGGGCGACGACGGGGCATCCGCGCCGCGGGGCGCGCGCGTCGGAGCAGGTCGGGCTGGCGGGCCGAAGCGCGGAAAGCGCCGGCACGGCCTACGCCGAGCTTCCGATCACCGGGATGACGTGCGCTTCGTGCGCGAACCGGATCGAGCGCAAGCTCAACGCGCTCGCGGGCGTGACCGCCACCGTCAACTACGCCACCGAGCAGGCCGCCGTGCGCTACGACGCCGCGCAGGTGCAGCCCGCGGAGCTCATCGGCGCCATCGAAGCCGCTGGCTACCAGGCGTCGCTGCCGCCGGCCGGTGAGCCGCCCGCGCCGTCGACCGCGGCGGAGGACGACGAGCTGGCGCCGCTGCGCACGCGGGTGCGGGTGACGATGCCGCTGGCGCTGATCGCCCTGGCGATCTCGATGGTCCCGGCGCTGCAGTTCGACTACTGGCAGTGGGCGGTGCTCCAGCTCACGACGCCGGTGATCCTGTGGGGCGCGTGGCCGTTCCACCGCGCTGCGTGGGCGAACCTCAAGCACGCGACGGCGACGATGGACACGCTCGTCTCGATGGGGACGCTCACCGCGTTCGCCTGGTCGCTCTACGCCCTGTACCTCGGCGACGCGGGCATGCCCGGGATGAAGATGCGCTTCGAGCTGCTGCCCTCCGCCGGCACCGGCGACCACATCTTCCTGGAGGCCGGCGCGATCGTCACCGCGTTCCTGCTCGCCGGCCGCTACTACGAGGCGCGTGCGAAGCGCCGCGCCGGCTCCGCGCTGCGGGCGCTGCTGGAGCTCGGCGCCAAGGACGTGGCCGTGCTCGACGCCTCGGGAGCGGAGCGGCGCGTGGCGATCGAGCAGCTCGCGATCGGCGACCGGTTCGTCGTGCGTCCCGGCGAGCAGGTCGCGACCGACGGGCTCGTGCGCGAAGGCCGCTCGTCGGTCGACCAGTCGCTGCTGACCGGCGAATCGGCGCCGGTCTGGAAAGGCCCGGGAGACGAGGTCACCGGCGGATCGGTCAACGCCGGCGGGCGCTTGGTCGTCGAGGCGACGCGCGTCGGCGCCGACACCGCGCTGGCGCAGATCGGGCGGCTCGTCGCAGATGCGCAGGCCGGCAAGGCGCCGGTGCAGCGTCTGGCCGACCGGATCTCCGGCGTGTTCGTGCCGGTCGTGATCGCGCTGGCGGGAGCGACGCTCGGCTACTGGCTGATCGCCGGGGAGAGCGCGGCCTTCGCGATCGGCGCGGCTGTCGCGGTGCTGGTGATCGCCTGCCCGTGCGCGCTCGGCCTGGCGACGCCGACGGCGCTGCTGGCCGGCGCCGGCCGCGGCGCGCAGCTCGGCCTGCTGATCAAGGGGCCGGAGGTGCTGGAGTCGACGCGTGCGGTCGACACGATCGTGCTCGACAAGACCGGCACCGTCACGACCGGCCGGATGGCGCTCGTCGACATCGCCCTCGCCGCCGGGGCGCGGCGCGACGAGGTGCTGCGGCTCGCCGGGGCGCTGGAGGACGCCTCCGAGCATCCGGTCGCGGCGGCGATTACGACGGCGGCCCGCGAGGAGCTCGGGCCGCTGCCTGCGGTGGAGGGATTCGCCAGCCGCGCGGGCCTGGGCGTCGAGGGCGTCGTCGAGGGCCACGGCGTGCAGGTCGGCCGGCCGTCGCTGATGCGCGAGTGGGGCCTGCGGGTGCCGGCGCCGCTGGAAGCCGCGCGGGCGGAGGCGGAGCGGCAGGGCCGCACCGCGGTGCTGGCCGCGTGGGACGGCGAGGTGCGGGCCGTGCTGGCGGTCGCAGACGCCGTCAAGCCGACTTCGGCGGAGGCGATCGCGTCGCTGCGGGCGCTCGGGTTGCGGCCGGTGCTGCTGACGGGCGACAACGAGGCGACGGCGCGGGCGGTCGCGGCGGAGGTCGGGATCGACGAGGTGATCGCCGAGGTGCTGCCGGCCGGCAAGGCGAGCGTGGTCCGGGAGCTGCAGCAAGCCGGCGGCGTGGTCGCGATGGTCGGCGACGGCGTCAACGACGCGCCGGCGCTTGCGCAAGCCGATCTGGGGCTGGCGATCGGAACGGGGACGGACGTCGCGATCGAGGCGTCCGACCTGACGCTCGTCACCGGCGACCTGCGATCCGCCGCCGACGCGATCCGCCTCTCCCGCGCGACGTTGCGCACGATCAAGCAGAACCTCGCGTGGGCGTTCGGCTACAACGTCGCGGCGCTGCCGATCGCCGCCGCGGGCCTGCTCAACCCGGCGCTGGCCGGCGTGGCGATGGCGGCGTCGAGCGCGTCGGTCGTCGCGAACGCCTTGCGCCTGCGGCGCTTCGGCGTCGTCGGTCCTGGCAGGGAGTCCGGAGCCGGGGCGGAAGAGCCGCGGTCCTGAAGGCGGCGAGCGCGCTCCTGGCTGGGCCGTGGCGACGGGCGCGCTACTCGTCGCTCGCCGGGCGGCGGCGGTTCGCCTTCGTCGCGCTCGCGCGCCGCTTCGCGCCGAGTCGCCGCTCGACGGAGCCGCGGGTGGGACGCGTCGCATGGCGCGGCGGATCGACGTGCAGCGCCTGCCGCAGCCGCTCGGCGAGGCGCTCCAGCGCCAGCTCGCGGTTGCGGCGCTGGCTGCGCGCGTCCTGCGCGACCGCGGTGACCGTCGGGCCGAGCCGCCGCAGCAGCAGGTCGCGCTGCGCGTCGCTGAGCGCGGTGCTGGCGGCCACGTCGAACACCACCTCGATCCGCGACGCCGTGACGTTCGCATGCTGGCCCCCTGGGCCGCTGCTGCGCGACGCGCGGATCACCAGCTCGTCGAGCGGCAGCTCCAGCCGCCCCAGGATGTGCAGGCCACGTGCCATCGCGCTGATGATCGCGCAGGGCGTAGGGTGGACGCGTGCCCACGCGCGCGGAGATCGTCGAGTTCTGGCGCAAGTGGCGCTGGCATGAGCGCAACCGCCTGCCATGGCGCCGCGCTGCGATCTACGCCGAGTTCGCGCGTCGCCGCGCGTTCCTGAAGTGGCCGGTGAACGGCGACGTGCTCGAGCTGCTGCGCGACGGCCGCCTGGTGCTCGGCGAGCAGGTCCACCTGGAGCCGAACGTCTGGATCACCGCGGGGCCGGAGGGGCGCATCGCGCTCGGCGGCGGCACCTTCCTCAACCAGGGCGTGATGGTCTCCGCGACCGACCGCATCGAGATCGGCGAGCACTGCATGTTCGCCAACGGCTGCCTGATCACCGACGCCAACCACCGCTTCGACGACCTCGAGCGGCCGATTCCGTGGCAGGGCTTCACCAGCAAGGGGCCGGTCGTGATCGGCGACAACGTGTGGGCGGGCGCCAACGTCGTGATCACCAGCGGCGTGACGATCGGCCGGCGCACGGTGATCGGCGCGAACTCGGTCGTGACCAGCGACCTGCCGGACTTCGCGATCTGCGCCGGTGCCCCGGCCCGCGTGCTGCGCCGCTACGGGCCGGCGGCCGGCGAGCAGGCGTAGCGCCCGCGCTGGGCGGTGCCGCCGGCCTGCCCGGGGCTGCCGCTCGGAAGTCTGGACGTTTGCCCAGACTTCAGGTACGCTGGCGCCATGCGCCAGGCTCAGGCCACCGTCACCGTCCGAGAGCAGGAGCTCAGCGTGCTGCGCGACATCGTCGAGCAGCACGCCGAGATCGAGCGGCTCGCCGGCTCCGAGGGCGAAGCCAGATCGGCGCGGCTGCTGCACGAGCAGCTGCATGACGCCGGCGCGGCGGCGCGGATCGAGCCGGCGACCTTCCTGGAGGGCTGGGCGCGGACCTTCGCCGAAGCGCTGCTGGTGCCGATCCTCGCCGGGCTGCTCGGCCACCGCGCCGGGCGGCTGCGGGTCCCGCTCGCGGTCGGCAGCGCCGCAGCCGGCCTGCTCGTCGCCGACGACATCAGCAACGGCCGGCGGCTGCTGCGCCGCGCGCTGCGCCGGCGGCACGCCACCCAGAACGTCGTCGCCGAGATCGGCTCGCGCGACGCACCGGTCACGCTCGTCGTGATGGCGCACCACGACGCCGCACGCACCGGGCGGATGTTCGACCAGGGGCTGCAGCAGGCCGCGTATCGCCGGTTCCCCGCCCGCGTCGAATCGGTGCGCACGTCGCTGCCGTCGTGGTGGCCGGCCTTCCTCGCCCCGCTCGCGGTCGCGGCCGGGCTGCTGACCGGCCGGCGCGGGCTGCAGCTCGGGGGCGCCGCCGTCTCGTCGGTCGCCGCCAGCCTGCTCGCCGACATCGCGCGCAGCCCGGTGGTGCCGGGCGCCAACGACAACCTCTCCGGGGTCGCGGTGCTCGTCGCCCTCGCCGAGCGGCTGCGCCGGGACCCGATCGACGGCGTGCGCGTGATCCTGCTCTCGGCGGGGGCCGAGGAGGAGCTGCAGGGCGGCGTCTACGACTTCCTGCGCGAGCACCGCGCGGAGCTCGATCCGGCGACCACGCGGTTCCTCGCCGTCGACACCGTCGGCTCGCCGACGCTGGTGATGCTCGAGGGGGAGGGGCCGGTCCGGATGCTCGACTACGACGCGTCCTTCCGGGATCTGGTCGCGAAGGTCGCCGACGAGGCGGGCGTGACGATGGAGCGCGGTCTGCGATCGCGGTTCAGCACCGACGGCGTCGTCCCCACGAAGCTCGGCATCCCGACGGTCTCGCTGGTGTCGCTCGCCGCGTGGCGAGCGCCGTCGAACTACCACCTGATGACGGACACCCCGGACCGGCTCTGCTACGAGACGATCCAGGCGGCCGTCGATCTGTCCGAAGCGCTCACCCGCCGGCTCGCGGCCGGCGGCCACCTGCACGGCTAAGGGCCTATCCCTGCAGGGTGGGGCTCGGTGGGCTTTCGTGTAGGCGATCGGGCCAGCGGAGAGCTGTAGTAGCGCGAGGTGGTTCTCGGGCTTCTTTGGGCTACCGGATGAGGATTGCGCGGTTGCGGTTCATCCACGCATGACACGCTTCGACAACCCAGCGGCGAGCGTGCCACCCGGGCTGTGAGCGCTTCACACTCGTTCCTGGTCGCGACTCTGCACGTACCCCGTCGAACTGCTGGCGCCAGAGCATGAGCGGACCTTGCTGTAGTCGTAGCCGCGGTCCAGGCAGAGGTGCTGCCGGGACTGGTCGGTGGGGATCGGTCGGGCGCTCAGGCTGGAGACCAGGGTGGCCTCCATTAGCTTCATGTCGTGGCGGTTTTGCGCCGTCGTGCGCAATCCCGATCGGAACCCCTGCCGCGTCGCAAAGGACCGAGCGTTTGGCCCCCCTTTCGTCCGGTCAGTCGGGTTCGAACCGGTCTTCTCACCACCGAGCGGTGCCTTGGTCATCGCGTCATCAATCGCCAGCCACGACCAATCGATCCCGACCTGCTCGTCGTACTCCAAGAGGCCCTGGCGCCAGATCTTGGAGTTTCTCCTTCTTGTGGACAGGGTGATTTGACCCTGTTTCGGTGGAGTCGGGTTGCTGTACTCGGCTGGTCTGCTTGGAGTCACGGGTTAAAGGTTACGTGGCTGTCGGCTGTTGCTCGCGGAGGTCGCCGGAGGCGAGCGGAGCGGGCGACAGCCGACATGCGTTCGTGGCGGCCTGTCGGCGGGATTCGGTCGATGAGTGGCAGTAGCTGCGCGACGTTGTGGCAGTTCGCTGCGGTCAGCCTTGCCGCGAGCGGGATCCCGATACCACAAACGATCAGGTGGTGCTTGCTTCCCGGGCGGCTTCGGCCAACCGGCGGGCCCCGTGACTGGCCCCGGCGCATGTGGGACCCGTCCACGATCCCGCGCGACCGATCCCGCGGCATCGAGCTTGTCGAGCAGGACCCGAGGCAGGCGTTCCTTGAGCCGCAGCCCATCTCCTGCGGCAGACGCTCCCAACCGATCCCGGTCTTCGACATGAAGATGATCCCCGTCAACGCCGCCCGAACCGGCACCCGCTTGCGCCCCGGATACGTAGCGGCGACATCGACCGGTCGGTCGCGTTCTACGCAAGCTCAGCCTCGTCGAGTAGCACGGCATGCTGATCGGCGACGGCGTGACCAACGTCTTCCTGGGGGCAGCCGCGGATCCTGGAGTTGACGTACAACCACGGCGTTGACGAGCACGACAACGGCACCGGCTTACGGCCACATCGCCGTCGTCCTCGCCGTCTCCGACCTCGACGCGACGCTCCAGGCGCTCGCCGTCGACGGCATTCCTCCCCCCGAGAAGCGGCCCTACCTCCCCGGCGCCCGCACGACCGGCTCGCTTGCTTCGTCTGCGCCCCCGACGACTACCGTATCGAGCTAACCGAGCACGCCGCGTAGCTGCCCGCCCCCGCGAACGCACTGTGGAGTGCTCGCGGGGCGAACCCGCCGGTGAGCTGCGTATGCGGCGAATGCACCGTCTGGCACCTCGCACGGCGCGTGTTTGTCGGCAGCTCGCGGCCCTCGACTGCTAGCTTTGCGGTCGCCTATGCGCGTACCTTCTCTCTTTAGCCTTCCGTGGTTTCGCTATTGCCCGGCCTGCGGCGAGCCTGGTTCCAGTCCGGATTCTGTCCAGTCTGGTGGGAGTTCTTCAGGTGTGAAGCATCGGAGTCGTCGGCCAGAGGTTTCGCCGTGTGGGTAAGTCGCAATGGCGGAGCCAGTGCGTGGCTGACCGCAACTGCAACGCCGGGGGTCTATGCCTTCGGCCCGGCGTTTGAGACGCTCGTGGAGCGGCTTCAGGTACTGCTCAGCGGCATCGCTCCGACCGCCGATCGAGTCCTGCGGTTCTCACCGCTGCTCAGCCGCGAGCACCTCGAGCGCACCGGCTACCTGACGAACATGCCGCATCTTCTGGGATGCGTCCACGCGTTCCAGGGTGACGAGACGGACTTCGGCGATCTCGTTAGCACGGTCGGCGAGGGCGGTGACTGGAGTGCAGAGGTGTCGCCCACAGCACTCGTGCTAGCTCCGGCAGTGTGCTTTAACGTCTACCCGCTGCTGAGCGGCGTCACCGGCTCCAAGGCGGTGGTCGTCGATGCCAGCGGATCCTGTTTCCGGCACGAGTCGAGCGCCGAGCCCGGCCGGTTCCAGAGTTTCCGGATGCGCGAGTTCGTTTGTGCTGGACCGCCGGACGCGGTCGTCTCTTGGCGTCAGGAGTGGCTGGAGCGCGGCCGAGACCTGTTTACGAGCCTCGGCATCGTCCCCACAGAGGACGTGGCTAACGACCCGTTCTTTGCTAACGCGCACCGCATCATGAAGCTCGCCCAGCAGTCCGAGCGCCTCAAGCTGGAGCTGCGCGTACCGCTCCCCGGCACCGGGTCCGGAACGGTGGCGGCGGCCTCGTTCAACTACCACAAGGCGCACTTCTCCGATGCCTTTGCGATCAATCCGGAGGCGGGCTGGCACACGGCGTGCGTCGGGTTCGGGCTCGAGCGCATCGTGCTCGCGCTGCTCGCCGAGCACGGAGAGACCGTCGAAGCGTGGCCGTCCGGCGTCGCAGAGCTCCTCGACGTCGGCTGCTTGACCGGCGCCAGCGTATGAGCGTCGCCGCCGTCGGAATGCGACTGCCGAGCTACGCGCTCGGCGAGGTCGAGCACCGCGTCGCCGACAACGATTCGATCCTGCCTGCCGTCCGCGACGCGCTCGTGGAGTCAGGCGTCGACCGCTACTGGAGCACCGAGCTCGAGCCGTGGCAACTCGCGGTCGCCTCGGCCTCGCGCTGCCTCCGGGAGGCCGAGGTCGACCCGACGCACATCGACGTGGTGATGTACGCGACGAACTCGTTCTGGTCGCCGGAGTTCAGCGAGAACACGACCGTAAGCCGCTTCCTTCGTGAGGTCGGCCTCGCGGTGGCGTTCCCGATCGGCGTGAACCTCGCCCGCTGTGCGAACGCGCAGGTTTGCTTCCGCCAGGCCAGCGCCATGTTGCGGTCGGGCGCAGCGCGACGCGTTCTTATCGTCTGCGTCGACAAGGTACAGCCGGGGGACGACCGGCTCGTCGCCCCGAAGATCTCTGTCCGTACCGACGCTGCTGCGAGCGTGTTGCTCGAACTCACAGACGACGCACCGTTCGAGGTGCTCGACACGGAGCTGCTGATGGACGCGGTGCTCGGGGGCGTTGACCCTGAGCTGCAGTTCTCCGAGTACATCGGTGGCGTTGCCCGTGGGCTCGTAAGCACAGTCAACGCGCTCTGCGAGCGCAGTGGCGTGGGCGTGACCGAGGTGTCCGCCTTGTTGCCCAACAACTACAACACCTGGATCACCCGAAGCATGGCGAAGCTCGGCGGCTTCGTGGACTCGCAGATCTACCTCGACAACGTTGGTCGCGTGGCACACGCTGTCGCTGGCGACAACCTGATCAACCTCCGTGATTTCTCCGACCACCGGGCCCCGGCAATCGGAGATCACGTGCTGCTGCTGGCAAGCGGACCGAGCCAGTGGGGCGCGACGCTACTGAGAAAGGTGTGGTGACCGCCGTGACCACCGACCGAATGGCCACGCGCGCTACCCGCATTCCGCTCGCGAAGCCGCGGCGCTGGCTCAGCGAGCTTGACGAGTCGCGGGTGCTTGGACAGCGATACACGCTCGTCCGCGCGAGCGGCGCCGACGTGACGCTTGCCGACGAGACGGGGGTCATCCGGACCTACACGGATCTCATGAGCGCCTATGGCGCCGTCAATTTCGGGCACTGCAACCCGGACATCCGCCCGTTCGACGACCTGACCGCCGATCTGGCCGGCGGATGCTCCACCGACGCAGCCGAGGAAGTCGCGGCCTGGCTGTGCGAACGCCTCGGCCGGCCAACCTCGAAGGTTTTGTTTCAGGTGGGCGGTTCATTCGCGGTTGCTACGGCCCTGGCCCTCGCCCAGCGGGCCCGGCCGGGCCGGGTAGTCGCGCTGCGAGGCGCATTCCACGGCCTCGGCGTCGATGCGTTGGCCGCGACCGACGTGCAGCGCTCCTATGCTCTGCAGGCGACACCCCTTGCCGTAGCGATCGACGACGCGTTCACATTCGTCACGCCGGGCGAGGAGCTGACCGTCGACTGGCGGACCTGTTCGGCGTTCATCTTCGAACCGATCCAAGGGGCCAACGGCTATGTCCCGATTGACGCAGCCTGGCTGCGCGAGGCTGTCACGGCGGCGCGCGCCGCCGGTGTAACGGTGATCGCCGACGAGGTCCAAGCCGGCTTCCATCGCCACGGGCCGCTTAGCCCGAGCACGTCGGCGGGACTCGACGCAGATGTCATGCTCTTCAGCAAGTCCCTCACGAACGGTCTGTTCCCGTGGTCGGCCGTCGTGTATGACGAGCGGTTCGAATCAGGCCTGCGCGACCGCACGATGCTCGCACATACGTTCCAGACGTCCGCGCTTGGCGCCGCCGCCGCGCTCGCCGTGACCCGTTATCTCGACGCCACCGACGTGGTCGGTCTGGGGATCCGGCTTGAGCGCCGCCTCCACGACGCGGCACGTGCGTTGCGCCGGCTCCCCGGGCTCGAGCGCGTGTACGTCACCGGGCCGACGCTCTCGTTCGGTGCGGCTCCTGCGGTCAGCGCTGCGATCGTTCAGGCGTGTGTGTCCGAAGGCGTCATCCCGTTCACGGGCGGCCGGGCAGGCGAGCGCGTGCGCGTCGCCCCGCCGCTCACTATCCCCGAGACGCAGCTCGACGCCGCGCTCGACCTCCTCGTCACCATCGCGTCGTCCGTGACGGCGCTCAACGCAGGGATCTAGTCCATGGCCTCCACCATCGAGCGTGATGCGTTCTACCGCGCGATCTGCGAGTACCTCAAAAGCGCGAACCGCGATGTCGCCCCCGAGTTGATTGAGGGCATCGATCCGACCGATAACCTCTGGGACCTCGGCTTCCTCGACTCTTTCGGGATGGTTAAGCTCCTCACATTCCTAGAGGAGTTCGTGGGACGGGAGATCGTGCTCTCGCCCGACTCCATCCGCACATTCCACACGATCGAGCGGATGTACGACGGCCACGTCGCGCGCGACTCGGGAAAGCAGCCGGCATGATGACCGCGCTCGACGGACGCGAGCGTATCCGACAGTTCGCCGACCAGTTTCGCGAGCTCGGGTGCGCGCTACTGAGCGACGCTGCACCGGACGACACGTTCCTCCTAGATCGTCCATTCGCCAGCCGGACTCCTGGCCTGATGCTCGCTGGGCCGGTGGCTCCGGTGTCGACGTACGACGACATGTTGCCGTGCCTACAGGTACTGGAGTCGGCTCCTCCTGGCCACGTGCTCTACCTTCACAACGAGAAGTCTGGACGCTCGGAGGCACTCGCCGGCGACATCTTCGTCACGGCCATGCGGTCGCACGACCTGCCTGGGCTCGTCGTCGATGGGGCCGTCCGCGACCTTCGCGATACCCAGCCGATCGGCATCCCCGTCTTCTCTACCCAGGTCACGTTCCTGTCCGCGCGGACGGCCGAACTCGCAACGACAGAGGTCCCTTGCGTGCTCGAGGTGCCCACACGCCGTCCCGGCGGGTCTGACGACGATCCGTCGACCGTGACGATGCGTCCCGGCGACTGGCTGTTCGCCGACGACGACGGCGTGATGCTCGTGCGAGCTGAGCGGGTATCGGCCGTGATCGCGGCGGCACGCCTGCTGACCGAGCGTGAAGACGCCCTACGCGCGGCGCTCGACGCGGGTGGCCGGATGGGCGATCTGTGTGGACTCAACGCCTACCTTCGTGGTGATGGCGAGCTTCGGTTCGCCTTCTGAGGAGCGCAACATGACCCCACCGGCCACAACGCCATCTCCGGCTAGCGCTCCCGACCTCGCAGCCGGGCGCTGGGCGTCGGATCCCTGGGCTGCCTATCGCGAATGGCGATCCGGTGGCGATGTCCGCTGGTCGCCGACGCACCGTTCCTGGTTCGTATTCGGGCACGGTCCCGTGTGCGACGGGCTCCGCTCGACTGACCTCCGCGCCGATTACCCGTTCCGAGCGACGCGCCAGGCGCTAGGACCCACGATCGTCGACCTCGAGGGTGAAGACCACACCCGCCTGCGACCCCCGACCTCTTCGCGGCTGTCGACGCACCACCTTGAGCACGATGCCAAGGAGTGGCTCGATGAGCTGGTCGACGAACGCGTCGACGCGTTCGTCGACGGCGGCGGTGGCGACGTGGTCTCAGGCCTCGCGATCCCCGTTGTCACCGCCGTCGTCGCGCAAGTTCTTGGGTTTCCGCACGAGGACGCAGGCTGGGTTTACGACACCCTCGCGCCCATCAACCGCTACCTCGACACCGCCGCCGGCAAGCTTGCGGATGCGGACGCCGCCCGCTCGGAACTCGAGGCATACCTCCGCCAGGTCATACGTAGCGGTCGGATGACCGAGCGGGGGGCGCTCCAGCTGCTTGCCACCTCGTCCGACGATGGCATGCTAAGCGAGCAGGAGGCGGTGAGCGCAGGCATCCTCCTGCTTGCTGCGGGCACGGAGACGTCGATCGGCACCCTCTCTAATGCCGTCGATGCGCTCTGCCGCTTTCCGGAGCAGCAGGCGAGACTGCGTAGCAGAGAGCTCTCCGAGCAGCGGTTCGTCAAGGAGGTACTGCGCTGGGAAGCGCCGATGCACTTCTCGATCCGGCACACGGTGTCCGATGTCGAGCTCGCCGGAACTACGATCCGGGCCGGGTCGATCGTTCAGCTTTGCCTCGCGAGTGCCAACCGCGACGAGGCGGTGTTCGCCGATCCCGACCGCTTTGACCCGGACCGTCCTTCAGCACGCATCCTGACGTTCGGGTACGGCCGCCATGCCTGCCCGGGCACTGGTCTGGCGCAGGCCGAGGTTACGGCAGCCGTGCGTCGGCTGGTGTCGACGACGTCTGCCATCGAGCACGCCGGACCGTCGACCCAGGCCCCCGGGCTTATGTTCCGGCGCCCGCTCGCACTTCCGGTGAGCGTCCGGTGAACCGGGAGGTCACCATCGACCGCTATCGTCGCCACGTCAATACGGGGATGGCGCGGCTACTCCGACTCACGAGCGTGCCGTTCGAAGCGTCGAGAGGGGGCAGCGTCGTCATTGACGAACGCGGCGATCGCTACCTCGATGTAGGCGGCTACTCGGTGTTCCTGCTCGGCCACCGCCACCCCGAAGTGGTCGATGCGGTGCGTGCGCAGCTCGATCTCCATCCGCTCTCCACGAGGCTTCTCGGTAGCCCGCCGCTGGCGCGCGCGTCGGAGCGGCTCGCTGACCTGACGCCCGACGGGCTCGACTACGTGCTCTTCGCCTCAGCCGGCACCGAGGCGGTGGAGGCCGCGCTCAAGCTCGCCCGGCTATGCGGCCACCGACGCCTCATCACGTTCGACGGCGGGTACCACGGTAAGTCTCTCGGAGCGCTGAGTGCGAGCGGTCGCGACCGCTATCGGGCGCCCTTTGCCCCGCTGCTTTCCGACATCGTCCGCGTGAGGTTCGATGACCTCCCAGGGCTCCAGCGAGCGCTCGATGCCTCTCCTGAACCGTCTGCGGTGATCGTCGAGCCGATCCAGTCCGAGGCCGGCGTCCGGCTGCCGTCCGACGGCTACTTGCGCGGTGTGGACAACCTTCGCCGCTCCACGGGCTGTCTCGTGATCGCCGACGAGATCTCGACCGGTCTCGGTCGCACTGGCGACCTCTGGGCCTCGGCGGCGCGCGGCCTCGTTCCTGACATCCTCCTGACCGGCAAGGCACTTGGCGGAGGTGTGATGCCGGTGAGCGCGGTCGTAACGACCGCGTACGTGTTCGACGGGCTCAACCGCGATCCGCTACTGCACAGTTCGACATTCGCCGGGAATCCTCTCGCTGCAGCGTCTGTCGTCGCGGCCCTAGATGTGATCGAGGCCGAAGACATTCCTGCCAGAGCGGCAGCGCTGGGAGCGGCGCTCGATGAGGTGATCGCCCCGGCGGTCGCGCGCCTCAGCACACCCGAGTTGCCCGTGGCCTGGCGCCACGCGGGCCTACTTGGCGGGATCGAGTTCCCCTACGAGCACCTCGCCGCTGACCTAATGATGGAGTTGCTGAGTCGACGCGTCATTACGTCGCATTCCCTGAACGGTCAGCAGACGCTGCGCCTCACGCCGCCGGCCACCATCACAGCCGAAGAGTTCGACTGGCTCGTCGGCGCCGTGATCGAAAGCCTCGAACAGGTGGTGGCACGCCACCACGACGCCCTCCCTCTTGGAGCCTGAGATGCGAACCGTCTACCTTGAGATGTCCGTGGCGCAGCAGCCGCCAGAAGCCGTCTACGATGCGCTTGCGGACTTCGCGGCGTACCCCGAGCATGCCAACGCCGTACGCAGCGTTACGATCGAGGCCGCGGGGGAAGGTTGGTGCGAGTCCACTTGGGAAGCCGACTTCCGTAACGGTGTGATGCACTGGTGCGAGCGGGATACGTTCCTTCGTGAGGAAGGACGCATCGAGTTCGAGCAGTCGGAGGGCGACCTCGAGCGGTTCTCTGGCTCCTGGGTCGTGGCCGATGACGGTGAGCGTACCCGGATCGAGTTCCGCGCGGAGTTCGATCTCGGACTGCCGACGCTCGCAGACTTCCTCGAACCTGTCGCAGCTCAAGCATTGGCGGACAACATGCGCGCGCTCGTTGAGGGACTCCTTGGCGACGTCGAGCTGCTCAGCGCAAATGCGGCGGTGCCCAGTGTCTGAAGCGGTCGACCGGCGCTCGACGTGTGCTCTCGACGAGCTACTTCCGGGCTTTTCGGACCGTGTCGGTGGGCTCACGCTCTCCGAGGTCGAGGCCGCGGAGAACCCTGCGATCGCGGCGTTCCGGGAGTGCGGTGGTCCCGGCCTGCTAATCCCGGAGACGTACGGCGGCCGCGGCGCGAGCGCGCTCGACGCGATGCGCGTGCAGCGTGCGATCGGGCGCCTAGCGCCCTCAGCAGCGGTTGCGACGACCATGCACCAGTTCACGATCGCGACCCTCGTGGAAGTAACCAAGCTGCGGTCCGGTATGGAATGGCTCGTCATCGAGTCCGTCGCGCGTCAGAACCTCCTCGTCGCCTCCGGCTTCGCTGAGGGCAGCGGTGGTGGTCATGTGTTGCGACCGACGATGAAGGTGCGCCGTGATATCGGCGGCTACCGCATCAGCGGAGTCAAGCGCCCGTGCAGCCTGTCGTCGTCGATGGACATGCTCGCGGTGAGCATGCTCGTGAGCGATCACCCGGACGGCGAGCAGTTCGCGGTCGCGCTTGTTTCCGCCCGCGACCCGGGCATGTCGGTTCTCCCATTCTGGCGGAGTCCCGTCCTCGGTGGAGCCGAGACCAACGAGGTAATACTCGCTGACGTTGACGCGCCCGAGAGCGTTGTGTCGTACGCTGGTTCGCCGGATGATCTCGACACCGTCCAGATCCGCGGATACCTATGGTTCCAGCTCCTTATTGCGTCGGCTTACGTGGGCGTCGCGTCGCGACTTGTCGCCATGGGGCTTGACGCGGCGGGGCCCGAGGCTTCCGACGCTATCGCCGCGGTCGCGGCGCTCGAGACGGCGATCAGCGCACTCGAGGGAGCCGGTGCGGCGTTCGAGGCAGACCATGGCGATGACGAGTCGCTCCTCGCCCGCGTGCTCCTTGTACGCCACGGCGTCGAGGACCTCGTCGTGCGCGCCTCGGACCTCGGACTCCGGCTCGTCGGCGCGCGCGGCTTCGCGGCATCGGGTGATGCTGCCGTGCTGCTTGCTTCCTGCCGCGCACTGAGTTGGCATCCGCCGTCGCGAGAGCGCGCGCTGCCGAGCTTGGCGAGCTATCTCTCAGGTGCGGCCCTGACCGCGTTCTGATCGTGTCCGGTTCTAGCACTGCACCGCCATCCGGCGATCGCGCGGTCGCCGCCG
Source organism: Patulibacter sp. (assembly GCA_047604965.1). Lineage (GTDB taxonomy): Bacteria > Actinomycetota > Thermoleophilia > Solirubrobacterales > Solirubrobacteraceae > JAGIBJ01. The sequence continues at coordinate 3,404 of JASGGQ010000008.1, read as the reverse complement.
CGAGCCCAGGACGCCAGGTGGTCCTCGGCGTGCTCGTGTTCTCGTTGACGCCGATCGTTATCGACAACACGATCCTCAATGTGGCACTGCCCGAGATGCAGCGGTCGCTGCAGTCCTCACAGAGTGAGCAGGAGTGGATCGTTAACGCGTATGCGCTGACGTTCGCGAGCTTCCTCGTGCTCTGGGGCGTGGTCGCCGACCGGTTCGGTCGCCGTCGTACGCTTCTGGCCGGGACGTTCGGATTCGGCGTCGCCTCCGTGGCCGCGGCTTTCGGCTCCACGGCCGAGTGGGTGATCGCGTGCCGCGCTCTCATGGGCATCACGGGAGCGGCGGTCCTCCCCGCCACGCTCGCGATCATCACCGAGGTCTTTCCCCGAGAGGAGCAGGCCAAGGCCATCGGCGTGTGGGCAGCCTACAGCGGTGTGGCCGTCGCCGCTGGCCCGATCACCGGCGGGCTGCTCGTGCACGCGTCGGGCTGGGATGCGGTGTTCCTCGTGAATGCGCCGATGGCAGTCGTGTCGCTTGTGGCCATCAAACTGGCCGTTCCGGAGTCCCGTGCGACGCGCGCTGTCCCGATTGATGTCGCGGGGCTCGGCCTGCTGCTGTGCGGACTCGGGTTCCTTGTGTACGGGATAATCTTGGGAGGCCAGCGCGCCCGGTGGAATGAGTTCGAGGTGTGGGGCACGGCTGTCGGCGGGCTCGCCCTCTTGGCGCTCTTTGTGTGGCATGCGCGCCGCACCGCACACCCCGCGCTCGACCTCCGGTTGTTCCGGATTCCGTCGTTCGGGATTTCGAGCCTCGTGCTCGCGCTCAACTTTTGCGTGCTTTTCAGCGCGTTGTTTCTGATGACCTACTACCTCCAGGCGGTCCGGCACGAGGGCCCGGTCGCGACCGGATCGATACTGTTGCCCGTGGCTGTGGCGCTGCTCGTCATCTCGCCATTCAGCGTACGGTGGGCGCAACGCTTTGGGACGCGTCGGGTATGCACGGTCGGCTTCCTGCTGGTCGCGGTCGCCTGCCTCAGCGCGCTCGCGGTCGGCGCGACCACACCCATGTGGGGCGTTGCCGCGATCCTGTTTGTCGCGGGCGGTGGCATTGCCACCGTGTTCGTCCCGGCGACCGGCGCGATGATGCAGACGCTCCCCGCGGACGAGGCGGGCACCGGCAGCGCGGCGAGCAACGCCGTACGCCAGATCGGCGGTGCGCTCGGACTGGCCCTCTCCGGATGTGTGCTGGCGGTGTCATACCGTGGTTCTCTCGAGCACGGTGTCGTGGCGACGTTTCCCATGGAAGCGCGGAACGCTGCCACCGATTCGATCAGTGGCGCGCTGGCGGTCGCCGCCGATCCGCGGCTTGTCCCGACGGTCGCGAACCGGCTGCTTGCCGAAGCAGAGGCCGCGTTTATCTCCGCGATGCATGCGACGTTTGCAGGCCTCGCGGTTGTGGCCGTCGTCGGTGCGACGATTGCCGCACGCTGGCTGAGGGACCCGGCGTGAGCCTGGTTCGCCAGGCGGCTCGTCCGCGCCGCTCAGGCGGGACGGGTGCCTACCACCGCGCGCAGCACGAGCATCTGCTGTTCGGCGCGCTCGGCGGCCCAGGCGTGCATGTCGCGCTCTGCCGCCGCCCGCTCGGGCTCGGTGAGCACGCCGCTCCGGACCATCTGGTGACCGCGCGTGGCGGTAACGCTGGGCCACAGGTCGATCCGGTTGGCGAAGTCCGCGTCACCCCGCTCGGTGACCTCATGCTCATCGTGCACTTCGATGTCCGTGAGCCCGCACGCCGCGTACAGACCCGGCAGGTTGTCCGCGATCTCGTTGTCCATCCCGACGGCCGCGCGCCAGCGGAGAAATGCGTCGTAGAAGTGCGCGCCGGCGGGCGGCAGATCGGGCTTCCAACTTGCCAGGCAGTGGTTGTAGTCGAGCACCACGACACGCCCACCCGGCCGTGTGAGCCGCACCATTGCGTCGAGCGCAGCGCCCGGGTCGGCGAGCCACTGCAGGACCCTCGCGGCTGTTACCACGTCGTAGGGATCGTCCCGCCACTCGAGCACGCCGGACACCTCGTACCGGAGCGTGGGCGGAACTCCAGCTGCGCTGGTCTGATCGATCAGTGTCTCGCTGATATCGATCCCGACGACGCTGCCCGTCGGTCCGACGGCGGCAGCGATGCCTCGGGTGATCGCGCCTGTTCCACACCCGACATCGAGCACGCGGTGTCCGGGACGCAGCATACGCGCGAGTGTGCGGTGGCTCTCCGCAAGTGAGCGCGTGCCGAGGAACCGTCCCGACCCAGATGGCATCTCCGCGACAGCCTCGGGAGTGTTGAAATACGTCATGCAGATGAATCTATCAGAGGCACGCAGACGCACCTCCAAAGTATCGCAGCGCCCTGGAATGCCCGTGCTTCGCTTCCTGCTCGTCCCATGGTGTGCGCAACGCACCTCACCCTTGTGTCCACTAACATCCGCACCACGCCCGATCCGACCTCTCCTCGCGCGATGACTTCACCTTCCCGCACCGTTGATGGCCTCATGGTCTCCGGTCTGACCGAGCTGGCGCTCGGTGCCGTTCTCGGCTGGCCTTACTCGCTGGCGATCGACGACCCGGTGCTCGCGCGCCGCCTCGGCATCCGGTCGGCAGATCGTCTCCGCCAGTTCCACCTCGACCTCATCGCGCTCGGCGGACTCTCCGTGCTCGCAAGCACCGCACTGCCCGACCTCCCCCGTCGCGTGAGTGTGCCGCTCGGCATCGGGGCTTGGACGAACGCCTTCGGCTTCGGGGTCCTCGTGCTGCGACCCGACGCAACGGCAAGCCGAGGCTACCGCGCCGCCATCGGTGGGTCGTTCGCAACTGCCACTGCCGGGTTCGTTAGCCTGGCCGCCGAGGGCTGGCGGCGCCACCGCGTGGGCACTCATCGAAAGACCGCACGATGACCGCTACCGATCAGCCCGAGGTGCCGGCGTCGGTCTCCCAGACCGTACGTGAGGTCGTGCTCGAGCTCGCGCCGATCGCGCCCGCCGGACCGCTTACGTCTGACACGCTGCTCATCAATGATTTGGGCTTCGACTCCTTGCTCATCATTGAACTGGTTGTTGCGCTTGAGCAGGAGTTGGGCGTCGCCGGTCCCGACGACGAGGAGAGCCTGCACGTCGCGACGGTGGGCGATCTTGAGACACAGGTTGCCGCGATCCTCTCGGAGCAGCACGCATGACTGCGCTGACGATGGGGCAGACGGTAGCGGGATTCGCTGAACTGGCGGCGGCCCGCGCAGCCCGCGACCCGGACCGGCTCGCCTACGCCTTCTCCCATGACGGTGGCGTGTACAGCCAATCGCTCACCTACGGCGAGCTCTACCGACGCGCGCTCGGAGTGGCAGAGCGGCTCGGCGAGGATCTCAAGCCCGGT
>JASGGQ010000007.1:0-42208 GCA_047604965.1 Patulibacter sp. | reverse complement strand
GCCACCAACGAGGCTTAGCCTGAATCCACCGATCCTCGGGTCGCGTGGGCGGCGACGGCTCTCGCGTGGGCGGATGCCCCGCAATCAAAGGGCGCCAGCACTCCTCATGCGGAACATCCACCCACACTCGGCCCTCACCACCCCCGCTCAACCGATCATCAGTGGATCCAGGCTTAGAAGCTCCGCAGCAGGCCAACGACGACGCCGGCGATGCGTACGTCGCCGCGAACGATGATTGGGTCGAGCGCGACGTTTTCGGGTTGGAGGCGAATGTGGTCGGTTTCGCGGAAGTACCGCTTGACCGTTGCTTCCTCGTCGTCGAGGAGCGCGACGACGATTTCGCCGTCGCGGGCGGTGTCCTGGAGGTGGACGACGATCAGGTCGCCGTCGAGAATCCCGGCCTCGATCATCGATTCGCCTTTGACGCGCAGCAGGAATTCGCCGCGTTGGCCGCCGGCCGCTGCCGGCACAGCAACGACCTCCTCCACCTCTTCGCTGGCAAGCGACGGTGGCCCGGCGGGCACACGGCCAACGAGCGGCAGCATCGACGCGCCGTCGATCTCTTGCGGCTCGACCGGTTCGGCGCTGAGCAGTTCCATCGCGCGCGGTTTGCTCGGGTCGCGGCGGATCAATCCCATCTTTTCGAGCCGCGCGAGGTGCGCGTGTACAGTCGAGGATGAGGAGAGACCGACGGTGCGTCCGATGTCGCGCACGGCCGGCGGGTAGCCGTAGGTGGCGACGTGGTCGCGAATGCAGGCGAGAATCGCGCGCTGGCGATCGGTCAGCTCGTCGAGCAGGGCGTCATCTCCTGGGAACATGCGTTCGCAACATTACCCGTTGGGCCGGCGGATTCGTTGCAGGCGGCCGTGCACGGCGCGTCGCTCCTCGGCCGTTGCCGCTGCCCGCCTGTCGCGACGCACGATCCTGCGACGCCCTTTATAGTCCTGCGTCCATTCCATGCGCCGATGGCGGAATTGGTAGACGCGCTAGGTTGAGGGCCTAGTGGGAGATAATCCCGTGGAGGTTCGAGTCCTCTTCGGCGCACCATTGAGACAACGTGCGAACCACCCCGGCCGCCCTGCGGCGACGGTTCGCGAAGAAGACGAAAAGACCCCAACGGACTCCGAGTTTGTTGGGGTCTTTGCATAACTCGTCTCAATCGCGGGCGCGGGCGCCGCTGCCGTAGGCGCCGATGTCGGTGAGGAATGCGAGCGCGACGAAGAACCATTCGATGCCTGCGACCTCGTGGGAGCCGAGCTGCCAGAGCACGATGTACGCGAGCGTCGTCCACGGTAGGAGGAAGAAGCCGAGGAGTGGCAGCAGCACGCCGTCCATCGCACGGCTCGGGAGGTCGCTGAACAGTGCGATGCAGAACAGCGCGACGCGCGGGGAGAAGAGCGCGAGCAACGCGATACAGCAGGCCACCGCCATACCGTAGACCACCGTTCGGGCGCAGGTCGCGGGTCGGTTCCCGGGCTCTCCGCCTGCGAACGCCCCCGCACGCGGCGGTACAGTCGGCCGCAGATGCCGCTCGACCTTGCAGCTCTCGCGCGCCGCGCCGCCGAGTTCGGCGGCGAGGAGGCGATCGCGAGCGTTTCGCATCGCCGCGAGTTGGTGGTCGAGTGTGGACCGGATGGGGCACTGCGCCCGCCGCGTTTGCGCGATGAGGTGTGGCTGCGGCTGCTGATTCGTGATGCGGGCGGCCGGCTGGGGATGGTGCAGCGTGGCGGGCCGTTCGATGATGCGTCACTCGCCGTTGCGGCCGAGCAGGCGCGGCATCAGGCGTCCGGCGGCCATCTTGATTTGCGGCCGTTCGCGATGCCGCAGCCGGGGCCCGAGCATGTCGGGTTCGATGAGGCGACCGCGCGGCTCGACCCGGTGTCGGCGACGGCGACGGCCCGCGCGACTGCGGCGTCGATTGAGTTTGCGCTTGGCCGCGGCCGCTCCGCGAGTTGGCGTGGCGAGTCGGTGGCGTTCGCGGTGGCGCGCAGTGGCGGCGGTCAAGCGACCGACGCACGCACGGCCGCCAAGTTGATTGCCCGTGCGACCGACGATGACGGGCTGCTGACCGGGTATGCCGAGTCAGCGGCGACCGACGCTTCGCTGCTTGACGCGTCGGAGGTCGGCCTGCGCGCGTCCCCGCCGCTCGCACCGGTGTTGTTGCGGGCCGCGCCGCAGCTGTTTCGCGGTGATGCTTGCGCCGTGTTGTTGGAGCCTGCGGCGCTGGCGCCGCTGTTGCGCGCGCTGGCAGGTGCCGCGTGTACCGGCCTTTCGCATGCGACCGGCACCAGCCCGTACACGGGGCGTGTCGGTCTGCCGGTTGCGCCGGCGACGGTGACGTTGCTCGATGCCCCGTCCGATCCGGGGACGTTGCCGCGTTCGATCGACGTGGAGGGCACGCCCGCGTCGGCTGTGGCGTTGATTGATGCGGGGCGGGCCGGTGGCGTGTTGCACGACACGGCGTCGGCTGCGGAGTTTGGTGCGGCGTCGACCGGTCACGCTGCGGCGTTGGGCGGTGCGCCGCTCGCGGCAGCGGCGCGTAACCTCGTGCTGCTGCCGGCGGGGGAGCGTCGGATCGGCTTGGAACTGGCGGCTGAGTGCGATGGGCCGGTGGTGCGGGTTTCGCGGATCGATCAGGTGCAGACGGCCGGTCCGGTCGCGACGCGCTTTCGCGCGATTGGGCGGGCCGCGTCGTTGGTCGAGGGTGGTGCGACGGTCGCGTTGCTCGGTGATGTCGTGCTGGCGGGCGATGTTGCGGCGGTGCTTGCCGACGTGCTCGCGGTCGGCGGCGATTCGCAGTTGATCGCGCGTCTCAACCGGTTGCCGGAACGTACGACGGCGACCGCTTGCCCGCCGCTGCTGACCTGCGGTTTGGAGCTCGTCGCCTGACGCCTACCGGGCGTGACCGCGCGGGAACGCAGGTGGCCCTCTGGGCCATCGAGGCTCGCGGGTGGCTCAGCGTACGTGCGAACCACCGCTCTTGCGACCGTGCCCCTGGACTCGGGGAGCAAGGATCGTGCGTGCGATGGGCCACGCGGGAACGCAGGTGGCCCTCTGGGCCATCGAGGCTCACGGGTGGCTCAGCGTGCGTGCGAGCCGCCGCTCCCCGAGTTCAGGAAGCGAGCTTGATCAGCGCGATGGTATTCAGCGTCCAGAGGATGCTGAGGGCGATGGTCCAGCGGGTGACGTTGCGTTCGAGCATGGAGCCGCCGCCGAGTGAGCCGGAGCCGGAGCCGACGCCGAAGGCGCCGGAGAGGCCGCCGTCTTTGCCGGAGTGGGCGAGGACGCCGGAGATAACGCCGATGGAGAGGGCGAGCTGCACCAGTTGAAGGAACGATTCCACGGCCGTCAGGGTAGCGGGTTGGGCGAGTGCGTGGGTGGGTCGTTGTGGGCGGTGGCTTCGGCGAGTGCTGCTTCGGCGGCGTCGAGTGCGTGGAGGAGGTCGGCGGCTTCGGCGCGGAGCTTCCGTTCGAGGTTGGCGGCGTCGGGCGTCGCGATTTTGCCGGCGTGCCGGTCGGCTCGGAGTTCGCGGATTTCGTCGAGCTTGCGGTCTTTGGCGAGTTGCGCGCGGTCGCGGGCGTCGATCAGTCGCGGGTCCGGTTCGTCGCGGGAGGGGTTGGGGGCGCCTGCGCGTAGTGGCCAGCCGACGTAGGTCAGTGCGGCCGCGGCGACGGCCATGACGAGGAGGAAGGACAGCACTACGCTGGTCCGAGTTCACGGCCGACGCGAGCCAGTGCGGCGGCGCGTTGCCGGGAGCGTGCGACCGATGGCTGGCTGAGTGCGATGAGGCCGCCGAGGATGATCAGCAGGGCGCCGGCCCACACCCATGCGACGCCGGGTGCGTCGATGGCGCGCACAATCACCGGCGGGTCGTTGGCGATGTAGCCGTCGATGATGCCCTGGATCGATTTGGCGAGGAGTGCGCTGGCGAGCTGCGGTGTGAGGCCGTCGCTGACGCGAACGAAGCCGTCGTTGACTTTTTTGGCGCGGGCGACGATGTCGTCGGAGTCTGGGGTCGCGGCGACCCAGAGGTCGCGTGTGGCTGAGGAGTGCAGCGAGATTTCGCTGGTTTCTTCGCCTTCGAAGAAGCGGCCGACCGGTCCGTAGGCGACGAAGGCCTGGGAGGGGTAGAAGTCGTGGCTGGCGGTGATCGTTTCGGCCGGGTTGCCGCCGCGCCATACGCGGAACTGGGCGGCGATTTCGATTCGTTCGACGCGGTCGTCGTTGTTGAGCACGATCCGCCCGGTGGTGTGTTGGTATTGCACTTGGCGGCCGCCGGCGAGGGTGATGCGTTCGCCGGGTTTGAGTTGGCGCTGCACGGTGGTATCGAACGCGGTGGAGGCGGCGACGCCGAGCAGCAGGGTGGCCAGGCCGGCGTGGACGAGGTAGCCGCCGTAGCGTCGGCGGTTGCTCGCGATGGCGCGGATGATGGCGCGCGGGCCGCGGTCGCCGCTGAGTGCGCGGCGGGTGCGGGCGGCGAGCGCGAACTCGCGGATGATCGCGGTGATCGTGAAGGCGGCGGCGGCGATCATCGCGAGCGCGGCGATGCTGTGGGTGCCGGCGAGGATGATCGCGCCGGTGAGGGCGATGGCCGCGACGGTCAGTGGAGCGCGCGCGGCGCGGGCGAGCGTGCCGAGGCGCCCCCGCCCCCACGGCAGCATCGGCGCGAGGCCGGAGAGCGCGACGATCGCGAGTGCTGATGGTGTTGCGTACTGTGAGAACCAGGTGGTGCTGACTGATGCTGCTTCGCCGGTGATCGCTTCTGAGATCAGCGGGAAGAAGGTGCCCCAGAGGATGACGATCGCGAGCACGATCAGCGCGAGGTTGCCGAGCAGGAACATTGATTCGCGTGAGAGCAGGGGGATTTCGCCTTCGGGTTGCAGCATGGTGCGGCGGCTGATGACGAGTCCGATCGACAGTGCGAGGAGTGCGCCGATCAGGGTGAGGAACGGTGGGCCGACGGTCGACTGGCCGAATGCGTGGATCGAGGAGAGCACGCCGGAGCGCACGAGGAAGGTGCCGAGCAGGCAGAGCAGGCCGGTGGCGAGGACGAGGCTGATGTTCCATGTTTTCAGCAGCCCGCGGCGTTCTTGGACGACGATGGTGTGCAGGAACGCGGTCGCGGTCAGCCACGGCAGCAGCGATGCGTTTTCAACGGGATCCCATGCCCAGTAGCCGCCCCATCCCAGTTCGGCGTACGACCAGCGGGAGCCGAGGATGATGCCGATGCCGAGCAGCAGCCAGGCGGTGAGTGCGTAGCGGCGTGTGTGCACGATCCAGTCGCCGCCGAGCCGGCCGGCTGCGAGCGCGCCGATCGCGAATGCGAATGGCACCGCGAACAGGGTGTAGCCGCTGTAGAGCAGTGGCGGGTGGATCATCATCGTCGGGTAGCGCAAGAGTGGGCTGAGGCCGAGTCCGTCGGCGGGCGCGACCGGTGATGTTTCGAACGGCTTTGCGGCGAAGACGAGCAGTCCGGCGAAGAATGCGGCGAGCAGCAGCAGGACGGCGAGTGCGTATGGCTCGATGTCGCGCATCCGTCCGCGCAGGCTGCGGATCGCGATGGTCGAGGTCAGGGCGAGCAGGAGCAGCCAGAGCAGCAGCGAGCCTTCTTGGGAGGCCCACGGCGCAGCGATGCGGTAGATCAGCGGTGTCGTGAGCGATGCGTGGCCGACGACCGTTGCGTAGTGGAAGTCTGGTGCGATGAAGGCGACTTCGAGGATCGTGAAGGCACCGGCTGCCATCGCGAGCACGGCGTACAGTGCGCGTCGTGCGGATCGCAGCAGGCCGTGCGGACCGGTGCCGCGCGCGGCGGCGAGCGCCGCACCGGAGCCGAAGATTGAGAGTCCGAGTGCGAGGAGCAGAAGCGCGCGGCCGACGACGTCCATCTGCCGGTTACTGTGCCTGTTCGGCTTGTTGGGCGGCTGCTTGCTTGTCGATCGGCCCGGTATCGGGGTTCATCTCGGTGCCGTTGAACTTCGACGGGCATTTCGTCAGCAGTGAGTTGCCTTGTCCTTCGAAGGTGGTGGTGCCGGCTGCGCGTTGGACGTCGATGATCACGTCGCGGCCTTCGCGGAAGGTGTCGGGGACGGTGCCGGCGTAGGTGATCGCGATCGTCTTGCCGCTGGTCGTCGTTGGGTTCGCGAGTTTGAATTTGAGGATGCCGCCGGGGCGGCTGACGCTTCCGGGCAGGACGCGGCCGCCGACGCGGTAGGTCTGGCCGGGCGTCGCGTGTGTTGCGAGTTGTGACGGGAACCGTTCGGGGCTGGCGGCGGAGAAGGTCGTGTAGACGAGCATCCCGGCGAGAAAAATCGCGAGCGTGAGCGCCAGCGTGAACCGGATCGTCCGGGCACGCGAGCGGGAGACCTGCACGGCGGGCACCGGCGGAGTATCGCAGAGCGTCGTCGTCCGATGCCCCGCACGGCGGCGGCTGTGGGCGCCTACTCGCGCAGGTTCTGTGACCAGGGTCGCAGAGCGCCGCTGGCGCCGCTACGATCCGCTCGCGATGGATGACTCTCTGCCTGAAGCTGCGGCGGACCCGGCGCGTCCGCTGACTGCCGGCCAGCGCCTACATCAAGTGGGGCTGGTGCTCGGCATGTTTTTCGGGAGCATCGCGATGTGGGCGGGGGCGCCTGCGTTGTGGTTGTGGCTCGCGGCGCAGTTCTCGAAGGTATCTGCGAGTGGGATGAAGCAGTACCTGATGGTGATCGTCGGGATCCCTGTGACGATGGTGCTGATCGGCAAGTTGCTGACGCGACTCGACAACCGTTATACCGATCATTTCGGGTCGCGCTCGGAGACGAACTTCGCGGCGGCGCGCTGGCTGCGGTCGGTGCGGGGCGGGGGCGAGTTCGAGCCGCCGACGATGCTCGACAAGGTGCTGGTCGTCGCGGTCGGTTTGGCGTTCGTCGCCGCCGGCGTCTGGTTCGCGTTCTTTTCCGGCGGCAGCCAGGCCGTCAAGCATTGAGGAAGAGCGGGCGACGGGCTTCGAACCCGCGACCTCCAGCTTGGGAAGCTGGCGCTCTACCAACTGAGCTACACCCGCCTGGTGAGTCGGCCCGGATCGGGCCGCTCGCGGCCCAGCATAGCGCTGGCAGCCGGTGCGCGGCGCGCACACCGCCGCTCGCGCTCTACGCTTCGTGGCCGGATGCGCCGCTCCCCCGTGCCAGTCGCCGTCGTCACGCTCGCCGTGCTGCTGGTCGCGCTGCTCGCGTACGGGCTACTGAGCGGCGGATCGTCGACGAACCTCGACACGGCCGTGCAGCGCGGCCAGCAGCCGGTCGCGCCGGCCGCGCAGCTTCGCCTGCCGAAACTCGGCGCGTCGGGCACGATCGCCTTGGCTGACCTGCGCGGCCAGGTCGTGGTCGTCAACGTGTGGGCGTCGTGGTGCCCGCCCTGTGCCGATGAAGCGCCGATCCTCTCCGCGATGCACCGTGCGCTTCAGCGGGCCGGCGATGGCCAGGTGCTCGGCGTTACGCACGTCGACCCGTCGCAGAACAGTCTCGCGAAAGTGCGTGCGTGGCGGCTGCCATACCCAAGCGTGCGCGATGTCGACGACAAGCTGTACGACGCTTTTGGGGCGAGCGCGCCGCCGGAGACGTACGTCATCAACGCCGCCGGGCGGATCGTCGCACTATCGCGTGGGGCGATCACCGCCGAATTTGCGAACCGCGCCCTGGCGGCTGCGGGCACGTCGGCGCGCATCAACCCGAAACTGGAGCTGAGCTCAGCGTCATGACCGGCGCGTTGACCAGAGCGCGACGCGCGCTGACGCTGATGCTGCTGCTCGGCGTCGCGGCCGGCAGTGGGCTTGGCCCGTCGGCGGCCTTGGCGGCGCGCGTCAGCCAGGCCGATGTCGAGGATGAGGTGATGTGCGTGCAGTGCGGGCGCCCGCTCGCCACGTCATCCGGCCGAGCGGCCGACGACGAACGCCAGTTGATCGAGACGTGGATCGAGCAAGGGCTCACCAAAGCGCAGATCAAGCAGCGACTGGTCGCCGAATACGGGGAGCGTGCGCTCGTCAACGATCGGTCGCCGATCGCGGCCGCAGCGCCGTGGCTGGCCGGATTCGCCGGCGCGGCGAGCATCGCACTGCTGCTACGCCGACGCCGCCAGCGCGACGACACCCCAACGCGCGACGGCGCGAGCGGGGCAACAGTGATCGGAACGCCGGTGAGCGCTGCCGACGACGCACGAATCGACGCCGAACTCGCCGCGATCGACGAGGGGTAGCGCGATGCAGACGCCGACGATCTTCGCTGCGGTCGCGCTTGGAGCGGTGAGCTTCCTGTCGCCATGCGTGCTGCCGCTGGTCCCCGGCTACCTCTCGACGATCACCGGCCTCTCGCTGCCGGAGATGGAGAGCACGCAACGCCGCACGGTGCTGTTGCCGGCAGTGCTGTTCTGCTTGAGCTTCACGTTGATCTTCACGCTGCTGGGAATGACCGCGACCGGTCTCGGGCAGTTGCTCGACGCGCACGGCCACACCCTGAACGTCGTCTCCGGCCTGCTGATGACCGCGTTTGGGGTCGCCGTGATCGTCGCTGGCTGGTCGACACGGCTCTCGCGCAGCGCTCAGGTGCGCTTGCTGCTCGACAACGCCGGCGTGAGCCCGATCATCGCCGGGGCGGCCTTCGCGGTTGCCTGGTCGCCGTGCCTCGGTCCAACGCTCGGAGCGATCCTCAGCTCTGCGGCCTCCGCAGATACCGTCGGCACCGGCGGTGTGTTGCTGGCCGGCTACGGCCTCGGGCTGGCGATCCCGTTCCTACTGTGTGCGTTGCTGTTGCAGCGCGCGATGGGACCGATGCGCTGGTTTTCCCGCCATCACCGCGCGATCTCGCTGCTCTCCGGCGCGATCCTCGTCGGCTTCGGACTGCTGCTGGCGACCGGCGAGCTGCCACGCATCACGACCGAACTGACGCGCCAACTCGACGCACTCGGCCTCGGCTGGTTCTCAACGCTCTGAGCCGTCAGCGCCGCCGGATCAGCGCCGGCGCTCAGAGCGTTGCTCTGAGGCGGCAGTCGTTACGCCTCGTCGCGGCGCTCCATGCTTTGCGGCGCGGCGACGCCGAGCAGGCCCAGGCTCGTCGCCAGCGTGTCGCGGGTGGCGGCCGTCAGCGCTGCACGCCACGACTCAACGCCGTCGCCCTGCGCGCCGGCCACGCGGCAATCACGGTAGAAGGCGGTGAAGCCCTGCGCCAACTCCAGCGCGTACGTCGCGATGCGGTGCGGGGCGCGCCGGTCGCTGGCCTGCGCAACGACATCGGGCAGCTCCCCAAGTTTGAGCACCAGCGCCTTCTCCGCCGGCTCCACCGCGACCGGCAGCTCGCGCAACGCCGCCGCACCGTCGCCGGCCAATCCGCCGACGAGCGCCGACGCCTCCGCGCCGACCTTGGTCAACACCGAGCAGCAGCGGGCGTGCGCGTACTGCACGTAGTACACGGGGTTCTCGCTGGACTCCCTGCGCGCCAGCTCCACGTCCAGTTCGACGGCGGTGTCGTGCGAGCGTTGCAGCAGGTACCAGCGGGCCGCATCGACGCCGATCTCGTCGATCAGATCGTCGAGCGTCACGAACTGGCCGGCGCGCTTGCTCATCTTCACCTGCTCACCGCCGGCAACGAGATGCACGAGCTGCATCGTCAGCAACTCAACGGCATCAGGTTGGCCGCCGAACGCTTCGACCGCCGCGCGCATCCTCCCGATGTAGCCGTGATGATCGGCGCCCAGCACAAAGACCAGCCGGTCGTAGCCACGGCCGATCTTGTCGAGCAGATACGCCAAATCGGACGCAAAATAGGTCGGCTCGCCGGTCGCGCGCACCACGACGCGATCCTTGTCGTCGCCTCGGCGCTCGGTTCGCAGCCACCATGCACCATCCTCAAGCTCCAGGTCGCCGCTGTCGCGCAGCCGCGCGAGCGCCACCTCGAACGGACTTGGCTCGCCTTGGTGCAGCGTGCGCTCGCTGAAGTAGCGGTCGAACTGCACGCCGAACCGATCGAGCGTCTCCCGCGCGCGCCCGAGCATTGCCTCCACACCCTGCGCCGACAGCTCGGCGATGCTCGCATCGGCCGCACCGGGGATCTGCTGCGCCAGCTCATGCACGTACTCGCCGAGGTACCCGCCCTCCGGCACCTCTACGCCGCGCGCGCGAGCGGAGATCGACGCGCCGAGGTTCGCGACCTGGCTGCCGAAGTCGTTGACGTAGTACTCGCGCTCCACCTCGTGGCCGTGAAATGCGAGCAGCCGTGCCAGCGCATCGCCGTACGCCGCATTGCGGGCGTGCCCGATGTGCATCGGTCCGGTCGGATTCGCGGAGACGAACTCCACGTTGATCCGCTCAGCGCTCGCGACCGTCCCGCCGCCCCAGCCAGTGCCGGCGCCGGCGATCACCGCCAGCGCGTCGCGCAGGTAGGCGTCGCCGAGCGTCAGATTCAAGAAGCCGGGGCCAGCGACCTGAACGCCGGCGACGAGATCGCCGAGCGCCTCAGGCAACCGGTCCGCGATCGCGTCGGCGATCGCGCGCGGTGGCCGCCCGGCGCGCTTGGCAAGGGTCATCGCCACATTCGTCGCCAGATCTCCGTGTCCGGCCTGGCGCGGCGGCGTGAGCACCACCTGGCTGGATGTCACCTCGATCTCGCTGGCGTGGGCAGCAAGCTCAGCGATCGCGGTGCGCAGCGCCACGTCGATTCCAGCGGCAGACGTTGTGACGGGATCGGCGGGCATCAGACGGCGGTTCTCAGCTTCCGGGGGCGTCGGCGTGATGGTACGGCGACCCGGCGAGGATCGCGAGTCCACGGTACAGCTGTTCGAGCAACACCACCCGGGCGAGCTGGTGCGGCAGCGTCATCGGCCCAAAGCTCATCAGCTCATCGGCGCGTGGCAACGCGAGCCCGTAGGCGCCGCCGACGACGAATACCAGCGGCCGGCCATCGAGCCGCCGCTCGTCGAGAAAGCGGCTGAATGCGACCGAGTCGCGCGATCGGCCGCGCTCGTCGAGCAGCACGACGTACGCATTCGGCGGGAGCTGGCGTTCGACCTGATCGTCGCTCTTGACCTCGATCAGCTCGACCTTGGCGTGCGCTTTGAGCCGTTTGAGGTAGTGATCGCCGTCGTCAACGTAGGGTGGCCGCAGGCGACCAACGGCGACAACGAGGTAGCGCACGGAGCCGATGGTAGTTTGCGGCCATGTCCGACGGCGATCACCTGCCGCGCTATCGCCTCCATGCACGCGAGGGCTTGCGCGCCGAATACGCGAACTTCGCCGATGTGACCATCAGCGAATACGAGGTGACGCTGACCTTCGCGCATGTCGACCGCACCCCGGCCGCCGCCAGCGAAGAGACGGCCGGCATGGTCGTCACGCAGGTGGTGCTTTCGCCTCGTTTCGCCGCCGAACTCGCCGATGCGCTCGACGATGCGGTCGAGCGTTACGAACAGCGTTACGGCGGCGCTGATCAGAGCACGACATCGTGAAGATCGCGGTGATCTCCGATATCCACGGCAACCTGGAGGCGCTCCAGGAGACGCTCGGCGCGATTGCCGGCGTCGGCGTCGATGAAACATGGTGCCTGGGCGATGTGGTCGGCTACGGCGCGCGTCCGTCGGCCTGCCTGGCGCTCGTCCGCGCGCACTGCACCGTCTGCCTGGCCGGCAACCACGATCTCGTCGCTGCCGGCATCTCCTCCGCAGAGGGGTTTTCCCGCTCGGCCCGCATCGCGATCTCGTGGACGGCGCAACAACTGTCGCAGCAGGAGCGCGACGAGATCGGCGCTTGGGCGAGCGCCACGCAGGTGTACGGGGTCGGCCTCGCGCACGGCAGCATGCGGGACCCGGCCTGGGAGTACGTCGTGGAGCCGTCGGTCGCGCGCATGCTGCTGGAAGATCAAATTCAGCAGGCGGTACTGGTCGGCCACTCGCATCTGGCGCTCTCCTGGCAGCTCGATGCGAGCGTCGTCGGAGGTGCCGCCGGGGTGCTGCGAACCGACGGTGATCGCGTCGAGTTCGGTGAGCGCAGTTGGATCTTCAACCCCGGTAGCGTGGGTCAGCCGCGCGACCGTGACCCTCGCGCCGCATGGTTGGAACTTGACACCGAGACCCGCACCGTGACCTGGCACCGCACCCCCTACGACATCGCCTCCGCGCAGGCCGCGATTCGCGGTGCCGGGCTACCGGACCCGCTCGCCGACCGGCTCGGCGCCGGACTATGAGCGACGACCGGCGACACCGACGCCGCCAACGCGCGAAGATGCCCTGCTGATGGCCGCCCTGCGCTGGTTCTTCTTTGCCCTGCTCACCTTCGGAGGAGGGACCGCTGCCGGGTTCGCACTGCACCCGCCGCAACTCGGCATCCCCGAGGCGTCGGCCGTCGATCTGCGCGACCGGCTCACCAAGATCCAGCAGTACGCTTCGGAGGGGCGCTGCGACGCCGTCAAGGGGCAACTCAGCGGCGCGCAGTCGACCGTCTCCAAACTGCCGCAAAATACGGCGGTGACGGTCGAGCAGAGCTTGCAGAACGCGATCGAGCAGCTGCGAACCGAAGCGATCTCGGAGTGCTTGCGCGTCGCGGCGAGCCGCGAAACGCAGTCGGCGCAGGCGCAGGCGACGATCACCCCGACCGACACGCCGCAGGCGACGCCCACGCCGGCCACCGATCCCACGCCGACGCCCACGCCTGAGGCGACCTCACCTGATGGCGGCACCACCGACCCCGGTAGCGGGGTTACCCCAACGCCCGACGACGGCTCCGGTGGTGGCGCGGCGATCGACGGCCCGGAGGCTGCCGTGCGCGACCAGATCACCGAAGCCCGCAAGCAATACGACGCGGCCCGCGAGGCGTGGCGGCGCGCCATCGACAGGCTCGCCGGAGGTACGCCACGATGAGCGCCGATGTCTTGATCGGCCGTTACGAGCTCGGAGAGCGAGTCGGCTCGGGCGGCATGGCCCGCGTCGTCAAGGCGTTCGACCGCCGGCTGGAGCGCACCGTGGCAGTCAAGCTGCTGGCCGAACATCTCGCTGACGACCCGCAGTTCGTGCAGCGGTTCCAGCGCGAGGCGAAGTCCGCCGCGCGCCTGGTCCACCCCAACATCGTGCAGGTCTTCGACTACGGCTTCGACCCCGACAAGGGCCGGTACTACATCGTGATGGAGTACGTCGAAGGACGCTCCGGGGCGCAGCTCTTGCAAGAGCATGGCCGGCTCTCGGTCGAAACTGCGCTGCATCTGGCCGACGGCGCCTGCCGCGCCCTCACGCACGCGCATCGCCACGGCGTGATCCACCGCGACGTCAAGCCGGGCAATCTGATGCTCGCCGACGACGGGCAGGTCAAGCTGGCCGATTTCGGCATCGCGTGGGCCGGCGACTCGCTGTCGGTCACCCAGCACGGCGCGGTCCTGGGCACCGTCGCCTATCTTGCACCGGAGCAGGCCAGCGGCGACAAAGCCAGTCCACTGGCCGACGTGTACGGCCTCGGCGTCGTGATCTTCCAGTTGATGACCGGCCGTCTGCCGTTTGCCGGCCAGACGCTGTCGGAGTTGGCGCTCGCGCAGCGTGATCGCCGGCCGCCGCCACTTGACCGGCTGATCAACGGCGTGCCCCATCAGGTTGCGGTGGCCGTCGCGCGCGCGATCGCGTTCGATCCTGCGGAGCGACCGCAAAGCGCCCAGGCGCTGCACGCTGCACTGTTCGGCGACGCTGCGGCGACCGGCGTCACCCGGCTCGGCCCCGGCGAGCAGACCGAAGTCACGCGGCTCGGTGGTGCCGGCGACACCGGGGTCACGCGTGTCACACGTCGGGGTGCGTTGACCGGCCGTGCGCCTGCCGCGCCAACTCCGGCGCCCAGTCCGGTGCAGCGACTCCAGCCGCGTGCCGCCAGCGAACGCGACTGGCCGCCCGGGGCCGGCGAAGGCAGTCGCCCGCCGGTGCTCGCTCCGGCGGGCCGCCCGAAGAAGCGCAACCCGGCGGCGACCGTGGCCAAGCTGCTGATCCTCGGCGCGGCGATGGCCGGCGGCGGCGGTGCCTTCGGCTATTGGCTCTCCGATCAGATCTCGCACACCGACTTCTCCATCTCGGGCGGCGATCTCCCTGGGATCGTCGAGCAGCTCGAAGGGCAACTCGGCCAGTAGCCGGATGCGTCGATGATCGGCCACCTCACCCGAGGTCCGGTACGAACGGGTACCAAACTGACCTCGGGTAGGTTACACTCGCGTAATGGCTCCTCGCTATGACCTCAACGGACGCGTCGTGCTGGTGACCGGCGCCGCGCGCGGCATCGGCGCACAGATCGCTCGCGCTTCAGCCAAACGCGGCGCGAAGGTCGCACTTGTCGGCCTTGAGCGTGACTTGCTCGAAGCGCTCGCCAGCGAACTCGGCGGACAAGCGTACTTTGCCGATGTGACCGATCGCGAGTCGCTCACGAAAGCGATCGACGACGCGGCCGCGCACTTCGGCGGGATCGATGTCGTCGTCGCGAACGCCGGCGTCTCCCCGGTCGGGACACTGCGGGGGCTGCGCGACTCTGACTGGGATCGCACCATCGCCGTCAACCTCACCGGTGTCTGGAACACCATCCGCGCCGCCGTGCCGTACGTCGTCGAACGCAAGGGGTACATCCTCAACGTCTCGTCGCAGTCGGCGATCCAGCCGATGCCGATGATGACTCCGTACACCGCCGCGAAGGCCGGCGTCGATAATCTCAGTCGCGCGCTGCGGATGGAGCTATACCCCACCGGGACGCGCGTCGGCACCGTCTACTACTCGTGGGTCGACACGAAGCTGGTACGCGACACCGTCGACGGCGAAACGGCCGGCGGCATGAAGGGCGTGCCGAAGCTCTTCATGAAGCGGATGACCGTCGAAGATGCCGTCGAGATCACGATGCAGGGGATCGAAAAGCGGGCGCAGTTGATCTTCGCGCCGCGCTGGGTGCGCGGCCACTTCCTCCTGCGCGGCTTCATGCCATTGATCGAGCGGCTCGTCGCGCGCGACCCACGCAACGCCAAGACGGTCGAGCGCGGCGACACGATCGCCCAGGCCGTCAACGACCCAAGCGACGCCCGCAGCGAAACGACGGCATAAGGGCCTATCCCTCGAGGGCTAGGCCGTACGACGCGGCGCCCTGCCGACGGCCGTCGCCACAAAGCACGGTCAGGCCGCGACGACCGGTGCGCCGAGCGGCGGGGCACCGGCGTACGGCGCACCATTCGGGTCGACGAAGACGCGCGGCGCGTCACCGGCGCGGAGCTGCGCGATCCGCTCGCCCAGCCTCCCCGCATCGAGCGCGTCGCGCAGATCGGCCATCAGGCGTGCGGTATACGCGAGGTTATGCAGCGTCAGCAAACGTGGCCCGGTCTGCTCCTTGATGCGGATCAGATACGCGAGGTAGCCGACGGTGAACCCTTCGCTGCACAGCGGGCAGGGGCAGCCGTCCATCACCGTCGCCTGCGAACGGCGCATCGGCGAGCCGGTGATATCAAGCCGCCAGCGTTTCGCGGGATTCGGCACGAGCGCGGCGCCGTGGCGTGCGAGCCGCGTCGGCATCGCGCAGTCGAAGGTGTCGATCCCCAGTTCGACGCCGCGCAGCAGGTCGTCGACATCGCCGATCCCCAGCAGATGCCGAGGCCGTTCCTCCGGCAACACCTGCGTCGCCCAGTCGACGACCTCGTACATCTGCGGCTTGTCCGCACCGAGCGAGCCACCGATCGCGATCCCGTCGCAGCGGCTTGCGCCGATCACCCGCGCCGATTCCTGACGCAGATCTTGGTAGACGCCGCCCTGCACGATGCCGTACACGAGCTGGTCGCCCGGCGCGTGCGCTTCATGCCAATCCAGGCAGCGTTCGAGCCAGCGATGCGTGCGCTGCGTGGAACGGTCGGTGTAGGTTCGGCTGACGTGAAACGGCGTGCATTCGTCGAACACCAGCGCAATGTCGCTGTGCAGTTCGGCTTGGACGCGCATTGAGTCTTCCGGGCCGAGGAACTGGCGCGAGCCGTTGAGGTACGAGCGGAATGCAACGCCCTGCTCGTTGATCTTCAGCGTCTTGCCGTCGCGCGCCGCGCCGCCGGTCTGCGCGCTGCGCCCTTTGACTTCGTCGGCGATCGTGCCGTGCCCCATCGAGAACACCTGGAAGCCACCGGAGTCGGTGACGATCGGGCCATCCCAGCGCATGAACCGGTGCAATCCGCCGAACTCCTGGACCAGTTCGGAGCCGGGCGTCGTCATCAGGTGGAAGGTGTTGCCCAGCACCATGTCGTAGCCAAGCGCCCGCACGTCGCGCGGCTCAAGCCCTTTGACGGTGCCTTTCGTCGCCAGCGGCACGAAGGCCGGCGTGCGGACGGTGCCGTGTGCCGTGTGCAGCAGGCCGGCGCGTCCTCGGCTTTCGGGATCGCGGGTGGTGATCTGAAAGCACGAGCGAGGGCGAGCCATGAACGGCGAAGCGTAGCTCGATGTGTGACGGCGCGGCGGCGGGCGGCGCCATCACTCACCACCACCCAGCTACAGCAGCGGCTCGCCGGTTTCGCGTTCGAGTTCGCGCAGCACCCGTGTGAAGGCCGCGCCGACGGCCAGCAGCTGCTGATCGTCGATCTGCGCGAGGAATCGGTGGCGCACGCCGCGCAAATGGGTCGGGCGGGCGCGCTCAAGCACTTCCATCCCGGCCGGCGTGAGCACCGCAAACTGGCCGCGGCCGTCTTGCGAGCAGCGTTCGCGCATCACGTGGCCGTCCTTTTCCATCCGGTCGATCAGACGGGTCGCGCCGCTGCGGCTGACGAGCAACCGCCCGGCGAGGTCGCGCATCCGCAGGCGACCACCGGCGTCGGCGAGTTGCACGAGCACGTCGTACTGCACGAACGGCACGCCGGTGTCGCGCTGAAGCTCTTCGTCGAGCACGCGGCACAATGCCTGATGCGCGCGCAAGAAGCCGCGCCAGGCATGGTATTCGTCGGCGGTCAGCTGCGTGTCCTCGCCGTCGGGGCGTCGCTGCGGCGCGGGCTGCGATTCGGCGAGCGGAACCGGACCGGTGCCGAGGTGAGGGGCACAGGTCAGCGTCGCGACAAACGCGCCGATCGGGCCGTCAGCGTTGCCGTCGAATCGTTGCATCCGCAATCAACTATAGGGTGGCGAAAGCATCGCAACAAGCCAGTTTGGCGACGGCGGAACCATCCGGGGGCGTCGCGGCGGTTGCGCGCCCACAGCTCACTTTGCACGGCCTTCTAGACGAGCGAGCGGCCGGTCATTTCCGGCGGCTGGGTGTAGCCGAGCAGGGCGAGCACGGTCGGCGCAACGTCGCACAACGCGCCGGTGCGGCCGCTCGTCTGCACTTCGGCGGTCACGCGCGGCCCTTGGAGCGGCACCGTCTCCGGGGTACCGGTGAGCGCAATGCCGTCTCCGACGATCACGAGCGGCACCGGGTTGAGCGAGTGCGCCGTGTCCGGCGAGCCATCTGCTTCGAGCATCTCATCGGCGTTGCCGTGGTCGGCGGTGACGATCACCGCGCCGCCGGTGCTGGTGACCGCGCGAATGATCTCCCCCAGGCGCGCGTCGACGAACGACACGGCCCGCGTCGCTGCGGGAATTGAGCCGGTGTGACCAACCATGTCGGCGTTGGCGAAGTTGATCACGCCGAAGGTCGGACGGTCGGCGAGCCACCGGTCGATAAACGCCTGCGCGACCCCGGCGGCGCTCATCTCCGGTTTGTGGTCGTAGGTCGGCACGTCGCGCGGGCTCGGCACCACTTCGCGCACCTCCCCCACTTCGGGCTGCTCTTCGCCGCCCGCGAAGAAGTAGGTGACATGCGGGTATTTCTCCGTCTCGGCGACGTGCAGCTGGGTTCCACCATGCTCGGCGATCACCTTCGGCAAGGTGACCGTCGGGCGCGCCGGTGGGAAGGCGATCGGGTACGGGTACGTTTCGTCGTATTCGGTGAGCGTCGCGTAGCGCGCGATCGGCGCGGCGTCGCGACGGTCGATCTCGCCGAACTGCGGATCGGCCAGCGCGAGACTGAGCTGCCGCACGCGGTCGGGCCGGAAGTTGAACGCCACGACGCTGTCGCCCGGCCGGATCGTTGCTTCGTTGCCGACGGTCGTCGCGGTAACGAACTCGTCGGTCTCTTGGCGAGCGTACGCCTGCTCGATCGCGTCGGCGGCGGTATCGGCATGCTGCTGCGCAATCCCGTGGACCAGCAGGTCGTACGCCTGCTGGGTGCGTTCCCATCGGCGGTCGCGATCCATCCCGTAGTAGCGGCCGATCACCGTGCCGATCCGTGCGTTGCCGGCCGCGTCGCACCACTCCTGCACCTGCGCGAGGTAGCTGCGGCCGCCGGTCGGCGAGGTGTCGCGCCCGTCGGTGAAGGCGTGGATCACGAGCTCCGGCACGCCAAGCTCGCGGCCGAGCGCGATCAGCGCCTGGAGGTGGTCCCAGCCGGAATGCACGCCGCCATCGGAGACCAGTCCGACAAGATGCACGCGCGGCGCGCCTTCGTAGGCGGCACGCAACACCGGGTTCTGCGCCAGTGCGCCGCTCTCGATCGCTTCGTCGATCCGCGTGAGGTCCTGCTTGACGACGGCGCCGGCGCCGAGGTTGAGGTGGCCGACTTCGCTGTTGCCCATCTGGCCAGCCGGCAGGCCGACCTCCCGGCCGCAGGCGATCAGCGTCGTGCGCGGCGAGGTGTCCCACAGCTGATCCATCACCGGGGTCTCGGCCAGCGCGACGGCATTGCCGGGACTGTCTGGCGCGAGCCCCCAGCCGTCGAGCACGACGAGAGCGACCTGCGGGAACGTGGACTGGATCGGCATCGCCATGCAGTATCGCGCGCTGGCGGCGAGAAGCGTGCGGCATGCGCTGGAGCCGCCCGCAGCTCATGCTGGGACAGCGCCCTACAGCTCGAGCACGAGCCGCTGGCCGGCGGCACGCGAGACGCAGATCATCATGCGATCGTTGGCGGCCTGCTCATCGGCGGTCAGCACCGAGTCGCGATGATCGACGGCGCCCTCCAGCACCGGCGTTTCGCAGGTGCCGCAGGTGCCGGTCTCGCAGGAGGAGAGCACCAGCGCCCCGGCAGCACGACAGGCCTCCAGCACCGACTGCTGCGGCTGTACCTGCACCACCTGGCCGGAGAGCAGCAGATCGACCTCGAACGGCGCTTGGCGCAGCGGCGCGCCGAGTTCACGCGGCACGAACCGCTCCAGCCGCAGCGCGCCGGGCAGCCAGCCGGCGTCCTGTGCGGCCCGCTCGACGGCATCCATCAGCGACTGCGGACCGCAGCAGTACACGTCAGTCACCGGGTCCGGGTCGGCCAGCACCACCTCAACCTGCATCCGCCCGTTCGACGCGCTCGGATAGAGCCGTACCTGCTCGGGAAACTCGCGTGCCAGCTGTTGCGCGTATGCCATCTGGCCGACCTGCCGCCCACCGTACGCCAGGCTCCACCGGGCGCCGGCTGCTGCGGCTGCCCGCACCATCGGCACGATCGCGGTGATCCCGATTCCCCCGGCGATGAATCGGTACGACGGCGCGATCTCGAACGCAAAATGGTTACGAGGCCCACGGATCCGTACGGCTTCACCGACGTGCAGTTCGTCGTGGACGCGCACCGATCCGCCGCGCCCGCCGGCTTCGCGCAACACGGCAATCACGTACGACGAGCGGTCGGCCGGGTCGCCGCAGAGCGAGTACTGGCGGACGGTCGCGTCGTCGAGCACGAGGTCGATGTGCGCGCCGGGCTGCCACAGTGGCAGCGGCGCGCCGTCGGCCGCAACGAGCTGGAACTCGACGATGTCGGGGACGAGTTCGTCGCGCGCCCTGACGATCAGCGTGCGCTCCGACTCCTCAGTAGCAGCGCTGACGCTCATCGAAGCTCCTCAGTCAGATCGTGGCGCCGGCGCAGGGTGCGGGTGCGGCGAAATCGGGGGTCATCGTCGCGTTCGACGCTACGCGGGCCGCCCCCATCGCGGTTTGGACAGCGGGCCATAACGCGGCGCCCGACGGCGTTGCAATCGTTGGCGTCGTGGCGACGCTCACCGGGGCCAACGAAGCGATTCACGCACTTGCATGCGAGCTGCGGGAGCTTCTTGGGCCGCGCCGCGCAACGATCGAGATCACCGCCCGCCAAAAGGCGTCGATCGACGGTTCGCCGTTTTCCCCGGTGATCGCCGCGCAATACCCGCTGGGGCTCGCCGACCTCGTCGCCTTCCCCGCCAGCGCCGACGAGATTGCCGGCTGCGTCGCCGCAGCGGTCCGCTACGGCGTACCGATCACGACACGCGGCAAGGGCACCGGCAACTACGGCCAGGCGATTCCGATGCGCGGCGGCCTGGTACTCGACACCTCCAAAGCCAACCGGGTGGTGCGCATCGACGATGGACTGCTGACCGCTGAGGCGGGCTGCCGGATGCTGACGATGGAGTCGGCTGCGCGCGATGCTGGTCAGCAGCTGTGGCTCTACCCTTCAACGCTTCAGTCGACGATCGGCGGTTTCCTCGGCGGCGGGTCAGGCGGCACCGGCACGATCAAACATGGCCCGAACTGGGCAGGGTTCGTCGCGGCGCTCGACGTGGTGCACGCCGAGCCGGACGCGCAGCTGATCCACGTCGAGGGAGACGACGCGACCGGCTACCTGCATTCGTACGGCGTCGGCGGCGTGATCGCACGCGCGACCGTGCGGCTGGAGCCGCTGCAGGATTGGCACTGCCTGTGGGCGAGCTTCGAGGACTTCCACGACGCCTTTGCGATGGTGCGTCGGCTTCGGCAGCTGCTCCCCGAACCGCGTCTGGTGTCGGCCGACCCACCACAGTTGGTCGAGCCGATGCCGGCCAGTGCGGCGATGCCGAAGGGCCGCGCGAGCCTGCGCACGATCCTTGATGCGTCGACCGTCACGGAGGCACGCGCGGCGATCGAAGCGGCCGGTGGCACGATCCACGACGAACGCACCGATCCCGCAGCACCGCTGGCGATCAGCATGCTGTCGTACAACCACGGCGTGTGGTGGCTGCTGGAGAGCCAGCCGGGCCAGTGGTTCCACATCGAGGTGGCCGGCGAGGCACTGATCGACCGGATCGACGAGGTCCATCAGGTCCTGCCCGGCGCAGTGCTGCACATCGAGGCCGGGCACACCGTCCCGATCGGGATGCTCGCCTGCCGCTATTCCGGGCCTGAGGATGTCGCGCTTGGGATGGCGCGACTCGGCGCGCTCGGCGTCGGCACGCACGACTGCCACCAGTGGTACGTCGACCGGGAGGTCGAGCATGTGCGGCAACTCTCGTTGCGCACCGATCCACGTGGACTCTTGAATCCCGGCAAATGGAAGCCGGACGATGAGCCAGAACGCCCGCCAGCCAGCGCCTTTTACGGCTGAGACGCGGCCGCGACGCTGGCAGCGGCGGCGGCGCGCTACCCGATCGCTGCGGCGGCGATGCCGTGCAGATCGGCCGGGTCGAGCGAAGCGCCGCCGACGAGCGCACCGTCGATGTCCGGTTGGGCGAGCAGTTCGCCGGCGTTGCCCGGCTTGACCGAGCCGCCGTACAGGATGCGCACGCGCGCAGCGGCGTCGGCATCCTTCGCCGCCAGGCGGGAGCGCACGAACGCGCACGCCTCCTGCGCCTGCTCGGTCGTCGCGACCTTCCCAGTCCCGATCGCCCAGATCGGTTCGTACGCGACGACGATCTGTGCAAGCTGCTCTGCGGTCAGGCCGGCGATCGCAGCATCGACCTGCGTCTGGAGTACCTGCTCGGTCTCCCCCGCTTCGCGCTGTGCATCGGATTCGCCGACACACAAGATCGGCAGCAGGTCGGCCTGGAGCAAGGCCACGAGCTTCTGCGCGAGCGCGGCGTCGGTCTCGCCGAAGTACTGGCGTCGTTCGGAATGCCCGATCACCGCACCGTGAACATCGAGGTCGGTCAGCATCACGGCCGAGATCTCGCCGGTAAAGGCGCCCTGCGGCGCCTCGTGCACATTCTGCGCCATGATCTGCAACTTGCTGCCACGAGTCGAATCGACGAGGGGCCCGAGCGCGGTAAACGGGGCGCAGATCGCCAGCTCGACGCCCTCAAGCCCCTGCACTTTTGGCAAGAACGCAGCGACGAAATCCTCGGCTTCGAGGGTCGTCTTGTGCATCTTCCAGTTGCCGGCGATCAGCGGGATGCGGCTCACAGGTTCTCCTCGGTGGTGGCTGGGCGCGCACGCACGGGACGGGTGCGCGAACAGGTACGGATTGACGCGCCGTCGGCGGTGCACAGCTGCGAGCGCCGACGGGCGAGATGCCGAACGCTAACGCGCAACCGCCGAGATCGCAGCCAGCCCGGCACGCGAACAGGCTTCACGGCGCCACGAGCGAGCGCGGCAAGCACCCAGGAACGCCCGTCCGCAGCCCCGTCCTGCGCCGCTCCTCGACCGGTGGCGAAAGCGGCTTGTGACGATCGGCTATACGGCGCGCGGCAGCCGGCTGAGAGCATGGACGGCGGTGAGCATTCATGTCGCGGTCGAGCACCGCACCTCCTACCGTTACGACCGCCCGGTGCAGCTTGGGCCGCAAGTCGTCCGACTCCGGCCGGCCGCGCACTGCCGGACGCCGATCCTGAGCTATTCGCTGCACGTCGGTCCGCAGCCGCACTTTGTCAACTGGCAGCAAGATCCGGTCGGCAACCATGTCGCGCGACTGGTCTTCCCCGAACCGGTGACCGAGTTCTCCGTCACGGTCGATCTCGTCGCCGATATGACGGTGATTAACCCGTTCGATTTCTTCGTCGAGGAATCGGCAGAGCAGTTCCCGTTCAGCTACAACGAGGCACTCAAGAAGGAACTCGCGCCGTACCTGGAGGTCAGCAAACCGAGCCCAAAACTCAAACGCTGGCTCAAACGGCATACCCCGAAGGACCTCAACTCGATCGACACGCTCGTCGAACTCAACCGGCAGATCAACCAGGCGGTCGACTATTCGGTGCGCATGGAGCCGGGTGTGCAAACGCCCGAAGTGACGCTCAAACGCGGCGTCGGTTCCTGCCGCGACAGCGCGTGGCTACTCGTGCAGGCGCTGCGACGGCTCGGCGTCGCCGCCCGCTTTGCCTCCGGCTACCTCGTGCAACTGGCTCCCGACCGCGCACCGCTCACTGGGCCGGCCGGTCCAGCCACCGACTTCACCGATCTGCACGCCTGGGCGGAGGCGTATTTGCCGGGCGCCGGCTGGATCGGGCTCGACGCCACCTCCGGGCTGCTCGCCGGGGAAGGCCACATTCCGCTCGCCTGTACCGCGCTGCCGGCTGCTGCCGCGCCGATCGCCGGAACGATCGACGGGCCGGAGGGACTGGAAACCGAGTTCGACTTCGCGAACAGCGTCACGCGGATCCACGAGCCACCGCGCGTCACCAAGCCGTACAGCGACGAACAGTGGCAGCGCGTGCTCGACCTCGGCCATTCGATCGACCTGCGGCTGCGCGCCACCGATGTGCGCCTGACGATGGGCGGCGAGCCGACCTTCGTCTCCGCAAGCGACATGGACGGCGCCGAGTGGAACACCGACGCCGACGGGCCCGCCAAATACGGCCTCGCGACGCAGCTCGCTCGTCGTCTCGCCGACCGCTTCGCGCCCGGCGCGTTGCTGCGCCACGCGCAAGGCAAGTGGTACCCCGGCGAGCCGCTGCCGCGCTGGGCGATCGGCGTGCATTGGCGAACCGACGGGCAGCCGCTCTGGCACGACCGTGCGCTGCTTGCCGACCCCGCCCAAGCAGGCACCGCACCCGCTGATGCCGCGCTCACGCTCGCGACCGCGATCGCCACGCAGCTCGGGATCGACGCCGAACTGCTTGAGCCGGCGTACGAAGATCGGCTCGATCAGCTGCTCCGCGAAGCGCGGCTTCCCGGCGGCGACCCACCGCTGCTCGCCGATCCAGACGAGGACGACGAGCGGCTGCGCACCGCTGCGGGCCGTGCGGCGCTGATCGCCGAACTCGACGCAGACGCCGGCGAGCCGACGGGGTACGCGCTGCCGCTGCACCGCGCCGACGGCGAAGCGGCGTGGCGCACCGGACGTTGGGCGCTGCGCCGCGGCCGGCTGATCCTCACGCCCGGCGATTCGCCGATGGGGCTGCGACTGCCACTCGACGCGCTGAGCTGGCTGGCACCGGAACCGGACCCCGAACCGTCGCGCTTTGCCACGCACCCGCCGCTCCCGGATGCCACCACACTGACCGTGCCGGTCATGCAGACGGCGGTAAGCGACCCGCCGCAACCACCGGCAGATGCGGCGCCGCCGATCACGGCGCTGTGCGTCGAAGTGCGCGACGGCCACCCGCGCGTCTTCCTCCCCCCGCTGCCCGCCGCCGACCATGCCGCCGAGCTGATCGCGGCAGTCGAACGAGCCGCCAAGCAGCTCGGCCTGCCGGTCGTGATCGAAGGGTACGCGCCGCCCGGCGACAACCGGCTGCGTTCGCTGAGCGTGACGCCGGACCCCGGCGTGATCGAAGTCAACATCCACCCCAGCGAAACGTGGGAGGAACTCGTCGGCCGCACCGAAGGGCTCGACGACGACGCACGCGAGCTTGGCCTCGGCACGGAGAAGTTCGAACTCGACGGCCTGCACTCGGGTACCGGCGGTGGCAGCCACCTCACGCTCGGCGGTCGCACCCCCGCCGACAGCCCGTTCCTACGCCGGCCGGAACTGCTGCGCAGCATGGTCACCTACTGGCAGCACCATCCGGCGCTTTCGTACCTGTTCTCCGGCCGCTTCATCGGGCCGACCAGTCAAGCGCCGCGCGTCGACGAAGCACGCCACGAAAACCTCTACGAACTCGAGATCGCGTTCGCGGAGATGGAACGGCTCGCGCAGTACGGGCCGCCGCCGGCCTGGCAGGTCGACCGGCTACTGCGCAACCTGCTGACCGATCTGACCGGCAACACGCACCGCGCCGAGTTCTGCATCGACAAGCTCTACGACCCCGGTTCGGAAGGTGGCCGGCTCGGCGTGCTGGAGCTGCGCGGCTTTGAGATGCCGCCACACCCGCAGATGTCGCTCGTGCAGGCGCTGCTGGTGCGCGCGCTCGTTGCGCGACTGTGGAGCGAACCGTACGCGCATGAGCTCGTGCGCTGGGGCACCGAGCTGCACGACAAGTTCCTGCTGCCGTGGTGGGTTGAGCATGACATTCGCGACGTGTGCGCCGATCTGCGGCGCTCCGGTATTCGCTTCGAAGCCGAATGGCTGGAGCCGTTCCTCGCGTTCCGCTTCCCGCTACTCGGGGAGACCGTCGTCGACGGCGTGCGAATGGAACTGCGCATGGGCGTCGAGCCGTGGCATGTGCTCGGCGAGGAGGCGACCGGCGGCGGCACGTCGCGGTACGTCGACTCGTCGGTCGAGCGTCTCCAGCTGCGCGTCGACGAGTACGTCGAAGGCCGCCACATCGTGCTCTGCGAAGGTCGCCCGGTGCCGCTCCAGCCGACCGGCACCCCCGGCACCTTCGTGGCCGGCATCCGCTACCGCGCCTGGCAGCCGTGGTCGGCATTGCATCCGACGATCGGGATTCACAGCCCGCTCGTCTTCGATCTCGTCGATCGCTGGTCGGGGCGCTCGCTCGGCGGCTGCACCTACCACGTGGTGCATCCCGGCGGACGCTCCTACGATCGCTTCCCGGTCAACGCCTCGGAGGCCGAAGCGCGGCGCTCCGGCCGCTTCGAAGCGGCCGGCCACACGCCCGGGCCGATCGAGCTGCCAGAGGTTGCAGACCGACGCGGGGAGTACCCTCGAACGCTCGATCTGCGGCGTTCTCCCGCCGCGTAGCCCCGCTCCCCCCAACCGATGCCGATGTCCGCCACGTTGCCCGTGTCGTCGTACCGTGCCTTCGATGGCCGCTACGACGAAATGGTCGTGCCCGGCAGCGGCCCACGGGAGCACTGGACGGCGGTCGCGGGCGCACTCGACGAACTCGGACTCGACGAGCTCCTGCGCCGCCAAGCCGAAGCGGCGCGGCTGCTGCATGAAGACGGGGCGGTGTACCACCAGTACGGCTCGCAGTCCCACCCGTGGCAGGCGTGGCAGCTCGATGCGATCCCGACGATCGTTCCCAGCCGCGAATGGGGCACGATCGAAGCGGCGATCACGCAGCGCGCAGAACTGCTCAGCTTGATCCTCGAAGACCTCTACGGCCCGCGCGACCTGCTGCGGCGCGGCCTGCTGCCCGCGTCGGTCGTCTTCGAGCATGACGGGTTCCTGCGGTGTTGCGACCGGTTGCGCCTCCCCACGCACCATCAGCTCTTCACCTACGCCGCCGATCTCGGACGCGACGAACATGGCCGCTGGGTCGTGCTGGCCGACCGCACGCAGGCGCCATCGGGGTCGGGGTACGCGCTCGAAAACCGGCAGGTGATGAGCCGCGTGCTACCGAGTCTGTATCGCGGCGCAAGCGTCCACCGCCTCGAACCGTTCTTCCGGCAGTTGCGTGGCGCGCTGCTGGAGGCCGCACCGCCGAAGGTCGACGACCCGCGGATCGTCGTGTTGACGCCAGGCCCCTGGAATGAAACGGCCTTTGAACATGCGCTGCTCTCCAGCCGCCTCGGCTACCCGCTCGTCGAAGCCGCCGACCTGGTCGTGCGCCGCGACGGCGTATTCATGCGCTCCCCCGGCCAGCTTGAACCGGTGCATGTGATTCTGCGGCGCGTCGATGCCGCCTACTGCGACCCGCTGGAGCTGCGGCCCGATTCGCAGCTGGGCGTTCCCGGGCTCGTGGAGGCGACGCGACGCGGCGCCGTGTCGGTCGTCAACACGCTCGGCAGCGGCGCCCTGGAGAACCCGGCGTTGATGCGCTTCCTGCCGCAGATCGCGCAGCACCTCTTCGGCCACGAACTCGACCTACCGTGCGTGCCGTCGTGGTGGTGCGGAGATCCGAACGAGCGGTCGTACGTGCTGGCAAACCTTGAGCGGGTTGTACTGCGGCCGATCAGCAGCGCCGCCGGGACGCGCTCAATCTTCGGGCCGTGCGCTAGCAGCGGCGAGCTTGAGGAGCTGCGCGCGCGCATCCTCGCTCACCCCGGCCGTTGGGTCGCGCAGGACCCGCTGCCACTCTCGGATGTCCCGACGCTCACCCCGAACGGGCTGCAACCACGGCGGAGCGTACTGCGCGCCTTCGCGGTCGCGCGTGGCGACGCCTTCACGGTGATGGCGGGCGGGTTGACGCGGACCGCCCCGGACAATCTCCCGGGACCGATCACCAGCCAGGCCGGCGCGATCGCGAAGGACACTTGGGTGATTACCTCCGAGCCGGAGCGATCCGGGAGCGTGGCGCTGCTCGGCGGCCCGCTCGTCGACGAGTTCGATCCGCTCGCGGCACTGCCGGCCGGCGCGGCAGAGAACCTCTGGTGGCTGGGCCGCTACGCCGAGCGCGCCGAGGCGCTCGCACGCCTCGTGCGCACCGTGCATGACCGCCGCAGCGAGTTCCTCGGCAGCGACGACGAAGCGGGACTCGTCGCGCTGGAGGTGCTGCGCAATGCGCTGGTGCAGATCACCGGGATCGGGCGCTCGGCCGACGCCGACCCTTGGCTGGAGCTGATCGCGGTGCTCGTCGACGACCAGCAACCCGGCAGCTTGGCGCATTCGGTGCGCGCGCTGCTGGAGTCCGCACACGCGGTGCGCGACCAACTCAGCAGCGACACCTGGCTCGTGATCGGCGATCTCGACCGTCGCTTGCGGCGCCTGCGGGGCCGGCACGATATCCGCGCCCCCGAGATGCAAGGAGCGCTGCAACAGGTGCTCCACGGACTACTAGCGCTCGGCGGACTGACCTCCGAGGGCATGGTGCGCGACCTCGCCTGGCGCTTCCTCGATGGCGGTCGACGCGCCGAGCGAAGCTTGCAGGTCGTCGCGCTGTTGCGCGCCACGTTGCCGCAGCTCCCGCACGATGCCGCCGGCAGCCTCGTGCTCGAATCGGTCGTCACCGCGACCGAGAACATCATCACGTATCGCCGCCGAACTCGGCTGCACTGGCATTTGGAGACGATCGTCGAACTGCTCGTGCTCGACGAAGAGAATCCCCGATCGGTCGCGTACTCGCTGGCACAGTTCGCGGCCGCGCTCGATGCGGTGCCGCGTGCCGGAACGCGACTGCGCCGCGATCAGCGGCTCGTTCTCGAAGCGCTGACGCGGCTGCGCACCTTCGATCCGTCGCAGCTCGACGCCGACGGGGCGGAGCCGCACCTGCAAGCGCTCGAATTCCTGCTCGACGATGTCGGGCTGCAGGTCACCGAAGCCGGCGCGGCCGTCGAACATGATCACTTCCTGCTGCGGCTGCCGCAACGCCCGTTCTCGGGCGGGACGATCCGATGAGGACCTACCGCATCACGCACCGCACCGCGTACCGGTACGAGCAAGACGTGTCGGCGAGCTACGGTCGCATGCGGTTGCTGCCGCGCGACGCGCCACGCCAGCGGTGCGTGCAGTCCTCGGTTTGGCTGAACCCGTTGCCGGCCGATCACAGCGAGCACACCGATCTGTTCGGCAACCGCGTGGAGTACTTCTCGATCCACGAACCGCACCGTGAGCTCGTGATTACGGCAGAGAGCGTGGTGGAGGTACAGGCGCCCGCCGGGTTGCCGCTGGCGGCCGACCAGCCGTGGGAGCAGGTCGCGGCGAGCATCGGCCGCTGCGGACCGGATGATCTCGACGCCGTGCATTTTTCGCTCGATTCGCCCTACGTCACCGCGTCTGCTGCGTGGCGCGCGTATGCCGAGCCGTCATTTGCGCCGGGCCGACCGATCGTCGAGGCGGTGCTCGATCTTTCCAGCCGCATCCACCGTGAGTTCGAGTTCGTGCCCGGCGAAACGAAGGTCGATACGCCGCTGGAGCAGGTGCTCGCGCTTCGCAAGGGCGTCTGCCAGGACTTTGCGCATGTCGGCATCGCGTGTCTGCGTTCGCTCGGGCTGCCGGCGCGGTACGTCTCCGGGTATTTGGAAACCGATCCGCCGCCGGGGATGCCGAAGCTGGTCGGCACCGACGTGTCGCACGCCTGGTTTTCGGCGCTCGTGCCGGGCGGCGGCTGGGTCGATGTCGACCCGACGAACGATCAGGTGCCGGGCGAGCGGTATGTCGTGACGGCATACGGCCGCGACTACGGCGATGTCGCCCCGGTCAGCGGCGTGATCTATACGCGCGGCGGCACGACCGGGCTCGATGTAACGGTCGACGTCGTTGCCGTGTAGGTGCGATCCGTGCGGGGTCGCGCGCGCCGCCGGAGCGACCGCGTAGCCTGACTGGCATGCGCGCGTTTCGCTGTACTTCCTGCGACCAACTGTTGTTCTTTGAAAACAGCAGGTGTTTGCGTTGCGAGAGTGAGGTCGGGTTTGTGCCGTCGACGCTCGAACTGGTGCGCATGGAGGAGCGACCGCAGTTGCCGCGTTGCGCAAACACGCATGTCGCACGCTGCAACTGGCTGGTCGAAGATCCGCAGCAGGAGCTTTGCCTGTCGTGCCGCACGACCACGACACGGCCGGCGGACGGCGACCTGGCGGGTCTCGAGCAGTACGCCGAGGCGGAGTCCGCCAAACGCCGCGTGCTCTACCAGCTGCTCGACATCGGCTTGCCGGTCAACGACGACACGCTTGATTTCCAGCTCAAGAGCAGCGAGGTCGAGCCGGTGATGACCGGGCATGCATCGGGCACCGTCACACTCGATTTGGCTGAAGCCGACGATGCACAGCGAGTGCAGCGCCGCGACGAACTTGGGGAGCCGTATCGCACGCTCGTCGGGCATTTCCGCCACGAACTGGGCCACTACTACCAGCCGATCGTGTTGACGACCGACCACGATTGGGAGCAGTGCCGCGCGGTCTTCGGCGACGAGCGTGCCAGCTACCAGGAGGCGCTCGACCGCCATTACGCTGGCGGCGCCCCGGCCGACTGGCGGGATCGTTTCGTCAGCGCGTACGCGACGATGCATCCGTGGGAGGACTGGGCGGAGTCGTTCGCGCACTACCTGCACATCCGCGACACGTTGCAAACGGCGGCGAACTTCGGCCTGCAAATCGTCGGTCCAAGCCGGGAGATCGGCGACGACGAGTTCGAGAGCTATCCCGATGAAGCAGACGCGCACCGCAGCTTCGACGCGATGTTCAGCGGCTGGCTGCCGTTGACGTACGCGCTCAATCAGATCAACCGTTCGATGGGGCGCCCGGAGCTGTACCCGTTTGCGTTGTCGCAGCCGGCGGTCGACAAGCTGGCGTTCATGCACCGCATGTTGACGGCGGCCACCCGGCCGTGGAAGGTCGCCGCAACCCGCGAGGCGGCGGCGACGGCCTGGGACGACGCAGACGGCGAGTAGCGCGCCGGACGCCATGTGCTGCCGCGCCGCTCCCGGCAGCGCGGCATGTTGAAGCGCTACCGCAACGCGGCGACGCCGGGTAGCGTCTTGCCTTCGAGCAGTTCCAGCGAGGCGCCGCCGCCGGTTGAGACGTGCGTCATCTGATCGCCGAGTCCGAACTCGTTGACGGCGGCGACCGAGTCGCCACCGCCGATCACCGTGATCGCGTCGGTGTCGGCGCACGCCTGCGCGACGGCTTTCGTGCCGGCGGCGAACGGCGGCAGTTCGAAGGCGCCCATCGGCCCGTTCCACAGCACCGATCCGGCGTTCTTGACAAGTTCAGCCGCGCGCGCCGCGCTCTTGGGGCCGACGTCGAGCCCCATCCAGCCGAGCGGCACGTCAACACCATCGACCGCTTTGACCTCGGTCGCGGCGGAGAAGGTCAGGCCGCAGACGAGATCGACCGCGAGCACGAGCTTATCGGCGCCTTTGGCCAGCGCTTGTTCGGCGAGCGGGACGCCGTCGGCTTCGCAGAGCGACGCGCCGACTTCGTGGCCCTGCGCCTTGAAGAACGGGAAGAGCATCGCGCCGCCGATGATCACATGATCGGCGACGTCGAGGAAGCGGTCGAGCACGCCGATCTTGTCGGTCACCTTGCTGCCGCCGACGATCGCCACAAGCGGACGCTTGGGATCGGCGAGGATCGCTTCGAGCGTCTCGACCTCTTTCTGCAACAGCAGGCCGGCGGCGACGCGCGGCGCGAGCAGCCGCGCGACGCCTTCGGTTGAGGCGTGGGCGCGGTGGGCGGCGCCGAACGCATCGTTGACGTAGGCGTCGGCGAGCAGCGCAAGTTGCTTGGCCAGCGCCGGGTCGTTCGCCGTCTCACCGGCTTCGAAGCGCACGTTTTCGAGCAGCAGCACGTCTCGGTCGGCGAGTGCTCGCGTGAGCGCTTCGACTTCGGCTCCGACGACTGCCGGCGCCAGCTTGACCTCGGTGTGCAGCAGTTCCGAGAGGCGGGCGGCAACCGGCGCGAGCGAGAACTCCGGCTTGACCTCCCCTTTGGGGCGGCCAAGATGCGAGACGAGGATGACCTTCGCGCCGTGGTCACGGAGCTTTTTGATCGTCGGCAGCGCCGCGCGGATGCGCGTGTCGTCGGTGATCGTGGCCGGGCCGGCGCTGGAGTCCAGCGGCACGTTGAAGTCGACCCGCACCAGCACCCGCTGGCTGCGGACATCACCAAGATCGTCAAGCGTCTTCATCGCCCCATCCTTGCAGGGCACGGACGGTGCGCGCGGCCCGCAGGCCTCCCAACGTCAGCAGCTCCCACAAGATGCGGGAGGTCGCGAACGGAGCGTGGCGACCGCAGGAAGCGCCAGCGACCGCAGGGTGTTCTGCTGGGGCCCACCGCACTCCGGCGGCGGCCCCCACCAGCAGAACGAGCCCTAGAGGACCTGCTGCACGAGATCGACGACGCGGTTGGAGTAGCCCCACTCGTTGTCGTACCAGGAGATCACTTTGACCAGCTCACCGTCGATCACGCTGGTCAGCAGCGAGTCGAAGATCGAGCTGTGCGGGTCGGTGACGATGTCGGTCGAGACGATCGGGTCGGCGGTATACGCGAGGATGCCCTTCATCGGGCCATCGGCAGCGGCCTTGACGGCGGCGTTGATCTCATCGACCGAGGTGCTCTGCTTCGGCACGAAGGTCAGATCGACGACCGAGCCGGTCGGGACGGGCGCACGCACCGCCATGCCGGAGAGCTTGCCGTTGAGCTCCGGCAGCACCAGGCCGACGGCCTTCGCCGCGCCGGTCGATGCCGGCACGAGGTTCGTCGCGGCCGAGCGCGCGCGGCGCAGATCGCTGTGCGGCGCGTCGAGCAGCCGCTGATCGCCGGTGTAGGCGTGGATCGTGGTCATCAGGCCACGCTCGATGCCGACCGCGTCGTTGATCGCCTTCGCGAACGGCGCCAGGCAGTTCGTCGTGCACGACGCATTGGAGATGATGTGGTGGCGCTCCTTGTCGTACTGGTCGAAGTTGACGCCCAACACGACGGTGATGTCCTCACCGGAGGCCGGCGCGGAGATGATCACCTTCTTGACCGAGCCCTTGAGGTGGGCCTTCGCCAACTCGGCCTTGGTGAAGAAACCGGTCGATTCGATCACGACATCAACATCGAGCGAGGACCAGTCGATCGCAGCGGGATCGCGCTCGGCGAACACCTTGATCGGCGAACCGTCAACGACGATCGAGTCGCCCTCAACCTCCACACTGCCCGGGTAGGGGCCAAGGATCGAGTCGTACTTGACCAGGTGCCCGAGGGTTTTGGTGTCGGTGAGGTCGTTGACGGCGACGAACTCGATGTCGGCGCCGGCCTTCTTCGCGGCACGAAAGACGTTGCGGCCGATGCGGCCGAAGCCGTTGATACCTACGCGGACGGGCATGTGGAGGTGCTCCCTGGTGGATGCTCGGTGGCGGCGCGATCAGCGCCGGATTGAGCCACGGCGGCCGCTCGCGAGGCGCCTCGTGAGCCGTGGCGCCAGACCATGCACCCTATCGAGCGGCAGCGCTTGCGCGCGTGGACGTCGCCCAACGGGCCATGCAGTGTGGCGTCGCGCACAACCCCGAGTTCACTCGCGCCAAAACAACCTTTGTGTATGCGCAATCTTCTCGCAAACACATATAGTTGCGCCCGTGCAACTTGATGCCATGTCGGACGACCCCCTCGCGACGCGCTTCTACGCCGTCCTGCTGGGTCTCGTCAAAGGCAGCCAGCACCAGGCGATGGCCATCACCGCCGACTACGACCTGACGCTCACCCAGCTTCGGCTGCTGTACATCCTCGAACACGCCGACGCCCCCCAGCCGGTGAGCGCGCTCGGTGAAGCCGTCAACCTGTCAGTCGCCGCGACCGGCCGCGCGATCGACGCGCTCCACCGCGCCGGACTGGTGTCACGCAACGAAGATCCGATCGACCGGCGTGTCAAGCGGATCGCGCTCAGCGGTGATGGCGCCACGGCGCTGGAGCGAATCACGCGAGCGCGCTTTGCCGCCGTGCGCGATTTCGTCGCCACGCTCGATCGACAGGAGCGCGCGGCACTCGACGGCGCCGTCACCACGCTCGCCGATCTCGCCGCGCACCGCCTTCCAGGCTTCACCGGTTGCCCCGCAGCCGCTCCTTCCCCCACCCAGGAGAACACTCCATGAGCCAATCAGGCACGTCGCCCGGCCAAGGCTTCGCCCACACCTCTTCCGAACTCGACGGGCCGCTGCTGCGCGCGGCAGCGGTCGTCGTGCTCGGCACCTTCATGTCGATCCTCGATACGACGATCGTCAACGTTGCGATCAACGACCTCGCCAAAGAGTTCAACGCGACCCTGCCGACGATCCAGTGGGTCTCCACCGGCTACATGCTCGCGCTCGCGACGGTGATCCCGCTCACCGGCTACTTCGCCGACCGGTTCGGCACCAAGCGGCTGTACATGATCTCGATCGGCTTGTTCCTCGCCGGCTCAGCGCTCTCGGGCGCCGCATGGTCGGCGGAGTCGCTGATCCTCTTCCGCGTGTTGCAGGGCCTCGGTGGCGGCATGATCATGCCGGCAGGGATGACGATCCTCACGCACGCGGCCGGGCCGCAGCGCATGGGCCGGGTGATGGGGCTTGTCGGCGTGCCGATGCTGCTCGGTCCGATCCTTGGGCCGATCCTCGGTGGGCTCTTCGTCGACGGCTTCACCGTCCTCGGCGTGCACTTCGACTGGCGCTGGATCTTCTTCGTCAATCTGCCGGTCGGCGCGGTCGCGTTGACGCTGGCGCAGCGCTTCTTGGAAGCCGACGAACCGAAGCCGCACCACAAGCTCGACTGGATTGGCGGGCTGATGCTCTCCCCCGGCCTCGCGCTCTTCGTGTATGGCCTGGCTGAAACGGCGTCGTCCGGCGGATTCGGTTCGGCGAAGACGCTGGTTCCAGTGCTCGCCGGTTCGGCGCTCGTCGTCGCCTTCGTGTTGCACGCGCTGCACCGTGCCGATGACCCGCTGATCGACGTGCGGCTCTTCAAGCGGATGCCGGTCGGCCCGTCGGCCTTGACGACCTTCCTCTTCGGGACGGCCTTCTTCGGCACGATGCTGCTGGTGCCGCTCTACTTGCAGATCGTGCAGGGCAAGAGCGCGTTCGATTCGGGGCTGTTGATCGCTCCGCAGGGCCTCGGCGCAATGTTGACGATGCCGATCGCCGGCCGCCTGACCGACAAGACCGGCCCCGGACGCATCGTGTTTGTCGGCCTGGCCTTCGTGTCGGCCGCGATGTTCGGCTTCGCGCACGTCACCGATCAAACCTCGATGTCGATCTTCTGCGCCTTGCTGTTCGTCAACGGCCTGGGGATGGGCGCGACGATGATGCCGGCGATGAGCGCCGCGATGCGCACGCTCGCTCGTGACGAAGTTGCCCGCGCAACCTCCGGGCTGAACGTCGTGCAGCGGGTCGGCGGCGCACTCGGCTCGGCCGTCCTTGCCGTCGTCCTCACCCACCAGTTGCAGGGCGCGCTGCCAGCCGGCGGCGGCGAAGCTGGGCTGGGTGCGGCGGCGGCCCTACCGCGTGCCGAGCAAGCGGAGATCCTGCCGCTGATCGGCCATGCGTTCGCGCACACCTTTTGGTGGAGCTTCGCGGTGATCGCGCTCGCCTTCATCCCGGCGTACTTCCTGCCGCGTGACAAGCCGGCGCTGGTGCCCGGCGGCGCGCAACCGCTGATCGTCGAGTAGCCCCCAGGCACGCGCGCCTGCGGTGCGTCCGCCGGGGCAGGGGCACGCCGCAGGCACCGCAGCCGAGCCGAAGAAGGCCCCCTTCGAGCCAATCCCGCCGCACCAGCGGGATCGGCTCGGCGCGCGCCTGGCGCCGTGGGGTGCGGCGGGCGCATGCGTCGGGGAAAGCTCAGGCGGCGACGCGCTCCGGCGTCTTGCCCCAGTCGACCTCGGTCGCGTAGTCCATCAGGGTCGCGAAGTATTCCCGCAGCGGCCGGGCGACGACGCCGCGCGACGCCAGGAACTCCTTGGTGCGCGGATCGCGGTATTCGGCGCGCACGTCGAAGTACGGCAGCACATGGGCGGAGCGTTCCAGCGCCAGGCGCGCCTTGTCGCGTTGCTCGTCCGGCAGCGCGTCGATCAGGTCATCGAGTTGCTGCGGTGTGAGGATCTGCCCGACTGGGCGGTCGAAGTAGTCGGCACCGAGCTGCACCAATTCGCCGACGGTCGTCGCGTTCTCGCATGCCGCGAGGAGGTGCGTCCCACCCGGCTCAACGTCGAGCAGTTCCATCATCGCGTCGGCCACGAAGTCAATCGGCACGACGTCGACCGGCGCTTCGGCGCGGCCCGGCGCGACGTGCATCTTGCCGAGCGCGTACGCCTTCATCGGCGGGTAGAGCACGTTGAAGGCGTTCGTGCGACCCGTGTGCTGATCGCCGACGACGATCGCCGGCCGCACCACCTGCACCGGCAGCGACGATTCGCGGACGAGCACTTCGGCCTCGTACTTGGACTGCTCGTACGTGTTCCGGAAGCCCTGCCCGCGCTCGAGGTCGTCGGGGCCGAAGATGCCTTCGAACGTCCCGGCGACGTAGGAGGTGCTCACATGCATGAAGCGCTCCAAGCTCGGGAGCGTCGCGGCGAGGTCAAGCAGCCGGCGCGTACCTTCGACGTTGATCTCGCGCTGCTCCTCGATTGGGAGCGTGAACGAGACCGATGCGGCGCAATGGATGACCTGTGTGACCGGCACCTGCGGCTGTGGCAGTGGGGCGTCGTCGGTGAGATCCGCCATGAGGAGGCGCAGGCGGGGGTGCTCGAACCCGAGCGGCCGCCGTACGAGCGCGACGACGGTCCGGTCGGTGCGCGCCAGAATACGCGCGAGCACTTCCCCGCCGAGCAGGCCAGTGGCCCCCGTCAGCAGGATCGCGCCCTCGTCGACCGGGACCTTCGAGAACTCGTTCGCCATGGGCGATCCTTTCGGTGTGATGCTTCGGCTGATGGATCCGGCGGCGCACCCCGAAACAGGCGACGCCGCAGCCCCACCTTCGGCCTCGAACCGGGCCGTGTCAAGGGACGTGAGACCAGGACAACACGACCTTCATATGGTACTTCTGAGGACCTCTGAGCGTCCACATAGCACCACTAATAGGTGCGTCGTGCAATTCGCCGGACATCTGTCCGGCGTACTCGCTGTCGACGCGATTCGCGCGCCACCGGGCAGCCGCCGATCAGCCGCCGATCAGCCACCGGGCAGCCACCGGTCAGCCACCTAGTCCGAGGTCGCGGTGGCGCGTCTCGGCCCAGAACTCGTCGGTGCCGGCGTAGCGTTCGGCAAGCTGTTCGGCGATCGCAACAGAGCGGTGTTTGCCGCCGGTGCAGCCGATCCCGATCGTCAGGTGCGATTTGCCCTCTGCGGCGTAGCGTGGCAGCAGGAAGTCCAGCAGCGGTAGCAGGTGGTC
Organism: Patulibacter sp.; assembly: GCA_047604965.1. Taxonomy (GTDB): domain Bacteria; phylum Actinomycetota; class Thermoleophilia; order Solirubrobacterales; family Solirubrobacteraceae; genus JAGIBJ01. The sequence goes on along the minus strand of JASGGQ010000007.1, from coordinate 5,482 downwards.
GTAGAAGGCGCGCAGTTGGCCGTCCTGTTCGACGTACGCCAGGACCTCCGGGTCGTCGCGGCCGTTCTTGCCGCGCAGCGCGGGGTCCCAGTGCGGGTTCGGCAGGAAGCGCACGTCGAACACCAGGTCGGCGTCGCGTACGACGCCGCGTTTGAAGCCGAAGCTTTCGAAGGTGATCGACATTCGCTCGGTTGCGTCGCGGGGCAGCAGTTCAGCGACGATCCGGTTGCGCAGATCGTGGACGGTCAGGCCGCCGCTGTCGATCACCGCGTCGGCGAGCGCTTCAACGCCGGCCAGCACGTCGCGTTCGGCGGCGATCCCGTCGGCAACCGAGCCGTGCGGGGCGAGCGGGTGGCGGCGGCGCGTCTCCTTGTAGCGGGTGACGAGCACATCCTCCTCAGCGCGCAGGAACACGACGCGGTGGACGGTGCCGTGTTCGTCGAGATCTTCGAGTACGCGCTGGAGCTGCGCGAAGTAGCTGCCGCCGCGCACGTCGCAAACGACGGCGGCGCGTTCGACTTTGCTCCCGGGGTGACGGAACAACTCGACGAGCTGGGCGATCATTTCCGGTGGCAGGTTGTCGACGCAGAAGTAGCCCTGGTCTTCGAAGACGGCGATCGCCGTCGACTTGCCGGCCCCGGAGTAGCCGGTGATCACGACGAAGTCTTGGAGGTGAACGTTCGCTGCGTCGTCGCCGGTCGGTACGGGTTCGGTGGCGGGCGGCTGCTGAGTCATCGCGTCATGGGGGACGCTAGCGCGGCGACTTGCGGCAGGTGCGATATGTCGACCGGGACGCCCGGGTTGGCGCGTTGGCCTCCGTCGCGTCGCTCGCGATGCCCGCGATCTACGAACTGCGGGTGCCGCCGCGGTGCAGTGCCGTGTGGATCGCGCGGGCGACCGGCGTTGGGAGGCCGGGCACTGCTTCGAGCGCGTCGCGTGAGGCGGTGAGCACGGCGTCGGGGGAGCCGAAGTGGGTGACGAGCAGCCGTTTGCGGGCCGGGCCAACGCCGGGCAGCGCGTCGAGGATCGATTCGGTGAGTTGTCGGTCGCGGCGTTGGCGGTGGTGGGTGATCGCGAAGCGGTGTGCTTCGTCGCGCAGCCGCTGGAGCAGTTGCAATGCCGGGGTGTCGTGGCCGAGTAGGTGCGGGTCGGGGCGGCCGGGCACGAATACCTCTTCGATCCGCTTCGCGAGCGAGACGACGCGCGTGCCTTCGTCGACGAGTGGCCCGAGTGCGCGCAGGCCGGCTGAGAGCTGCCCTTTGCCGCCGTCGATCACCAGCAGGTCGGGGCGCGACGCGAACGAGCCGTCGCGGGTCGGGTCGTGCGGGGAGCGGTCGCTTTGGCGTTGCCACTGCGCGACCCGCCGTTCGAGCACTTCGTTCATCGCGGCGAAGTCGTCGGTTTGCCCGTCGGCCAGCCCGTTGATCTTGAAGCGCCGGTAGTCCGACTTTTTCGCTTCGCCACCTTCGAAGACGACCATCGACGCGACGGTGTTGGTGCCCATCAGCGTCGAGATGTCAAAGCACTCGATCCGCAGTGGCAGGGCGGGCAGCTCAAGCACCTCTTGGAGTTCTCCGAGCGCGCCGCTGAGCTGTTCGCGGCGGCGTTGCGCGCGGAGCCGTTCCTGCCCGAGCGCGAGGTGCGCGTTGCGTTCGGCGAGGTCGAGCAGGTGGCGCTTATCTCCGCGTTCTGGGACGCGCAGTTCAACGCGCCCGCCGCGAAGTTCGCTGAGGGCGTCGCGTACCGCGTCATGGTCGTCGATCGGTTCGCCGATCAGGATCAGTGGTGGGACGAGCGGCGTGTCGCGGTAGTACTGCACGAGGAACGCGACGATGACGGTGGCGGTCGTTTGGTCGGCGTCGCCGGTGAGGTAGAAGTCCTGACGGTCGGCCAGTAGGCCGTCGCGCACTTGGAAAACTTGGACGCTTGCATCTTCGCCGTGGGTGGCGACGGCGACCGCGTCAAGCGTTTCGCTGGTGTCGGTCACGATCCGCTGGCGTTCGCTGAGTGATCGCAACGCGAGCAGCCGGTTGCGTTCGAGTGCGGCCGTTTCGAACTCTTCGCTTGCGGCGGCGTCACGCATGCGCTGTTCGATGGCCGCGTCGACTTCGCGGACGCGCCCTTCGAGTACGGCGATCGCGTTTTGCACGCCGTCGCGGTACTGCTGCGCGGTGACGCCACCGACGCACGGTGCTTCGCAGCGCTTGATGTGGAAGTCCAGGCACGGCGAGCCGCTGCGCCGCCCCGGCTCGCTGCCGGTGCAGGAGCGGATCAGGAAGATCTTTTGCAGCGTGTCAAGCGTTTCGCGTACGCGCCTCGCCGACGAGTACGGCCCGAAGTAGCGGCGGTCTTTGCGGTGGCGTTCGCGCGTGAAGTAGAGCCGGGGGTACGCTTCGTCGAGCGACACGGCGAGGTACGGGTAGGACTTGTCGTCGCGCAACCGGATGTTGAATGCCGGCTGGTACTGCTTGATGAAGTTCGCTTCGAGCAGCAGCGCTTCGGTTTCGCTGCTGACGGTGATCGTGTCGATCCGGTCGGTCTCATCTGGCAGGGTGCGGCCGCCACGCCGGACGGGGTTGACGAAGTGGCTGGCGACGCGCTTCTTGAGCGATTTCGCCTTGCCGACGTAAATCACTTTGCCCGTGCGGTCGTGGAACAGGTAGACCCCGGGGGCGTCCGGCAGTCGCAGCCGTTCGTCCCGCAGTCGCGCCGCGCGTTGCTCGGCGCTCTCCAAACCGTGACTTCGTGGCTGCGGCACCGCCTTCAGGATAGGAGCACGAACGGCCGGGCGTGCGCCGCGCGCCCGCGGCCCGCGCACCGGTGGTGCAGCCCGCTAGCTCGCGGGCGGCGACGTGGCGCTGCCATGACGGCGCAGGCGCGCTTGGAGACGGTCACGCGCGGCGGGCCATTCGTCCGGGAGCATCGAGAAGAACACGGTGTCGCGCGCGCCGCCGTCTCGCGCCGGGCCGTGGCGGCGGATCGTGCCGTCGCGGTGCGCACCGAGCGACGCAATCGCCCGCTGCGAGGCGTGGTTGTCTCCAGCGGTGCGCCAGCCGACGACGCTGCACCGGCACCGGTCGAAGGCGTGCTCCATCAGCAGCAGCTTGCAGGTGGTGTTGACGTGCGTGCGCTGCACGCTGGCGCGGTACCAGGTGTAGCCGATCTCGGCTCGCCTGATCGCCGGCACGAGATCGTGGTAGCTGGTCGAGCCGAGCACTCGGCCGTCGGTTTCGTCGATCACCGCGAATGGCACGCGCGTCCCTTGTTCCTGCTGGCTGAGCGCCTGTCCGATGTACGCCGTTTCCTGCCCCGGTTCGGGCACCGACGTGTACCGCAGCCGCCACAGTTCGCCGTCGGCGGCGGCCTCGGCGAGGCCGGGCGCGTGCGATGGCGTGAGCGGCGTCAGCAGCAGCCCGTCCCGACGCAGCTCAACCGGTGCGATAAAGGTGGGCACGGTGGCGGACTTTACTGTCGCGTTGATGCGACGAGCCGGATCTCCAATCCGGCGGGCGCAGCGACGCCGGCGCCACCAAGCAGCGCGAGGATCGACTGCACGTACCCCTGTGTCTCCGGGATCGCCGGCACGCACATGCACCGCTGCACATTGCCGGGACCGGCGTTGTAGGCCGCCAGCGCCAGCGGCACCGACGCGAACTGGCGCAGCAAGTCGTGCATCAAATGCCCTTGCGCGTCGATCGCCTTCGCCGGATCAAACCGCTCCGCCGGCGTCAGCCCATACGAGGCGGCGGTGCCCGGCATGAACTGCGCGATCCCGGCCGCCCCAACCGGCGACACCGCATTCGGATCAAAGCGCGACTCCTGCCACAGCTGCGCGGCAAGCAGCGCCGCCCCCACACTCCACCGCTGCGCAGCCGCCGAGATCATCGGCGCAAACCGCGCCGGCACGAACGACGGCATCGCGCCGCTGGCACGCTCTCCCGCGCCGGTCGCCCGATAGCCGACCGACGCACTCCCCGCGCTGCGCACGTAGCCGTAATGCCACGCCTCCCAGCTGTAGCGCTGCTTGAAGCCAAAACGCTCGGCGTTCGCGGCAAGCCAGCCGTACGCGGAAGCCGGGCCAAGATCGAGTTCGGTGCCCAAGCGATGCAAACTTTGGCCGGGCGGCGCGACCCAGCGCGGGTCCGGGTGCGCAGCAAAAAGCCTTGCCTGCTCAGCATCGCTGCGATACGCGGAGACGATCATCAGCGGATGCCCGTCAGCGATCGCTGCGGCGTTGAGCCGATCGAACGCAAGCGCCACATCGGGCCGCATCCGCTGGCCCTGGCGGACGGCGAGCGGCCCCGAATAGCCGCCCCCACTCGCGTTCTCCGTCGCCGGCAACCCCGCCCCGACGGCGACCTCCGCGCGGGCACGCACCGTACGCTGCCGGTCACCGGCACGTGGCCCACGCGCAACGGCGACGACCTCCACCCGCGTTGGCAACGACACGCTGCCGGCAAAGCCGACCCGACTCACCGTCAGCGCGTTGGCGGTGGCCACGCGCCGGGCGGCCGCAAGCGCGCGGCGGCGCACCTCGGCAACGGTGATCCGCTGCTGTGGATCGGCGGCGTACAGCTCGGCCTGCGCGTCACGCAGCGCCGCCGCACCGGCGAGCGCCGCAACATCGGCGCGCCCCTGCACCTCCGCCCCACGCCCGAGCGCGCTGGCGACCACCCCGAGCGCCACGGCGACCGCCATCAGCCCAGCCAGCACCGCGATCAGCGCCACAGTGGCCTGCCCCCCGTCGCCGCCGGCGCGCGCCGCCCAACGCGCCTGTGGCGGCTGCACGATCGTGTGGCGGCGTGCCACGCCGCGAAGTTCGCGTTCGAGCGCCGCGCGGTACGCGGTCGCGTCGCCCGGCACCGTCGCGATCACCTCGTCGACAGCGCCCACGATGCGGTCGACCTCACCGTCCCGTGTGCCGAACGCGACGATCGCCACCGCACCGGCATGAGCGCCCAGGAGATCGAGCACCACCGTGCTGCTGCCGGCGCGCCGTGGCACCCGTGCGATCATCAGCCGCCCTTGGCGCCGCAGCTGGCCATCGCCGCCAAGTACCGCCGCCAGGGCCTCGCGTGCGGGCTCGCGCGTCCGCACTGCGGCCCAGGGCCACCGCTTCGTGGCACGAACCTCGCCGCGCGCTGGTGCCGGCGATGGCGCAGACGCGGCGGAACTGTCCTGCTCAGCCATGCTCGGTGTCGTCGCTTGCGTCCACAGCACGAGCAGCGCCGGGGCTGCGCCGCCGGCCTGCCGCAAGGCACGCCGCGCGACCCGTTCGCCTCCGGCTCCGAGCACCAGCGCGGTCGGTGCGTTCATCGGTGCCGTCGGTGCGTTCATCGTGCCGCTCCGTCTGGCGCGAACGCGACCGTGCGTTCGGCGTCGACCAGCCCGGCCAAGCCGCGCGGCGCACGCCACCGCACGGTGACGCGCGCGGCGCCGTCACGCAGTCGCAGCCGGACGCGCGTCCACCCGGGCGCGGCAG
>JASGGQ010000006.1:0-44503 GCA_047604965.1 Patulibacter sp. | reverse complement strand
AAGATGCCAATACGCCGCACTGGGCGAACGTGATCGGCGGGCAACTGGCGCTCGCCGACGCGCACGCCGGGCGCCTTGAATGGAGCTCGCCGGAGGGCAAACAGTACGCGCTGGGCGCTGGCGCCAAACGCGATGACGGCACGCCGAGCACCGTGATCTTGCCGCGCCCGCGCGGCTGGCACTTCGACGAACGCCACCTGCTGCGCGGTGGGCAGCCGGTGGTCGCCGCGATCGTCGATGCCGCGCTGTACGTGCTGACCAACGGCCCGGCACTCGCGGAGACCGGTCGCGGGCCGTTCTTCTACCTGCCGAAGACCGAAAGCTGGAAGGAGGCGGCGCTGTGGGATGAGATCTTCACCGATCTCGAAGCGGCGGCCGGCATCCCGGCGGGAACGATCAAAGCGACGGTGTTGATCGAGACGATCCACGCCGCCTTCCAGATGGATGAGATCCTGCACGCGCTGCGCAGTCACGCCGCCGGCCTCAACGCTGGGCGCTGGGACTACCTCTTCAGCCTGATCAAGACGTTCCGCGATTCCGGGGCGGCCTTCACGCTGCCCGACCGCGCCGACGTGACGATGGCGGTCCCCTTCATGCGGGCGTACACCGAGTTGCTCGTCAAAACCTGCCACCGGCGCGGCGCCCACGCGATCGGCGGGATGGCGGCGTTCATTCCCGATCGCCGCGACCCGCAGCGCAACGCCGCAGCGCTCGCGAAAGTCCGCGAGGACAAGGAGCGTGAGGCCGCCGCCGGGTACGACGGTTCGTGGGTCGCACACCCCGACCTCGTGCCGACCTGCCTGGCGGTCTTCGATGGCGTGCTCGGCGACCGGCCAAACCAGCTCGATGTGCGGCGCGAGGAGGTTTCGGTCACCCCGACGGAGCTGTTGAACGTTGGCGCGACGCCGGGTTCGATCACCGATGCCGGCGTGCGCGCCAACGTCGCCGTCGGCCTGCGCTACCTCGCCGCATGGCTGGAGGGTCGCGGCGCAGTCGCGATCTTCGGGCTGATGGAGGATGCTGCGACGGCGGAGATCAGCCGCTCGCAGTTGTGGCAGTGGATCAACGCCGGTGCGTCGACGGTCGAGGGCACAGCGATCACACATGACGCCGTACGCGCGATTCTCGCTGAGGAGGAGCAAGTGCTGCTGGGCGAAGTCGCTGCCGGTGACGATCTCAGCGCGGCGGAGCGCGTGCGTCAAGCCCGCCAGCTCTTCGAGCAGGTCGCGCTCGCCGACGAGTTCACCGAGTTCCTGACGCTGCCGGCGAGCGCGCTGATCGACTGATCGCGTCGGCGCACCAGCGCACTGGATATCGGTTGGGCCGTTGATGTTCGCTCGAACACCACCTGCCGCTCCGAGATCCGGTGCGCTGCTTGGGCGGGTTATCGTCAGCTGCGATGCGCGCGCTTTCGCTGCACCCCGATGTTGTCGTCGTCACCAGTTCGGTGTGGCGGACGAGCGCGACGCTGGTGCGCGGCCCCGGCGAGCAGCCGGAGTCGGTGTTGGTTGACTCGCCGGTGTTGCCGGTCGAGCTCGATGCGCTTCGCGGCCTGGCGGAACAGGGTGGCTTTGCGGTCGCCGGACTCCTGGCGACGCACGCCGATTGGGACCATTTGCTTGGCCGGCTCGCCTTCCCCGACGCGCCGCTCGGCGTTGATGAGCGCAGTGCGGCGCGGCTGACTGCGCGGATCGGTGAGCCGCAGCGCCGGCTGCGGGAGTTCGACCGCGAGTGGTATGTCGAGCGGCCGTCACCGTTGGCGCTCGGCGAGTTGCAGCCACTGCCGGTCCCCGGGCGTTTGGAACTTGGCGATCAAACGGTTGACGTGCATGATGGCGCAGGCCATACCGGCGATGGGCTACTGCTGTGGCTCGACTGGGCGCGGGTGCTGATCGTCGGCGACTACCTGTCGCCAGCGGAGCTGCCGAGCTGGGATGCGACCGGTTCGCGGGCGGCGTATCGCGCGACGCTCGACCGGATCGCGGGGCTCGTGTCCGACGGCGTGCGCTGGGTCGTCGCGGGGCATGGCGGCCCGATCGGCCGCGATGAGGCGCTGCTGCTGCTCGATGAGGATCGCGACTACCTCGATGGCGGCGCGGTACCGGCGCGCGGTGGCCGGGCGGCATCGGCCAAGCAGCACGCGGCGAATCTCGCGACATGGGATCGCCCCGCCGATCCACTGCCGCCGCTCGATCAACTCCCACTCCCCGGCCCACCGGACGCGGCCGGCGCAGCGGGTGCGGCAGGCCCGCCGGGTGCGGTGGGGGACAATCTCCCGAGGCCGGAACGATGATCCACCATGTCGGCCTTGAGGTGGCGCCCGAGCACGTCGAGGCGTGCGTGGAGTTTTGGCGGCTGCTCGGCTGGCAGCCGGTGGAACGCCCGGAGGGGGTCGACGGCGAACCGGGAGCGTGGCTTGCCCGCAACGGCTGCCACCTCCACCTGCAAGGCCGCGCAGCACCGACGATTCCATACGACGGCCACGTCGCGATCGTCGACCCGGATCTTGACGCGACCGCGCAGCGCCTGACTGCCGCCGGCTACGAGCTGCTGGAGCGCACCCGCTACTGGGGCGCCCGCCGGATCTTCACGCGCTGCCCCGCCGGGCACCGCGTGGAACTCATGAACGCCCCACCAGCGTCGCCGTAACGCCCAAGCGAACATCCGCCCCGCCGTTGCACCGGATCTCGGTTGGGCCGTTGATGTTCGCTCGAACACCAACTGCCGCTCCGAGATCCGGCGCAATGCGCGATCGGCTGCTTACTGGAGGTCGAAGCGGTCGAGTTCGCTGACCTTCGCCCACGCCGCAACGAAGTCGCGCACGAACTTCTCGCGGGCATCAGCGGAGGCGTACACCTCAGCGAGCGCACGCAGTTCGGAGTTGCTGCCGAAAACAAGATCGACGCGCGTGCCCGTCCACTTCACCGCGCCATCAGGCCCCTTGATTTCGTAGACGCCCGGCTCGCCGGCCGGCTCCCACGTGTTCCCAAGCTCCAGCAGGTTGACGAAAAAGTCGTTCGTCAACGTGCCGACGCGATCGGTCAGCACGCCGTGCGTCGAACCGCCGGAGTTCGCGCCGAGCACGCGCAACCCGCCAACGAGCACCGTCATCTCCGGTGCGCTGAGCGTCAGCAGATTCGCCTTGTCGATCAGCAAATACTCGGCGGCGAGCTGCTCACGGCCACTGAGATAGTTGCGGAACCCATCGGCGACCGGCTCTAGCGGCGCGAACGAATCGGCGTCGGTCAGCTCATCGGTCGCGTCGGTGCGGCCCGGCGTAAACGGCACCGTCACCTCAACGCCGCCGGCACGCGCCGCCTGCTCGACACCGACATTGCCGGCCAACACGATCAGATCGGCAATCGACACGCGCTTGCCGGAGCCATTCTGCGCCGCGTTGAACGCCACCTGAAGCTCTTCGAGCTTGGCGAGCACCGCCGCCAGCTCCGCCGGATCGTTCGCCTCCCAATCCTTCTGCGGCGCGAGCCGCACACGCGCGCCGTTGGCGCCGCCGCGCTTGTCGCTGCCGCGGAAGCTCGCAGCGGAGGCCCACGCGGCCTTCACCAACTCGCTGACGCTCAACCCCAACTCGGCGATTTGCGTCTTGAGCTGGGCGATCTCCGCGTCGCCGATCAGCTCGTCGTCGCGGGCCGGCAGCGGGTCCTGCCAGATCAGATCCTCAGCTGGCACCTCGGGGCCGAGGTAGCGCGACTTCGGGCCGAGATCGCGATGCGTCAGCTTGAACCACGCGCGCGCGAACGCATCCGCGAACTGGTCGGGGTTCTCGTAGAAGCGGCGCGAGATCTTCTCGTAGATCGGATCTTCGCGCAGCGCGATATCGGAGGTCAGCATCGTCGGAACGCGCCGCGGCGAATCGGGCGCCGGGCCGGGGATGCTGTCGGCGCCGGCTCCATCCTTCGGCTGCCACTGGTGCGCTCCGGCCGGCGACTTCGTCAGCTCCCACTCGTATCCGAAGAGGTTCTCGAAGAAGTTCGTGCTCCACTTCGTCGGCGTCGAGGTCCACGTCACTTCCAGGCCGGAAGTGATCGCGTCCTCGCGTTTGCCGGACTTATAGGTCGAAAGCCAGCCGAGCCCCTGCGCTTCGAGCGGCGCCGCCTCCGGCTCAGGGCCGACGTACTGGTCGGGATCAGCGGCGCCGTGCGTTTTGCCGAAGGTGTGGCCGCCGGCGATCAGCGCGACCGTCTCCTCGTCGTCCATCGCCATCCGCGCAAATGTCTCGCGAATATCGCGAGCCGAAGCGAGCGGATCGGGGTTCGCCGCCGGGCCCTCCGGGTTGACGTAGATCAACCCCATCTGCACGGCGCCAAGGGTGCGCTCAAGGCCCTGCGCGTCGGTCGCCGCCTGACGCACCGCAGCGCTGCCGCCGTAGCGGTACTGATCGCCGAGCCACGTCGTCTCCGCGCCCCAGTACACGTCTTCGTCGGGCTCCCACACATCTTCACGGCCTCCGGCAAAGCCGAAGGTCGCAAAGCCCATCGATTCCAAGGCGACGTTGCCGGCAAGAATCAGCAGGTCGGCCCACGAGAGCGCCTGGCCGTACTTCTGCTTGACCGGCCACAGCAGGCGCCGCGCCTTATCGAGATTGCCGTTGTCCGGCCACGAGTTCAGCGGCGCGAACCGCTGCTGCCCGGAGCCACCGCCACCACGGCCGTCGCTGATGCGGTAGGTGCCGGCGCTGTGCCACGCAAGACGGATCATCAGCGGGCCGTAGTGGCCGAAATCGGCCGGCCACCACTCCTGCGAATCGGTCAGCACGTCGGCAATGTCGGCCTTCACCGCAGCGAGATCGAGCGCTTCGAATGCGGCCTTGTAGTCGAAGTCGTCGTCGAGCGGGTTCGCGGCCGGATGATGCTTGGCGAGAATCTTGAGATTCAGCCGCTCCGGCCACCAGCTGCGGTTTGGATCGCCCTTGGTCGGATGCGGAATCCTGCCGCCATGCGCAACCGGGCAGCCACCGGACTGCTCGTCGTTCATTTCGCCGACAACGGCGTCAGGCTTGTTCGACACGGGAAACCCTCTCTCCTGGGGTTGACTCTGAACGGCGTGCTGAAGCGCACGCGGGGCATACGCCCCAGTAGATGACCTCGGCCTCGTCGATCACGAAGCCGTGGTGCTCGGCGGCGGTCAGGCACGGGGCGTGGCCGACCGCGCAGTCCACATCGGCGATCACGCCACAGCTGCGGCAGACGACGTGATGGTGGTTGTCGCCGGTGCGCGATTCGTACCGCGCCACCGAACCTTCCGGCTGGATGCGCCGGATCAACCCGGCACCATGCAGCGCCGTCAGCACGTCGTACACCGCCTGCGTGGAGACCTCACCGAGCTGGTCGCGCACATGGCCGACGAGCGAAGGCGTGTCGGCGTGCGGATGATCGCGGACGGCAGCAAGGACAGCCAAACGCGGACGGGTGACGCGCAGCGACGCTGCACGCAGGATGCCCTCCAGATCGTCGGTTGCCGTCATCGCCACCGACCCTAGCAGCTATTTTGGATTCATTCCAGAAAACTGGAGAGGTGGGGCGGGGTTCAGCGATCTAGCACGCCGCCGTACCGCTCGCCGCGCTCGGCGCGCTGCACGAGCGACGCGGGCGGGCTGAACCGCTCGCCGTAGCGCTGCGCCAACGCTTGGGCGCGCGCGACGAATCCGGCCGGTCCACGGTGAGCCAACCCGGCATCGGAGGCGGTCGCGCGTGCGCCGGCAGCGATGGCGGTGACCGGCGCTTCGTACCCGTCGATGTACTGCAACACGCCGCCGGTCCACGCCGGGAAGCCCAGTTCGATGATCGCGTCGACGTTGGCGGCAGCAACCGAATCCAGCAGGCCGTCGTCCAGGCAGCGCACCGCCTCGATCGCCTCAATGAACAGCAGCCGCTCCTTGAGATCCTCAAGCGGCAGTTCCGGCGCCACCCCGGGCTCCGGCGCGATTGCGGCACCGCTCTGCGCCGCATCGGGCGGTTGGCGCTCCAGCCACTGCGCCGTCAGTTCAGCGGCCCACTGCACGCGGGGCAGCGGATATCCGGCCTGGAGGGTGGCCTGCTCGATCGACGGCGCCGCGACGCCTTCGCGCAACATCGCCAGCCGCTCGCGCAAGAACGCGGCGAGCGCACGGATCGCAAACCGCGCCACCGCCGACTGATCACCCGGCTCGCCGCCGACCCTCGCCAGCAGCAGCTCCCGATCATCCGCGCTGAGGGCCTCCAAGCCGCCGCCAAGCTGCACCTTGGGCGCGCTGCCCCGCTCGGCGGCAACCTCCTGAAGATCGAAGAAGAACGCCTGGATCATGTTCTTGGCAACCTGCCCGGTCGCCACCTCCGTGAGGTACCGCCCTTCGATCACCAGCGCGCCGTCGAAGTCGACCTGCGCGCCTTCGACGGCCGCCGCGAGGATCGCCTTCGGCGCCGGATAGTTCGCGCCGCCAAGCTGCTTGCGCAGGTTCGCGGGCAGCGCCGGCAGCAACCGCTCCATCCCCTTGCTCGCCGGCGTGCCACCGGGCATGCGGTAGCCGTCGCGGTCCCACGGCTGCGACGGCGCAGGGTTCGCCGCGATCCACGCGCGTGCGGCAGGCTCCAGTTCCTGCGCGGAGGCAACCAGTTCGTCAACCAGGCCGATCTCCAGCGCCTGCGCCGGCGTGAGGCGATCACCTTTGAGCAGCACCTTCATCAGCGCGTCAGCGATCCCCAACATGCGGACTGTCCGCGTGACTCCCCCGGCGCCGGGCAGCAGACCGAGCTGCACCTCCGGCAAGCCGAGCTTGATCTGCGGGTCATCGACGGCCACCCGATGATGGGTGGCAAGCGCGAGTTCCAGCCCGCCGCCGAGCGCCGAGCCGCCGAGCGCCGCCACGACCGGGTACGGCAAGCACTCCAGCCGGCGCAGCAGCGTTTTGAGGTGGGTCATCGCGGCGGCCAGCGGTGCGGCGTCCTCTGGGCGGACGGCGCGCAGCAGCTTGAGGTCGCCGCCCGCGAGAAAGCTCGGTTTGGCGGAGGTGACGATCACGCCCGCGATCGACGCCTGCTCGGTCTCCAGGCGATCGAGCACCGCCGCCAGCGAGGCAGCAAACACCCCATCCATCGTGTTCGCTCGCCGGCCGGGCGCGTCGAGCGTGAGCGTGACGATGCCATCGCCATCCTGCGCCCAGGCGATCGCAGTCGATTCGGGCTGTTCGGAGTCCGGCATGGTGTGGTCCTTTGCGCGCATAGCGGGTTGCCGGTTAGAGCCGTTCGATCACGGTCGCGATGCCCATGCCGGCACCGACGCAGAGCGTCGCCAGGCCGTAGCGTCCGCCGGTGCGTTCGAGTTCGTCGAGCAGCGTGCCGAGAATCATGCCGCCGGTCGCTCCCAGCGGGTGCCCCATCGCGATCGCGCCGCCGTTGACGTTCACCCGGTCGGGATCGAGGTCAAGGTCGCGCACGAAACGCAGCACCACCGCCGCGAACGCCTCGTTGATCTCGACGAGATCAAGCTGCTCGGAGGTCAGGCCGGCCTTCGCGAGTGCTTTGCGCGAGGCCGGCGCCGGGCCGGTCAGCATGATCGTCGGCTCGGCACCAGAGACGGCAGTCGCGAGAATCCGGGCGCGCGGCGTGAGGCCGAGCGCGTCACCGATCGCGGCGTTGCCGATCGTCAGCAACGATGCGCCGTCGACGATCCCGGAGCTGTTGCCGCCGGTGTGGACATGCTCGATGCGTTCCAGCCAGTGGTACTTCTGGAGCGCGACGGCGTCAAAGCCCCCGAGTTCGCCGATCATGTCGAAGGCGGGACGCAGCGTGGCGAGCGTCTCGGCGGTTGTGCTGGGCCGCAGATGCTCTTCGTGGTCGAGGATCGTCAGGCCGCTGCGGTCGCGCACCGGCACGACTGAGCGTGCAAAGCGCCCTTCCTGCTGGGCGCGGGCCGCGCGCTGCTGGGAGCGCACAGCATAGGCGTCGCAGTCTTCGCGCGTGAACCCTTCGACCGTCGCGATCAGGTCGGCGCCGATGCCCTGCGGCACGAAGGCGGTGTCGTAGTTGGTGTGCGGGTCCATCGCCCACGCGCCGCCGTCGCTGCCCATCGGCACGCGGCTCATCGATTCCACGCCGCCGCAGAGCACCAGCTCTTCCCAGCCGGAGGCGACCTTCTGCGCGGCGATGTTGACCGCCTCCAGCCCCGAGGCGCAGAAGCGGTTGAGCTGCACCCCGGCGACGGTGTGCGGCAGCCCGGCGGCGAGCGCAGCGGTCTTGGCGATATCCATCCCTTGGTCGCCGATCGGGGTGACGCAGCCGAGCACGAGGTCGTCGATCCGGTGCGGGTCGAGCCGTTCGTGGCGGCGCAGCGTCGCGTCGATCAGCCCAGCAACGAGATCGACCGGTTTGACGGTGTGCAGCGCGCCGTTCGGGCGGCCTTTGCCACGCGGGGTGCGCACGGCGTCGTAGATCAACGCCTCGGGTCGGGTCATGTCGGCAGGTGCTCCAGTGCGGCAACGCAGTCCAGGGTGCGCCGTTCGTGATCGCCACAGGGTGCGCCTCGAACCGAACGGGTGTCCGGCATGTTACAGAACGCCTGCTCTGTTTGTTAGCAGCGCTGCACGGTGCGCAGCGCTGCTCAGGGATCGGGCTACTCGGCGGCGCTGGCGATCGTCGCGATCAGATCACCGGAGTTGATCGGCTCGCCTTCCTTGGCGGCGAGCGTCTTGATCGTCCCGGCCTTGTGCGCCTTGACCTCGTTCTCCATCTTCATCGCTTCGATGATGCAGAGCAGTTGGCCCTCTTCGACCGTCGCGCCTTCCTCGACGACGACCTTCCACATGTTGCCTTGCAGCGGCGAGACGACATCGTCGCCGGAGGCCCCGGCCGACTTGCGCTTCTCGCGCTTCTTCTTCGGGCCGGCAGCCGCTGCGACCGCACCGCCGGCGGCGATCGGCGGCGCGAACAGCTTCACTGCGACGCGGCGACCGCCGACTTCGACGGTGTAGTCATGCTCGACCTGCTCGGATTCATCCGGGTCGACCGGTGCCACCGGCTCGGCGGGTGCCGTCGATGCCAGCCAGTCGGGGTCTTCCAGCAGCTCTGAACAGGTCGATGCCTGCGCCCAGTTGGTGGTCGCCATGATCGTCTGGTGGAACGGGATCAGGGTCGTGAGCCCTTCGATCTTGTATTCGCTGAGCGCGCGCAGCATCCGGGCGGTGGCCTGCTCGCGGTCGGCGTCCCAGACGATCAGTTTGGAGACCATCGGGTCGTACATCGGCGACACGATCCCGCCGGTACCGACGCCGGAATCGACGCGCACGCCAGGGCCGGTCGGCTCCAGGTAGCCACCGATCGCACCGGGCGTCGGCGCGAAGTTGCGCGCGGCGTCCTCAGCATTGATGCGGCACTCGATCGCGTGGCCGCGCAACACGACATCCTCCTGCGCGTAGTCGAGCGGCAGGCCAGCGGCGGCCTTGATGCCCTGCTTGACGATGTCAATCCCGGTGACCATCTCAGTCACGCAGTGCTCAACCTGCACGCGCGTGTTCATCTCCAGGAAGAAGTATTCGCCGTCCTGGAGCATGCCTTCGATCGTGCCGGCACCGACGTAGTTGACCGCCTTCGCGGCGTTGATGCCGATCTCGCCGATCTTCGCGCGCAGCTGCTCGTCGACCACCCAACTCGGGGCGGGCGCCTCTTCGATCAGCTTCTGGTGGCGGCGCTGGATCGAGCAGTCGCGTTCGCCAAGGTGGATGCAGTTGCCGTGCTTGTCGGCGATGATCTGCACTTCGACGTGGCGCGGCTTCGGGAGGTAGCGCTCCAGGTACACGGTGCCATCAGAGAAGAACTTCTCGCCTTCGCGGCTCGCGCCCTCGAAGGCGTCCTTGAGATCGGCTTCGGTGAGCGCGACGCGGAAGCCTTTGCCGCCGCCGCCGGAAGCGGCCTTCACGGCAACCGGGAAGCCGATTTCCTCCTTGGCGATGCGCAGCGCATCTTCGTAGGTCTCCGTCGGCTCGGTGGTGCCCGGCACGATCGGCACGCCGGCAGCCTTCATCAACTCGCGCGCCTTGGTTTTGGAGCCCATGGCGTCGATCGCGCTCGCGGGCGGCCCGATGAAGGTGATGCCTTCGGCCTCGAGCCGTTCGACGAACGCGGCGTTCTCGGCCAGGAAACCGTAGCCAGGATGCACGGCGTCGGCGCCGGATTGCTTGATGACATCGACGATCTTGTCGACGTTCAGGTAGCTCTCGGCTGCCGGTCCAGGACCGAGCAGGTACGCCTCGTCGGCGCGCTGCACGTGGAGCGCATCGCGGTCGAGCTCGGAGTACACCGCGACGGTGGCGATGCCCAGCTCTTCGCACGCACGCATGACGCGGATGGCGATTTCGCCCCGGTTGGCAATGAGGACCTTGCTGAACACGCGCGCGATCTTATCCGCACCGCGCCGCCGAGCGAGGTGTCGTCGCTCGACAGCTGCTCAGCAAGGCGGGCGCTGGCAACCGCTCGGTCACGCGGCCGGTGCGGTGACCGTTCGGTCACGCCGGGGGTGAAGTCTGCCGCCGAACGGACGATGATGGGGGTATGGGGAAGCTGTCCCACCTCGTTGCTGCGACCCGCGAAGTGCTTGCCACGCGCGACCTGTCGACCGGGTTGCTCAAGCGCGGCGCCTTTGATCGCGCCGTCGATGCGTGGGTCGGAGGCGGCGATGCGCGGCGCCCAGCGACAACGCTGCTGATGGTCCAGGTCGGCGTACGCGGCCAGCCGTTGGCCGATCGGCCCGATCGGCAGCTGGTGACGCAGCTGGCGTCGACGGTGACCAACCTGCTGCGCGCGACCGACATCGTCGGCCATGTCGATGCCGACACGCTCGGGATCTTGCTGCCATCGACTCCGGTCGCTCATGGCGTGCTCGCCGCAGAGCGAATCGTCGAGCGTTTCCGCAACACCCCCTTTGCCCAGCAACGCGACTTGACGGCGACGATCGGGGTCGCGAGCGCGAATACCGACGAGCCGGAACTGGCGGCGTTGCAGGCGCTGCGCGAAGCCCGCCTGGCCGGCGGCGACCGCATCGTCGTCGCGCCGCAACGGCCCGAACCGGCAGCCGGCGACAGCCCAACACCCGACAGCGGCGCACCACCGGTGCCGGGCGATCGCCCGGACGGCGCGTAGCGGCCAGTACACCGTGGGGTCGCACGGTGGTCGCACGGCGTGCTCGCACGTCGGTCGTTGCCGACGACTTCAGCGGCGCGCACGTTGGCCGATCGTTGGGGTATGGCCGAACAGCGCTCGATGTTCGCGGTGCTGCGCGAAGCGATTCGCTCGCGCGATCCAGTAACCGGCACGCTCTGCCCATCGGCGTTTGAGCGTGCGGTCTACGGCTGGATCGGCGATGGCGCGGGGGCGCGTCGGCCGTCCTCATCGATCGTGCTGGTCGGGCTCGACCACGATGCGCGTGGCGCCTCCGCCGGCCGGCCGGCGGAGCGTGCCGGCGGCACGATGCTCCGCGCGACCGCAGAGGCGCTGCTGCCGCTGCTGCGCACCACCGACATCGTTGGTCGCGTCGATCCTGAAACGCTTGGAGTGCTGCTCCCGGCGACGCCCTCTGAGCAGGCGGCCGAAGTCGCCGAACGGATGCGGGCCGCAGTGGCGCAGCTGCGCACGAAGCGCAACGCGGCGGTCACCGCCAGCATCGGCGTCGCGTCGGGATTGCTCGCCGATCCGTGGGCGGCCGCTCACGACGCGATCGCAGATGCGAGGCTGGCCGGAGGGAACGTCGTGGTCGTCGCCAGCGCTCCGGCGCTGCGCCG
Source organism: Patulibacter sp. (assembly GCA_047604965.1). GTDB lineage: Bacteria > Actinomycetota > Thermoleophilia > Solirubrobacterales > Solirubrobacteraceae > JAGIBJ01. The sequence continues at coordinate 32,736 of JASGGQ010000006.1, read as the reverse complement.
CCACACGCGGTAACCATCGCTGCGACGTTGAGCGGCGCAAGCCCGACACACGTCGCGGGGTCGATCACGCCAGCCCCTGCTGGGTCCGCCCGCTTTTCGGAGTGTTGCGGAGTCCAGGAGCGTCCAGCGCGATCCGGCTCGCAGGGTTGGACTCGGTATAGGGCAGCCGGCCGGACTGTCCTTCAGTGCAGGAGAGGCCGACCTGATGGACATGAGCCGCCACGAGTCCCTCTCCAACGCGCTGCGGGTGCATGGCGGGCGCCGCGATGTCGTGACCGACACGCTGACGCCAACCACCTTCCGCCGCGCGGTGAGCGCGTGGATCGGTGTGGACCGCGCGCGGATGCCCAGTTCGGCGCTGCTGCTCGCGCGAATCGACTGGGAGGTCGGGTTCGGACTGCCGGTGCGGCCGGACCGCGCAGAGGTCGCGCGGGCCCTGCGTGTGGTGTCGGATTTGACGGTGGCAGCGATCCGGTCGACCGATCTCGTCGGACGGCTCGATGACGACACCATCGGGATCTTGATGCCGTCCACCCCGGCGCACCAGGCCGGCCCAGTGTGCCGGCGCATCCGGGCGACGATCAGCGAGCGCAGCCCGAACCTCGGACTGCCGCTGACGGTCAGCATCGGCGTCGCGTCGCCACGCATCGACGATCCGTGGGCCGCCGCCCGCCAGGCGCTCGCGCAGGCCCGCGCTGAAGGCGGCGATTGCACCGTGATCGCCGAGGAGCTGCGCCCCGCAGACCCCTGCCCGGGCGCCTGAATCCATAGCGCCACGCTCGGCCGATTACACGTTGCCGGGCACCACGACCACACCGGTGCGCCACGCGACGGCGCCGGGGCACTGGCGCCCGTCACCATGAGGCACGCACGTACTTGTTTTGTTCAGCGTACGTACGTGATATCGTGACGAGATGACCAACGCTGTCACCGCGACCGAGCTTCGCCAGCGGGTCTACCGGCTGCTCGACCACGTCCTCGAAACCGGCGAGCCGCTGGAGGTCATTCGCAAGGGGCGGCGGCTGCGCGTCGTACCGGACGAACCAGGTGATCTGCTGGCGCGTATCACCCCGCTGCCGGGACTCATCGCCGGAGACCCCGAAGCACTCGTCAGCGCTGACTGGTCTGGCCAGTGGGACGCAGACCGAGCGCTCAACCCGTGACGGCACTCCACCTCGATACGCACGTGATCGTCTGGCTCGCGGCCGGTGAGCATGCCCGAATCCCAAGCGCGGTAAAAGCCCGGCTCGGCACCGGCGCCCTCCTCCACTCACCCCAGGTGCGGATGGAGCTGGAGTACCTCGCGGCCAAGGGCGTCCTCACCGCCACCCCGGAGCAGGTGCTCGGCAGCCTGCGGGGGCTCGGCCTGCGCGAGGAGACCAGCATGCCGTATGACCGCGTCGTCGATTGCGCGACCGACGCCGCGATGCGCGACTGGGAGCATCGCGACCCATTCGACCGCCTGATCGTCGCGCACGCACGCGCCGACGGCGCACTGCTCATCACCAAGGACCAACGGATCCGCGAGTACTGGTCCGGCGCACTCGCGATCTGGGACTGATGGGAGCGCCGTCGCCGACCGGCCCGCTACCGCACCATGCCGGCGGCAACGGTGTCGTTGGTGCCTTCGTCGATCAGGATGAAGGCACCGGTCGCGCGATTTTTGGCGTACGGATCGACGACCAGCGGGCGCTTACTGCGCAGCCGCACCGTCCCGAGGCTGTTGAGCTGCAATGTCGCGGGCGGCTGCTCGGAGCGGCCGAGCGTATGCAGATCAACCTCGTCGACGAGCTGGTCGACCTTGACGGCGGTCGTCTGGGTCGTCGTCTTGAGCAGCAGGCGCGCGCCGGGCACCAGCGGCCGATCGCTCATCCAGCAGAGGTCGGCGTCAAGCTCACGGACCGGCTCCGGGGCGGCTCCGGCGGCGACGATCACGTCGCCACGGCTCACGTCGACATCATCTTCGAGCGTCACCGTGACCGACTGGCCGGGCACTGCCTGCGCCAACTGCTCACCGTAGATCTCGATTGACGCGACGCGCGTCGCCGTGCCGCTCGGCAGCACCGTCACCGGATCGCCGACGTTCAGCACGCCGCTGGCGAGCTGGCCGCCATACCCGCGATAGTCGTGCAGCTCATGGGATGTGGCATCGCCGGGGCGGATCACCCATTGCACCGGAAAGCGCACGTCGGTGCGGTTCCGATCGCCTTCGACCTCAACGGTTTCCAGCGTCTCCAGCAGCGCCGGGCCGTCGTACCAGGGCGACGCCGGCGACTTACCGGTGACGTTGTCGCCGTGCAGCGCACTGATCGGGATGACGCGCAAGTCCTCCTCGCCGAGCGACGCGGCCAGCTCGCCAAGCTCCGCCGATAGCTCGCCGTAGCGTGCCTGCGACCAGTCGACGAGATCCATCTTGTTGAGCGCGACGACGATGTGGCGGATGCCGAGTAGCGCGGCGATGAACAGGTGGCGGCGCGTCTGCTCGACGACCCCTTGGCGCGCATCGACGAGCACGATCGCAACGTCGGCCGTTGAGGCGCCGGTGACCATGTTGCGCGTGTACTGCACGTGGCCGGGCGTGTCGGCGAGCACGAAGGTCCGCCGGCCGGTCGTGAAGTAGCGGTAGGCAACGTCGATCGTGATGCCTTGCTCGCGTTCGGCGCGCAGCCCATCGGTCAGCAATGAAAGGTCGAGCACCCCTTCACCGTGGCGGCGCACCGACGCCGCCTCGACCTGCTCGAGCTGGTCGGCAAGCACCTGCTTGCTGTCGTACAGCAGCCGTCCGATCAGCGTCGATTTGCCGTCGTCGACCGAGCCGGCGGTCGCGACGCGCACGAGGTCGGCCGTGTCGAGCCGCTCCAGCTCGGGATGGTTGTGGGCGCTGCGATCGGTCATCTCGACACCCACGGCTAGAAGTAGCCCTCGGTTTTGCGGTCTTCCATCGACGCTTCGCTGGCGCGATCATCGGCGCGCGTTTCGCCACGCTCGGTGACATCGGTCGCGGCGATCTCAGCGACGACATCTTCGAGCGTGGTGGCGGTCGACTCGACCGCCCCGGTGACGGAGAGATCGCCGACGGTGCGGTAGCGGACCATCGCGGTGAACGGCTCGCTGTCGCGTTCGTCGCGTTCGACGAGCGGGTGGGCGGCGTACAGCATCCCGTCGCGACGGAAGACCTCACGTTCGTGCGCGAAGTAGATCGACGGTAGCTCCAGCTGCTCGGCGGCGATGTACTGCCACACGTCCAGTTCGGTCCAGTTGGAGATCGGGAACACGCGGACGTTCTCGCCCTGGCGCACGCGGCCGTTGTAGAGGTTCCACAGCTCCGGGCGCTGGTTCTTGGGATCCCAGCCGCCGAAGTCGTCGCGGAAGCTGAAGATCCGTTCCTTCGCGCGGGCGCGTTCCTCATCGCGGCGCGCACCGCCGAAGCAGGCGTCGAAGCCGTGCTCCTCGATCGCGTCGAGCAGCGTTGTGGTTTGCAGGCGGTTGCGGGAGGCGCGCGGCCCCGTCTGCTCGGTCACGCGGCCGGCGTCGATCGTCTCCTGCACCGAGGCGACGATCAGCCGCTCGCCCAGCTCGGCGGCGCGGCGGTCGCGGTAGTCGATCACCTCGTCGAAGTTGTGCCCGGTGTCGACGTGCATGAGCGGGAACGGGAACTTGCCAGGGCGGAACGCCTTCTCGGCGAGCCGCAGCAGCACGATCGAATCTTTGCCGCCGGAGAACAGCAGCACCGGACGCTCCAGTTCAGCGGCGACTTCGCGGAAGATATGAATGGCCTCAGATTCGAGGGCCTGGAGCTTGGTCAGCACAGGGGCTTCCAGGGTCGGAGCGGACATGCGATCACGCGACTTGCGGGTTGCGGGTCGAAGCGAGGATCATGCGGCCTCCTGATGCAGGCCGCATTCCACTTTGGCGGTACCGGCCCAGCGTCCTTCGCGACCGGAGCCGGGGCGCGTACACGGCACACAGCCGATCGACGCGAACCCCTGATCGTGCAGCGGGTGATACGGCAGGCTCAGACGATGCACTTCGCGCCACACCGCTTTGTCGTCCCAGTCGGCGAGCGGGTTGATCTTCACGAGACCGAACTGCGCATCCCATTCGACCTTCTTCGCGCGCGCGCGGGCCGGCGACTGGTCGCGGCGGATGCCGGTGACCCACGCATCGAGGGTCGCGAGACCGCGTTTGAGCGGGCCGATCTTGCGTATGCCGCAGCAGGCCGACGGGTCGCGCTTCCATAGTTCGTCGCCGTGTTCGGCCGCTTGCGTCTCCAGGCTCGGGCCGCGCCAACGCTCGATCGTGGTGCCGTAGCGCTGCTCGACGGTCGTCAGCAGCTCGTAGGTATCGGGAAAGAGCAGGTCGGTGTCGAGCGCGAAAACGCGCGGCGAATCGGCGCGCTGCTGCTCGGCGGCGGCGGCGAACAGGTATTCCAGCAACACCGACTCCTCCTTTTGGAAGGAGCAGGCGAGCGCGACGCCCTGCCCGTACGTACGCAGCGCCCAGGCGACGACCTCGGCGGCCGTGGCCTGCTCGAGGTCGGGCAACTCGTTCGGAGCTTCGGGCATCCCCACCAAAGTAGCAAAACCCCTGAGTCTTTCGTGCGTTTGCCCCGCATTAAATCGCTCAAACGCCCCGGAGATTTAGACGTTTGCTACGATTGGCGGGTCGCGTCGTGTGCTGGCAGGCCTTCTCCGGCGCCCGGTGCCGCGCCGGCACGCCACCCTCGCATCGCGCCGCGCCGGCCAGCGCGCGCACCCTCTCCCGACCCTTCCCGGTAGCCCACGTGTCAGCAGCAGCGTCGATTCTCACGGCCGAGCAATGGGAGCAGCTCAACTCACTCGCGGCGTCACTCGACCGCGAGCAGGCGATCTGGGTCACCGGCTACCTGGCGGGCCGCAGCGATCTATTCGCGGCTGCGGTCGGCGCGGCCAGCGCCGCACCTGCGCAGGTCAACGGCGGCACACCGGCCCAGGCCAACGGCGGCGCTCCCGCCGCCGCAGGTGCGCCGCCGGCCGCGCGGGTCGCGACAATCCTCTACGCGACCGACACCGGCAACGCGAAGGAGCTGGCCGGGCTGCTCTCGGCCGCCGCCGAAGCACAGGGCATCCCGACGCGCACGACCGATCTTGCCGACTACAAGACGCGCAACCTCAAGGACGAGCAGGATCTGCTGCTGATCGCCGCGACGCACGGCGAGGGCGAGCCGCCGCCGGCCGCGCTGGACTTCTTTGAGTTCATCGAAGGCAAGCGCGCCCCCAAGCTGCCGGGCGTGCGGTTCGCGGTGCTCGCGCTCGGCGACTCGACCTACGAGCACTACTGCGCTGCCGGAAAGACGCTCGACCTCCGCTTCGAGCAGCTCGGCGCCGAACGGCTCGCCGAACGGGTCGATTGCGATGTCGACTACGAAGAAGCCGCCGACGCTTGGATTGCCTCGGTCGTCGCGCAGCTCACCCCCGCCGCCGCGCCACCCGCCACCGCACCTGCGGCCGCGAACGGCGTCGCGCCCGGGGTCGCGCCCGGCGCGGTCCCATCGGCGTATTCCAAGCGCAACCCGTTCCCCGCTGCGGTGCTGGAGAACGTCGTGCTGACCGGTCGCGGTTCCACGAAGCAGACGCGCCACCTCGAACTCTCCCTGGAAGGTTCGGGGTTGACCTACGAGCCGGGCGACGCGCTCGGCGTCGTCGCGCAGAACAGCAGCGAGTCGGTCGACGCACTGCTCGGCGCGGTCGGACTGACCGGCAGCGAACCGGTCGCACTCAAGCAGGGCGAGGTCGCGCTGCGCGACGCGCTAACCGGCACGCTGGAGATCACCGCCGCCACCCCGCGCTTCCTCACGCAATGGGCGCAGCTGACCGGCTCCAAGAACCTCCAAGCGCTCGCCGACGGCGACGCTGGGCGCCGCACCGCCTTTCTGGAGCTGCACCATCCGCTCGACTTCGCGCGCCAATTCCCGGTGCCGGGAATCACCGCCGAGCAGCTCGTCGCCGGGTTGCGTCCGCTCCAGCCACGGCTGTATTCGATCGCGTCGAGCCTCGCAGCGACGCCGGATGAGGCGCATCTGACGGTCAGCACCGTGCAGTATTCGCTGTACCTGATTCCGCGCGTCGGCGTCGCATCCGGCTACCTTGGCCGGCTGACCGACGACGCGACGGTGCCGGTCTACATCTCCGAGAACGACCACTTCCGGCTGCCGGCCGGCGACACGAAGATCATCATGATCGGCGCCGGCACCGGCGTTGCCCCGTACCGCGCGTTCCTTCAGGAGCGCGAGGCGACCGGCGCGACCGGCGCGTCGTGGCTGTTCTTCGGCGAACGCAACTTCCGCAGCGACTTCCTCTACCAGGTCGAGTGGCAACAGTGGCTGAAGGACGGCACGCTCACCAAGCTCGATGTGGCGTTCTCGCGCGATCGGACGCCGCGCACCTACGTGCAGGACAAACTCCGCGCGCGCGGCGCCGACGTGTACGGCTGGCTCGAAGAGGGCGCGGTCCTGTACATCTGCGGCGACGCGAACGCGATGGCTCCAGACGTGCATCGCACGCTGATTGAGCTCGTCGCCGAGCATGGCGGCATCGATCGCGATGCGGCCGAGGAGTACCTCAGCGAACTCAAGCGCGACCACCGCTACCGCCTCGACGTCTACTAGATGATTGATTCCGTGGTTTGGCGCGGCGTCTGCACGCACTCGACCATCTAGGGATCCAAGGACCACACCGCATGGCAACCAAGACCCCCAAGTCCGGCACCGGCGTGAAGATCGACCTCTCGAACGTCGACCGCAGCCGCGACATTTCGCAGCCGCTCGACAAGCTCGCGCCCGAGGAGCGGCTGAAGGTCGACAGCGACTACCTCGCCGGGTCGATCACCGACGACCTGATCGACGAGATCACCGCCGCCGTCGACGAGAACAACAACAAGCTCATGAAGTTTCACGGGATCTACATGCAGGATCACCGTGACTACCGTGACGAGCGCCGCCGCCAGAAGCTCGAGCCGGCGTACACCTTCATGTTGCGCGCGCGGCTGCCGGGAGGCGTGTGCTCGCCGCAGCAGTGGCTCAAGATCGACGAGCTTGGTCGCCGGTATGGCGGCAACACGGTGCGGCTGACGACCCGCCAAACCTTCCAGTTCCACCATCTGATGAAGGATTCGCTGCGCGACGTGATGGTCGGGCTGCGCGAGGTCGGGCTCGATTCCAAGGCGGCCTGCGGCGATGTGGCGCGCACGGTGATGAGCGGCGTGCATCCTGGGCTTTCGAAGCTGCACAAGCAGGTGTACGAGCAGGCAAATCTCACCAGCGATCATGCGATCCACCGCACCAGCGCGTACGAAGAGGTGTGGTTCGGCGAGCGGCCCAAGCGCCCGCGTGGCGACGACGAGGAGCCGTTTTACGGCCGGCAGTACATGCCGCGCAAGTTCAAGATCGGCTTCGCGATTCCGCCGAGCAACGACATCGACATCTTCTCGCAGGATCTCGGCTTCATCGCGATCGCCAGCCGCGGCAAGCTGACCGGTTTCAACGTCGTGATCGGCGGCGGGATGGGCCGCACCGACCGTGCGCCGGAGACCTATCCGCGGCTAGGCGATGTGATCGGCTTCATCACCGTCGATCAGTTGCTGCCGACCGTGGACGCGGTGATGGGCGTGCAGCGCGACTATGGCGATCGCACCGTCCGCGCACACGCGCGGTTCAAGTACACGATCGACGACAAGGGCCTGGAATGGGTCAAGGCGGCGATCGAGGATCGGCTCGGCTTCGCGCTTGCTCCGGTGAAGAAGTTCGCGTTTACCTCCAATGGCGATCAGCTCGGCTGGGTGACCGGCGACGACAAGCTGGAGCACTGCACGCTGTGGATCGAGAACGGCCGGATCGTCAACCATCCCGATCGTCCGTTGATGGATGGGCTGCGCGAAATCGCGAAGACCGGCAAGTGCGTCTTTCGGATGACGCCGAATCAATCGCTGATCTTGAGCGATGTCAAGCCGGCTGATCGTCCGGCGATCGACGCGCTGCTGGAGCGCTACAACATTGCGCCGTCTCAGCTCAGCAGCGGCTTGCGGGCGAACTCGATGGCGTGTGTGGCGCTGCCGACCTGCGCGCTGGCGATGGCTGAAAGCGAACGGTATCTGCCGGAACTCATCACGAAGATCGAACGGATCTTGGAGCGGTACGAGTTGCTCGATGAGCCGATCACGATCCGTTCGACCGGCTGCCCGAACGGCTGCGCGCGCCCGTACATCGCGGAGATCGCGCTGACGGGCCGCGCGCCGGGCAAGTACAACCTGTATCTCGGTGCCGGGTTCCACGGGCAGCGTTTGAACAAGATGCTGCTGGAGAACGCCGGTGAGGAGGCGATTCTCGCGGCACTCGACGACGCGCTCGGCCGCTTCGCGCGCGAGCGGGAGGATGGCGAGCATTTCGGTGACTTCTGCGTGCGCGCCGGGATCGTGCCCGAGGTGACCGAGGGCCGCTTCTTCAACGACCCGCTGCCGGTCGTTTCGTAACCCGATCCGGCCGGCCGACCCCGATGCACCGGATCTCGGGCTGCCACTTGGTGCTCGGTCGAACACCAACTGCCTTGCCGAGATCCGGTGCATCGCTGGCGGTGCGTGTGCCGAGGACACCGCAAGCCGATACGCTGTGCCGACGATGAGCCGCCGGCCCGACGCTCCCCACCTCACCGCCGACGAGGCGCAGGCAGTCGCCACTGCGGTCGCCCTCCACCATCTGCGCGCCAGCCAGGCCAGCAGTGGCAACGCGGCGCAGCCCGACCCGTTCTCAAATTGGGCCCGCGAAGCGCTCTACACGAGCGTCGACAAGAACCTGCATCGCTTCACCGCCTGGGGCCACCGCAGCTGGGGCTGACCGTCGGCGGCGACGTGTCGTTCGTCCGGCCGGAGCAGACGAACGACACGTGAACGCCCGCAGCGCGCCACCGCTGCCTCGACGTTGACCGCCTGCGGCGCGCTCAGCGCCAGACGACGAGCTTCGCCGTCTCGCGAGTGCCGTCGGCGTAACCGATGCGCACCGTCACCGTGACCTGTTTCTTGCGGGCGACGGCGCGTGAGAATACGAACGTGCCCTTCGGCGTTTTCAGCGAAGCGCGCGTCGTCCCAAGCTTCGCGAGGGTCCGCCCAAGCGTACGGCTCGACAGGACACGCACCGAGGTCGCGTGACGCAGCACCCCACGCTTCGTGCGGATGCCCGGCGCAACGCGCACACCGGCCGGCAATCCGACGCGCAGCACCGTGAGCTTCTTTCCGGCCGGCGCCTTGACCGTGAACGCAATGCCATGACGCAGCGAGCCGCGCTTGGTGATCGCCGCCGTGCGTTCAGCTTGCGCGCTCGAACACCGTGCGGTCGCCGTCCTCGTCGCCGTCGCGCCAGAGTGCCCGGTGAAGCTCGCAGCCAGCATCGGCGGCTGCGCACATAGCTCCGCCGTCGCAGAGAGCGGAGCCGACGCACCACCAGCGAGATGCAGCGCGAGCTGCTTCAACGGCACATCCGGCAGCTGCGGGAAGGAGGTCGCCAACCTGCCGGTCGGCTTGTCAACCGCGATCTCCCCAAGCAAGGTGCTCGCAAAACGCCCACCGAACCGAATCCCGATCGACGGCAACGCGCGGCCCTCCACCTTGACCATGCTCAGCGTGCCATCGAGCAGCTCATCGGTGATCGCCAGCCGCCCCTGCACCGTGCCGATCACCGCATCGGCGCCGCAGCTGCCGGCCACCCAATCAGCCTGGGCACACGCCCGCCCGAGCTGCGTGAGATCGGCCGACAACCCCGGCGGCAACAGCACCGACGCCGCACGGAGATTCGAGCCGCCCGGCGCCAACGAAACGGTCACATCGATCGACGGCTTGCCGCCGCTGCCGGTCGCGCCACCCAACGCGAACGCGATCGACGGATCGAACGCCAGCGCGTCGCAGCCCGACACCTGAAACGACAACGGAACGCTCGCAACCACCCCACCGGCCGAGGTCAGCGCCGACGTTGACGAAAGCGGCTCGCAGCTCGTCGGGTTGATCGAAAAGCCCGGGCGATCGAGCGCGACCTCAAACGAACGCAGGTTCAACGGCAGCCCCTTGAAGCGCAGCGGCACCTGCGACCGCAGCCGCAGCCCCAAATCGTCCGGACGCAGCTCGATCCGCGCCGGCAACGACAACCGTCCCAGATCGACCGGCCCAAACTGCACCGGCATCACGATCTCAAGCCCCGCAACATCGTCTCCCTGGCGCTCACGCAGGAAAACATCACCCCGCACCGCGTACGGCGCCGGCCCGACACCAGACGACGCGGTGAGCGTCCCGATCCGGCTCGACGCCGGGCAGCTGCCAGCCTGCGCATCGGCCGCCGCACACTCGGTCGCGGCGTTGAGATCCGAGAGCACGCCCTGCGGCAAATCGACCACCATCGACGCGACGCGTGCCTGACGATCTGGCCGGTCGACGCGCACCGTCATCACGCCGCGACCTCCAGCCTGCTCGTTCGTCGACGAGAGCGCCATCGTCGGCGCAAACGCCTGCGGATCGATGCAATCCGCGTCAATCGTCAATGCCAGCGGCTGCTGCACCGGCGCGTTTCCATTGCTCGGCGTGGCGACGAACGACCCCTCCGTCGTGCCGCATTGCGCCGGCGTTTGCAGCGGTGCATGGTCGCCTCCGCGAAAAGTCAGCGTAAAGCGCTCGAACAGCACCTGCGGCAGATCGGCCAGCGTCGTCACGAGCCGCCCCTGATCGTCGACGCTCAGTTGGCCGCGCAACTTGATGCGCGGAGCGTTCGGCGCCCCGCTGAACTCGCCGACCAGGAACACCTGAGGCAGCTCGCCTGGTGCGGGCTGTGCACCGAGGTAGCCGGCACCGCGAAACGCGTTGGCTTGGAGCGGCGAGATGATCTCAACATCAGAGATCTTCGACGCCGCCGGACACTGCACCGGCGCGGAACTCGCCCACGCAAACTGCTCGGCGGTGCAAACCTCAAGCGGGTCACCGCTGGCCACCTGCGCCCCCAGTTCCAGTCCCGCCGGCAACGTCAGCTGCGTCGATCGCAGGTTGCTGCCGACCCGCGGATCGGAGTACTGATCGACCGCCACCGTGACCTGCACGCCGGTCGGCACGTCGGGGCGGCGCTCGGTCGTTGCAACGCTCGCGTGAATCCCGAACGGCACCTGCGCGCAGTCGGTCAGCCGAAGCCGCGACTGCGCCGACTGGGTTGCGCCGCTGACGCTCGTCGTGGAGAAGGTCGTGACCTGATCGGTGGTGCAGTCCGAGCCGAGCAACGCGAAACTCTGCGGAAGCTGCGGATGGTCGGCTTTGCTGCCCCAGAACCGCAGGAAGAAGCCGTCAATCGCGATCGACGCCTGCCCCAGCGGGCCGAGATCGGTCGTGCGGGGCATCTCGTCGATCGTCGTGCGAAGGCCGACGTTCGGATTGGGACGCAGCTGCGTGTACGAGACGATCTTGGTGTGCGGCAACGCGAACCCGCCCACGTTCGGCGCCAACTCGAGCCCAACGCCGGCGACGGCATCTGCTTGATGCTCGACGTTCCACACCGTCACCGGCACCAGCAGCGTGACCGTCAGCAGCCCGGCAACCTGGACGCGCACCAGCGCTTGCCCGGAGCCGGTCTGCGACTGCGCCGGGCACGACGATGCAGCGGTGCTCGTCGGCGCGAATTGTTCGAGCGTGCATTGCGGCGACGTGTCGGCGGTCGCCAAAAAGCCGTCGGGCAGGTCGACGACGGCCGCCGCGACATCATCACCGGTCGCCGGATCGTTTCCGTCCTGGTAGAACGCCAGGCAAAAGTCGACGCGGGCACCGGCCGTCGTGACGTACTGGTCGGCGGTGATGTTCGGGTCGCAGTGCGTTTGCGGGCCGATCGGACCGGCCGCGAACCGCGTGATCGCATTGGCCGCGTGTGCGGCGGCGGGCGCCAGCGCGGCGACAAAGAGCAACAGCAGCGTCGCCGCCACGCTGCGGCGACGCCGCCCGGCATGACAGCAAACGGCGAGGGACATTGGGACTCCGAATGGCACCTGGACGGTGCGCGGGCGACGACGCGCACGTTACCTGACCGTTGGCGGGCGAGCAGTGCACCGGGAAGCCGAGAACTGGATCAGCGATTCCACGGCGTCGCGCGACCGATGCCCGTGCCGGGTGGCATCACTCATTGAGGCTAATGCGGCGTGAGTTTGAAGGCGACGGTCGTGGTGACGCCGGTCGAGAGCGTCACCTTCGCTTTGAAGCTCTGCTTGCTCTTCGTCTTGCGCAGCTTCTTGCTGCTGATCCTGATCGTGCCGGTCCGCGTCAGCAACACCAACTTCGACGAGCCGCCGGTCGGCATCTTCAGCCGCAGCCGCCGTGCGCTCAGGCGCTTGACGCTCGCCGACTTCGCGACCGACAACTTGGAGACCTTCGCGTACTTCGATGGTTTGATGCCGCGCTGCGAGCGCAGCACCCAGCCGCTCGGCAGCGTCACGTCGACCTTCGTGATCGTCGCCCCGGCCGGCGACGTCGGCGCCGTGATGCCGAGGCGCACCACCGGTTTGCCGGTCCGCACGCCGGAGAGCCGGCCGCTGACCTTCGGCGTGCCGAGCGCCTGGCCGCAGGTCGTCGTGACGGTCCGCTGCACGCTCTGCCCAGATTGCGCGGCGAAGGAGCCGGCGAACTTCACGGTGTCGCCGGCACACAACTCGCTGGTGGCGATGACCGGGCCGCTCGTGCCGCCGGAGATGTTGAGCTGGAGCCGGGTGAGCGGCAGGTCGGGCACCGTGGCGAAGTCGGTGACGAGCTGGCCGGTTTTGCTCTCGACCGCCGTGGTGCCGGTCACGCGACCGGAGAACCGCCCGGTGAACTGGAGGCCGAGCGCTGGCAGCACCTTGCCGGAAGGTGGCTTGAGCAGGTACACGCCGCCGGTCAGTGGCTCGTCGGTGATCGAAAGGGAGCCGGCGACCGTGCCGATCTGCGCGCTGTCGGCGCAGCCACCGGCCGCGAAGGTGTCCTGCGCGCAGGCGCGTGAGATCTGCGTGAGATCGACGCCGAGTCCCGCCGGCAGCGTGACCGTCGTCTGGCGCAGATTGCCGCTGCCGGCGGCGTTGTCGATCCGCACCTGCACGGCCGGCTTGCCCTTGTTGGCGGTGTTGCCGGTGACGGCCGCATCGAACACCGGTGCAAAGGCGAGCGCCGAGCAGTTCTGCACCTGGTAGCCGGCGGTGGCGTCGAGCACCGAGCCGGAGCTGCCGGTCAGCTGTGAGGTGGTGCTCAGGGCGCCGCAGTTCGTCGGGTTCAGCGCGAAGCCGTCGCGATCGAGTGCCACGTCGAGCTGGCGGATGTTCAGCGGGATGCCGTTGAAGCGTTCGGGGATGTCGGCGATGACGCGCAGCCCCAGGTCGCCGTCGCGAATTTCGATCCGGGCGGGCACGTTGAGATCGCCGAGGTTTACGTCGCCGAACTGCACCGGCACGTGCAGCGAGATGCCGGCCACCGCGCCATCGCTGCGGCTCGTCAGATAGATCTGGCCGGTTGCCTGGTAGGGCGCGGGGCCCACGCCGGCCAGCGCGGTGACGGTGCCGATCTTCGTGTCGGCCGGGCAGGCGCTCTGCGCGGCCGCCTCCTGCGAGCATTCCGGGACGCCGGTGAGCGTCGCCAGTTCGCCGGGCGGCAGGTTCACCACCGCGTGCGTGAGGCGCTGGGAGCGATCGGCACGGCTGACCGTCGTGGTGAAGGCGCCGTGCTGGCCGGCGTTGGCATTCGCGCCGCTGAAGCTCACGCTGGCGTCGAGTGCGCCGGCCGCGTCGCAGTCCTCGCTCACCGAATACGCCTGGGTTGAGGTGACCGGCGTCTGCGGCGCGCTGTACGGCGTCGCAGAGAAGGCGCCTTCGGTCTCTCCGCAGGCTTGCGGGGTGACGATCGCGGCATGATCGCCGCCGCGGAAGGTCAGCGCAAATTCGGTGACCGGCTGCTGCGGCAGATCGTCGATCGTGGTGACGATGCGCTGCTGATCGTCGATCGTGAGGTGGCCGATCAGTTTGATGCGCGGGGCATCGTCGGCGGTGCCGAGTTGCGCGGTGATGTACACGTCGGGCAGCGCGCCGGCCGTCGGCTGACTGCCGAGGTAGACGTTGCCGGTCAGCGGGTTCGCAAGCACCGGCGAGGTGAACTTCACGGTGCCGACCGCCGATGCCGCCGGGCAGCTGTCGGGCTCGATCTGCGTTTGCGCGAACTGGGCCGGGGTGCAGAGCGGCAACCCGTCGGCGCCGCTGGCGATCTGACCGGAGAAGCTCAGCCCTTGCGGCAACGTGACGATCGTCTGCTTCGCGCCGGCCGAGACGAGCGGATCGTCGTAGACCCCGAACTTCACTTTGACGGTCGTCTCGGTCGTGACATCCGGACGGTTCTCGCTCGTCGAATATTCGGCGCTGGGCGAAAATGGCGCCGCGTCGCAGTTGGTGAGGCGATAGGAGCTGGACGCCTCCGAGATCGAGCCGTCGTACGCGGTCGTGGAGATGCGCGTGAGCTGATCGGTCGAGCAGTCCGAGCCAAGCATCGCGTACGAGACCGGCATCGAAGCGTGATCGCTCTTGGAGCCCCAGAAGCGCAGCGCGAAGGCGTCGGTCGAGAGCGCACGCCCACAGGGTGAGACGAAGATCTCGTTGGTGCAGGCGGTGCGCGGCAGATCGTCGATGATCGAACGCAGGCCGACGTCGGGTGCGGGCCGGAAGATCACGCGCACGAGGATCTTGACTTTCGGCTGGGAGATCCCGGCGAAGTTCGGGTCGAGCACGATCCCCAGCCGCGCGACCTCGTTGCCGGTGTGTTCGAGGTTGTACACGCGGCCGGTTTGGTTGGTCAGCGTTTGCGTGCCGGCCAGTTGCGTCGCAACAGTGATGTCGGCGCGCGCATCGCCCATCTGCGAGGTCGCCGGGCATGAAACGTCGCTCTGTGGCGCGGTGGTGTAGCCGAACTGCGCGTCGGTGCATTGCGGCAGACCGTCGGGGTTGCCGGTGAAGCCGATCGGCGTGTCAACGATCTCCTGCTTGATGTCGTCGCCGCTGGGGCCGCTGCTGTTGGCGACCGAGTACGCGATGCAGAAGTCGCTGCGGCTGGAGCCGTCTCTTGGCCACCGCCCCGGACCCGGTTGCGTTGCACGCCGAATCGGCGGTGATCGGACCGGCGTAAAAGCCGGAGATCGGCGCTGCGGCCTGCGCGGCCGGCGTGAGCGCCACCAGCACCGCAGCGGCGGCCAGCAACACGGCACCAAGGCGCGTGGCAGCGTGGGATGAGGCGTAGGCGGGGGACAAGCGCATCGGTGCTCCAGCAGGACGAACCAGTGTTCTCTGAACAGCATACGCAGATCAGATGTTTCGGTCCCAGCGGTTACCTCAACGTTTGTTGGGGTCTACGAGCAACCAAGCATCGGCGTGGAACGTGACGGCAGTCAGCGCGGCGGTGGGGCCGGCGGCTGCCAGAGCAGCCACCGGCCCCACCAAAGGTCACCGGTTGGCCCGAGCCGTCGGCCCAGGCCGCGGGATCATCCGGCGCGCGTCAGCGCGACGTATTTGGTGACCTTGCTGCCGTCGCTGTACACCACGCGGAACTGCACATACGCCTGCGCCGAACTGCCGGCGAAGGCGCTGGTGGCCCGCAGCACTCCGGTGTGCGTCAGCACAGAGAAGCCGTTGCTGCCGGAGCCGGTGAAGGTCCACTTGCCGCGCGCGCCGACCTTCGACGCCTTGGTCTTCGTGGTATCAAAGCCGGCGTCGAAACCGCTGGCGGCGTACGTGTTCTTTTTCGTCTTGCGCAGGTTGGTTGCGTCGAAGCGCAGCCCCTTCGGCAGCCCGATGCGGACGCTCTTGACCTTCTTGCCGGTCGGCGCCGCCGAGCCGATCAGCAGCACCGGCCGGGTCTTGCTGGAGTTCGAGAGCGTGGCACTGAACTGTTCAGCGCAACTCGTCGACGTCGAGAAGGTCTTGGTGGTGCCGTTCTGACCGGTCAGCGTCGCGTCGTACGCCGAGGCGGTGCATTTGCCGGTCGGGTCCATTTGCAGAATGCCGGTGCTGCCACCGGCAAGGGTGATGTGCAGCGAGCGCTCCGGCAGCGACGGCAGGTCGCTGAAGGTGCTCACGAGGCGGCCGGAACTGTCGACTTCGCTGACGCCATACACCCGCAGCGGCAGTCGGCCCTTGAAGTTCAGGCCGATGCCGGGCAGCTGCTTGCCGTCGACTTTGATCATCACGACATCACCGGAGATGACGTCGGCATCGATACCGCTGAGCGTTGCTTTGGCGCTGCCGATCGTCGCCGAGTCCGGGCAGTTGCCGGCTTGGAAGGTCGCCTGCGCGCAGGCGTTTTGAATCCGTGTCAGGTCGGTCGAAACGCCGGCTGGAAGGGTGATCTTCGTGCCTCCGAGATCTTCATCGCCGGCCCGCGACGTGATCTCAACGTCGAGCTGCGGGTGGCCGCCGGCACCGGTTTCGCCGCTCAGCGAGGCGGAGAAGGTCGGGGCGAACGGCAATGCGTCGCAACCGGTGAGCTTGTAGGTGGTACTCGCTTCCGTCGAGGTCGCGGCGGTGTTGACGTCGGTGTACGGGTTGACGGTCAGTTTGACGGTCTGGTCGGTTTGGCAGGTCGTCCCGACGCGCATGAAGTCGGCGGCCGGCTGCGTGATCGCCGACTGCGCGAAGGCGTTGGTGAGGTGTTTATGGTCGGCCGCTTTGCCCCAGAAGCGCAGCGCGTTGGCTTTGATCGCGATCGGTGCTTGGCCGGCGAGCAGTCGGGCGAGGGTGTCGGTTTGGTTTTGCAGGCCGACGGCCGGGTCGCCGAGCTGACTGACGGTAATCAGGTATTTGGACTCGATCGTCGTCGTGCCGACCTTGCCCAGCAGCGCGACGCCGAGCAGTGCCGCTTGGCTCGCGGGCGTCGTCAACGCGTAGATGCGACCGGGCGCGTCGACGGTGTGGAAGGAGCCGTCGTAGTACTGAAGCTGCGAGAGGGCGGTGCCGACCTGCGAGGCGGCCGGGCAGCTGTTGACGGTCACCGCTTCGCGCGCGAACTGCTCAGTGGTGCACTTGGCGGCGTTGTCGATGTCGCCTTGCGTGCCAACGGGGAGTTGCACCAGCGTGTTGTTGAGGTCGTTGCCGTAAACGGCGTCGCCGGGGTCCAGGCGAAAGGCGACGCAGTAGTCGGTGCTGGCGCCGGCCTGCGTGCTGAGGGCGACATTCATCTCGCCGGAGGTGTCGAGCGGCGCGCCGAGGGTCGCGGGGGCGGTCGCGTAGGAGCATCCGGTGTCGAGCGTGTTGGCGGCAAAGCCGCTGCTGGTGCTCGTCAGCGGGAAGCCGGAGTAGGCGGTGTTGTCGTTGTACGCCGCGACCGGTCCAGCCTGAAAGGCGGTGATCGGGATTGTCTCGGCTGCCAGCGACGCCGCCGATGCGCCGGCGGGCAGCAGCAAGACGCCTGCGGCAGCAGTGAACCCAAGGGCAAGCGTTTGGTGCAGACGCGCCCGGAGCAGGTGGTGCATGAATGGTCCTCTTCAGGAGTGTTCTGTGATCTCTAACACAGTTTTTGGCGCCGCCTGGACGGCCCCTCTGCCACCGGGTGCGGTTCTCGTACGAACGTCCACGTTTCGGGCGCGCGAACAGCGCGCGGGAGCCGGCAGGGGGCCGGTTACTTCAGCGTGACGGCCGGCTTTTGCACTTGCACCGTGCCGTCGGTGAACACGAGCCGGATGCGCAGTCGGCCACGTTTGGCCTTGCGTGCGCTGCTGGTCAGCGGACGGACGGCGGCGCCACCGATTTTGAGCCTCACGGTCGAGGCCTTTTTGGTGCGCGCGATCGTCGTCAGCGAGCTGTCGCTGAGCGAGTTTTTGGCCGTTGCACCGGTCATGCGCACCCACAGTTGGTCGCTGCGGCGGGCCACGAGGCGGCGGTTGATCCCCCAGCCGGTCGGGAGCGTGACCTTGAGCGAGCGGAGTTTGCGTCCGCCGAAGTCGAAGAGCCGGAGCGTGAGGCCGCGTTTGTTGGAGAGCCGGACCGTTGCTTTCGCGGCGCATTGCAGGCCGGTCTGCGCCGTCGCTTTTTGTCCGCCCTGGCCGACGAACGTGCCGTTCCAGTTGGTGCCGTTCGCGCAGGCAGTTTTGGGGAGTTGCAGCGGCGATTTCGAGGAGGAGTCGACCTGCACGACGAGCTGGCGCAGCGGGAGGTCGGGAATGTCGGGGAAGGTGGTGACGATCCGTTGTTTGCTGTCGGTGTCGACCGTTGAGACCACTCGTTGGGCGTAGCGGCCGGTGAAGCTCAGGCCGAGGCCGGGCAGTGATTTGCCGGCGACGCGGACGAGGTAGATGTCGCCGGGGACCGGTTCGGCGGTGATCGAAACGTACGCGGTGACGCTGCCGACACGGGTCGATGCTGGGCAGCGCACGGCGTCGAAGTCAGCGCGTGAGCACGGCGTTTGCACGTTGTCGAGGTCGACTGCGATGCCTTCGGGGAGGGTCACGGCGGCGCTCTTGAGGGCGGCGTCTCCGGCAGGGGAATCGAGCCGGACGTACATGCCAGGGTGGCCGCCGGGTTTGTTGTTGCCGGTGATTTGCGCTTTGAGCGTCGGTTTGAACGGCAGTTGGCGGCATCCACTGAAGGTGAGACTGCCGGGCAGGGTCGTGGTCGCGCCGTCGTCGGAGGCAACGGTGGAGTGGTAGCTGAGCGGACCGCACGCGGTCGGGTTGATCATCAGGTTGGCGCGATCGAGGTCGACGACGACGCGCCGTAGTTGCAGCGCGACGCCGCGAAAGCGGGTGGGGATGTCGGCGTCGAAGTCCAGGCCGGCGTCGGTTGGGCGAAGTTTGATCCGGCCGCGGACGACGACGTCGCCGAGGTCGAGATCGCCGACGGCGGCGCGGACGACGATCACTGCGCCTGCGACGTCGCCGTCGTAGCGGCTAGCAAGGTACATCGCCCCGGCGAGACTCCAGGGTTGGCTGCCGGCGCCGGCGAGCGCGGTAACGGTGCCGAGCCGGGAGGATTGTGGGCAGGAGCCGACGGCGGCTTGCTCGTCGGGGCATTCGGTGGGGATGTTCATGTCGGCCAGCAGGCCGGTCGGCAGCGAGACGCCGAGGTGGGTGAGCCACGGGCCGCGGTCGGGCCGGTCGAGCGTGATGCGGGTTTGCGAGCGGGCGCCGGCGGCGTCGTTGGCGCTGCTGACGGCGACGGTGGGGCCGACCGGCAGGTCGCAGTTTTCGTCGATCGAGATCGTGGCCGACGAGTCGACGCTCGCTTGGCCGGACCACGGCACGAAGCTTGAGGTGCCGGTGTAGGTGCCGCAGCGTTCGGGGGTGGTGAAGAACGAGTTGGGGCCGGTGGGGAAGTTGAGTTCGATGCGGTTGAAGCGCAGCTGTGGGTTGTCCTCGAAGGTGGTGGTGATCTGGCCGGTTTGCTGGTCGGCACTGACGTGGCCGATCAGTTTGATGCGGGGCGCGTCGGGCGCGGAGGCGGCGGCTGGGGCCGCTTCGAGGTAGAGGTCGGGAAGTTCGCCGACGGCGCGCTGCTGGCCGAGGTAGACGGTGCCGACGAACGGATAGTCGATCAGCGGCGAGGTGATGGTGACGGTGCCGACGGCCGACCCGTCTTTGCAGGTGCTCGGCGTGAGTTGGTCGCTGTAGTTGAACTCGTCGGTGCGGCAGAGGCGCAGGCCGCCGCTGATGCTGGCGACTTGGGCGCCGACTTCGAGGCCGGCGGGCATGCGGATGATCGCGTCTTTGAGGAGGGCGGTGCCGAGGCCGCTGCTGTTTTGTCCGAGGTTGACGCCGACGGTCACGCCGGTTGGTGCGCCGGGCGTGCGTTCGGTCGAGGCGACGTCGATCGACGGGCGAAAGTCGAGTTGGTCGCAGCCGGTCATGTTGATCGTTGGGGTGTCGAGCGATGAGGTGCGTCCGGCGTAGGTGGTGACGGCGAGATGCGCGGAGATGGAGGCGGCGCATTGCGTCGGCAGTTCGCCGAAGTCGCCCGGCATGGTGGGGTGTTGGGCGCTGGGTCCCCAGATCCGCAGGCCAACCGATTCGATGTAGAGCGGGTAGGGCGTGGCGCCAGGCTGCGGTTGGCCGATGCGGGCGTCACCGGTGGTCAGCGTGTCGCTGGTGCCGTTCCAGGTGTCGCCTGCCGCAGCGATGTCGTCGCCGCCGTACACGATGGTCGGTGCGTCTTGGACGATCGCGCGGATACGGCCGGTGCCATCGGGGCTGAAGGTCAAACGTACGATGAATTTGACCGGTGCGACGCCGGCGAACGGCTGCACTTGGACGCCGAGCACGCCGACTTCGTTGGCGGTGTGTTCGAGGTTGTAGATGACGCTGCCGGAGCTGACGACGTGGCTGCGGAAGGAGCCGCCAATGAAGCTGTGGATGCGGACGTAGACATCACCCATTTGGCTGGCATCGGGGCAGTTGGCGGGCAACCAGTTGGTGAGGCCGAAGGCGTCGTTGCCGGCGCCGCAGGTGGGAACTGCGGCAAGCGAACCGACGTAGCCGGTTGGGAGGTCGACGACCACGGTGTCCATGTCGTCGCCGGTGACGGCTTGGTTTTGGTCGTTGGCGACGCGGGTGTCGGCAACGTCGGGGTAGGGCGTGCTTGGTTGGATGCGTGAGGCGCTGGGCTTGCTGGTGCTGCGGATGATCGCCGGGTCGGCGTTGGGGGTGAGCGTGAAGCCGACGCAGAAGTCGGAGTGGCTGCCGGCTTGGGTGGCGGCGATGAGGTCGGCGGCGCCGGGGAGGTTGGGGGCGATGTAGTTGGCGTCGCCGGGGAGTTTGCTGCCAAAGTTGTTCAGCGGTTTGGCGGCGTCGAATGCCTGTGTGCCGTAGAAGATCGACGTTGGTTCGCCGGTGCAGTAGGGGTTGCTGCCGGCGACGCTGCCGGTGCTGGTGGGCGCGGCGAGGCCGGTCGCGACGGCGGTTTGGAGTTCGACGCCGTCGGCGTGTGCGGCGCCCGCGCCGAGGCTGGCGCCGATCAGGGTGAGGGCGCTCAGCGCGAGCGTGAGGCGGCGAAAGCGGCGCGTGCGAACGGCGTAGGACAACAAGGGAGTTCTGCGATGGGACGGGCGACGACCGACCGGTGCGTGGCGGAAGTCACAGACCTCCAACGGTACCCGATGGCGGGCAGCTGCATGCCATCTCCCGGCGCCCTGCCGCAAGCGCCGCTCAGAGCTCAGAGGGGGATGTTGCCGTGCTTACGCTTCGGCCCTGGCTCGTGCTTGGTGAGGAGTGCTTCGAGCGCGACGCAGAGTCGTTGGCGGGTTTCGCTGGGTTCGATCACGTCGTCGAGGTAGCCGCGTTCGGCGGCGCTGTAGGGGTTGGCGAAGCGCGCCTTGTAGTCGTCCATCAGCTTCTGCCGGCGCTCTTCGGGCGTCGGAGAGTTTTTGAGGTCGTTGCGGTAGATGATGTTGACGGCGCCTTCGGGGCCCATGACGGCGACTTCGGCGGTGGGCCAGGCGAAGTTCATGTCGGCGCCGAGGTGCTTGGAGGCCATCACGTCGTACGCGCCGCCGTACGCCTTGCGGGTGATCACGGTGATCTTGGGAACGGTTGCTTCAGCGAAGGCGTAGAGCAGCTTGGCGCCGCGGCGGATGATGCCGTCCCACTCTTGGGCGGTGCCGGGGAGGAAGCCGGGCACATCGCAGAAGGTGACGAGGGGGATGTTGAAGGCGTCGCAGGTGCGGACGAAGCGGGCGGCTTTTTCGGAGCCGTCGATGTCGAGGACGCCGGCCATGCTCATGGGTTGGTTGCCGACGATGCCGACCGCGTGGCCGCCCAGGCGGGCGAAGCCGACGACGACGTTGGTGGCGAAGTGCTCATGAACTTCGAGGAACTCTTCGTCGTCGACGGCGATGCGGATTACTTCGCGCATGTCGTACGGCTTGTTCGGGTTGTCCGGGACGATCTCGATCAGCTCGGGGGTGGCCCGGCTCGGGTCGTCGGCGGTGGGAACGTACGGCGGGCGTTCGAGGTTGTTGCTGGGGAGGAAGCTGAAGAGGTAGCGGGTCTCTTCGAGCGCGTGATCTTCGTCTTCGAAGGCGAAGTGCGCGACGCCGGATTTTTGGTTGTGGGCCATTGCCCCGCCGAGTTCTTCGAATTCGACGACTTCGCCGGTGACCGTTTTGATCACTTCGGGGCCGGTGATGAACATGTGGCTGGTGTTTTTGACCATGCCGATGAAGTCGGTGATCGCCGGGGAGTAGACGGCGCCGCCGGCACAGGGCCCCATGATGAGGCTGATTTGGGGGATGACGCCGGAGCTGCGGACGTTGCGCAGGAAGACGTCGCCGTAGCCGGCGAGCGAGACGACGCCCTCTTGGATGCGGGCGCCGCCGGAGTCGTTGATGCCGATGACAGGGCAGCCGATTTTTGCGGCGAGGTCCATGACCTTGCACATTTTTTCGGCCATGACTTCGCCGAGGGAACCGCCGAAGGTGGTGAAGTCTTGGCTGAAGACGCAGACGCGACGGCCGTCGATCGTGCCGTGGCCGGTGACGACGCCGTCCGAGAGTGGACGGTTTTTGTCCATGTCGAAGTCGTGCGTGCGGTGGCGCACGAACATGTCGAGCTCTTGGAAGCTGCCTTCGTCGAGGAGTTTCTCGATCCGTTCGCGCGCGGTGTAGCGGCCTTGGGCGTGGCGCTTTTCGAGCTTGGCGGGGTCGACGGCGCGCGCCTCTTCGCGCAGTGCCTCAAGCTGCTGGAGCTTTTCGTCGAGCGTGGCGGGCGGAGTCTGGCGGGCCATGAGATCGCGAATCGTACTGGCCTGCGGCGGTTGGGTCCGGTGTGAGGTGCGCCGGTTGAGCGGCCGTCAGTCTGGGGGTGGCGGGCGGGGTTGCCGGTTTCGGGCCGATCGCGGCGGCATCCGCGTTGCTGAGGCGGTGAGGCGAACCGGCTATTGGGGCAGTGTGTACTGCGGTTGGCGGAGCGGCGGGGGATCTTTGAGCAGGGTGGGGATGGTGACGAGGCGGTAGTGCTTGGCGCGGAGTCGGCGGATGATGGTGGGCAGCGCGGCGATCGTTTGGCGGCGGTCGCCGCCGCCGTCGTGCATGAGGACGATCGCGCCGGGGCGTGCAGCGGCGAGCACGTTGCGAACGATGGTGGCGGTGCCGGGTTTGCTGTAGTCCTCGCTGTCGACGGACCAGAGCACCATCAGCATGTGGCGGCGGGCGAGCAGGTCGAGCGTGTCGCGGTTGAAGGCGCCGTATGGCGGGCGGAAGAGGCGGGGGGTGGCGCCGGTTTCCCAACGCAGGCGGGTGGCGCCGTCGTCGATGTCGCTGGCTTGTTGCTGGCGGGTCCGGTCGGTGAGGCGGAGGTGGCCTTGGGTGTGATCGCCGATCGTGTAGTCGCGGTATGGCAGGGTTGCCCAGGCGGCGTTCGGGTAGTTGCGGGCGGCGTTGCCGAGCCAGAAGAAGGTGGCTGGGGCCTGTTCGCGCGCGAGAATGCGCATGATTTGGCCGGTGTAGCGGCTGGGGCCGTCGTCGAAGGTCAGGGCGATGCGGCGACCTCGGGAGTTGCCGATTGCGACGAGCGGCATGCGGGCGAGGGTCGCGTCGATGAGGGTGTCGGGGGTGGTGGCGGCGCTGGATGTGGTGGCGGTGCCGGGTGGTGTCGGCTGGTCGGTGGTGGTCGTTGGCGCATGCGTGGCGTGGCGGTCGGCGCGGTCGGCTCGTGTACAGGCGTGGATGGTCGCGGCGAGGGCGGCGAGGGTGAGGAGCACGGTGGTCAGCGCGATGGCGCGGCGGCGGCGGTAGTCGGCGGCGCTGGGGCCGGGTTGGCCGGTTCGGTTGGTGGGCGGCGGTGGGGGCTGCGCGCCGCCTTGTTGGCCAGCCTCAGGCAAGCTCGGTGGCTTCGATGTGGCCGCGCGGGTCGGATTTAGCGGCGCCGGTTGGGAAGTCGACGCGCAGCAGGCGGGCGGTGTCGGTGGCGACGTGTGCAGTGATTGGCGGGATCACGTTGGCGGAGAGTTCGTCGAGCGATTGGGCGACGTCGAGCAGGCTGGGGCGGATGCGCAGGCGGTAGGCGTCGAAGCTGCCGGCGGGGATGGTGAGTCGTTCTTTGCCTTCGACGCGGATGTCGAGCGGCCAGTGGACGATCGCGGTGAGCCAGACGGGCGGCGCGAAGCGGGCTTTGGGGGCCCAGGGCAGCAGGCGCAGGGCGACGGCAAGGCCGCCAGCGGGGATCATGGTGCGGGGGTACGCGGCGACCTCTCCGCCGAGTTGCGGGACTTGGATGTCGCGGAAGTGGGAGGTTTCGTCGAAGAACGGTTTGCCGTTGTGGCGGAGCTGGATCGTTTGGGTTTGGGTGAGGAGCGCGCCGCCGCGTCGCCGGAAGGTGGCGGTCGCTTCGCCGTCGATGCGGTCGTAGGCGTGGCCGGTGATGGTTTGGGTGAAGGTGCGGGCGTCGTCGGCGCGTAGGAGGAGTTCGCCACCGCCGATGTCGTCGCCGTCGACGATCGCGCGGAAGGTGGTGCGTTCCGGCGTTTCGAGCTGCGGGTCGGGGAGCGGTTCATCCATGTGGCGCATCATGGCGGGTTGGTGCTGGGGAGCGTGCAGGTGGCGGTGCGGTGGCGGGCGGTGCGGCGGGGTCGGCCGCGCACGAAATGGAACCTGCGCAACTTTGGGCCGCCAGCGTGTTCACTGCAAGAGATGAGGCTGCTGCCTGCCCCCGCTCCCTGCTCGCCGCGCCGGCGCCGCTCGCTGGCGGTGACCTCTGCTGTCGCCGTGCTCGCGGCAGCCGCGGTACCGGGCGGTGCGGCTGCTGCAACGACGCTCAGTGCGGCATGGACGGCCCCGCTGACGCTCGGCCCGGCGCCCTCCGACGCGCAGCAGGGACTGGTGCCACGCCTTGCGCTCACGAGCACCGGTCGCGGCACCGTCGCGTGGAACGTCGCGGGCGACGGCACGGTGGTGAGCCGGGACTTCACCGTCGGCGGCACGCTTGGGACGACGACCACCGTCACGCGCGGAAGCCTCACCGGATCGGTCGCGCGCGATCAGGCCGGCAATGTTGCGGTCACCGGGCAGACGGCCGGTTCGCCGGCGATCAGCTGGGTCGCGACCCGGCCGAAGGCGGGGACGACGTGGACCTTCCGTACGGTCGCGTCAGGGACGTACGTCAATGCGCCGGCATCGTTTGGGCTTGCCAGCGGCTTCCTCGTGGCGTCGACCAGTTCGTTTGTGCCGACGACCGCCGACGCCGGGCTACCGACGGCGGCGCTGCTCGGGTTCACGACGGCACCGGGCGATCCGGTGGCGCTCGGCAAAGCGTTGGAGGGCGTCGAAACCGGTGACTTCGCGCATGGTGCCGATGGCAGCAACTGGGCGCTCTCGTCCGACGGGCATGCGTTGACGACCGGCCGGCGCGAGACGACCAAAGCCAAAGACGGCACGGCGGCAGAGTCGGTGGCGGCGCTGGTGCGGACCGGGAAATCGCCGACGCGGTATTCGATTCTCGGCGCCGATGCGTTTGGTGGCGGTGCGGTCGCGACCGTCGGGGACCGGATCGCGGTCGCCGGCCTTGAGGTGCAGCAGAGCAGTGCGATCGCGCAGCGTGGGATTCCGGTCGTCGCGCTCGGCAGCGGCGGCACGATCGGCAAGACAACGGAGATCGGGGGCGTACCGGATCGGCGGGCGCTCGAGGTCGACGTGGCCGGCCGTGTTGGCGGCGGCGCGGTGGTGACGTGGCTTCAGCAGAGCACGTCGACGATCGAATCGCTGGCCGGTCAGCCGAAGTGGGCGGTCGTCGATGATGCTGGCGAGGTGGAAGCGCGCGGCACCTTCACCAGTGCCAAGGATGCGCGCGACCTGCGAATCGTTCGGGTGGGGAGCGTCGCCGTGGCGGTGTGGATCCGTGGGACGGGGAGCAGTGCGCGCTGGCAAGCCGCGAAGGTCACCGGCGACGACGTGCAACTGATCAAAGCACCGACCGGGACGCCGGTCGGACATGTCGAAGGCGGTTTGAACACCAGCCAGCTGACGGCCAACGGCTCGGTGGTTGCGCTGAGCTTCGTCGATGCGGCGAGCGGCGCGGTGCGCGTCGCCGCGACGAGGGTGCGGTAGCGCACACTCGGCGCGTGGCAACTCCGGGCAACGCGCCGGAACGCCCCCGCTGGCAACACACCGCATTGCGGTATTCGGCTCGCCTGAGTAGTGTCGCTGACTCCGCGCTGCCGGAGCCCATCCCCGTCTGACTCCCTCCGAGCCTGTGTCCCTGATCTGTCCTTCTCGCGGCGTTCGCCGCGCCCTGATTCTGCTGGCGGCCTCTGGCGCCGCCGCCGTGCCTTCGAGCGCCGCTGCGGCGCCCGCGACACCGACCGATGGGCTCTGCCACGCCTGGACGGCAGAGATCGTCGTAGATCCGTGTACCTCAGGGGACATGGAGATTTTCGCGCGGTTCGGGCCTGGCCTGGACCGCTGGATTGCACCGACCGATCCGAACGGGTTTGCGGACGGCTTCGCCGAGTGGTTCAACGCCCGCGCGGCGCGCTCGATCGCGTTCTCGCCGAGCTGGGATGGCGTGCGCTCGCAGGAGCAGTACACGCGCGGGTTGGTGTACGTGCATTCGCACGGGATCGAGAAGATCGACGGCACCGACGAACCGGTCGCGAGCCTCGCGAAATGGGTGCTGCGCACCGGCCCGCAGGAGAGCGACGAACCGGTCTACGTCAATTGGTACGACACCGAGTCCGGCTCCTATCCGCGATTTGCGAGCGACATTGCCGATCCCCAGTTGCGCGCAGCGATGGTCGACCGGATGGTCAGCACGTACCGCGCGGGCAACTACAACGGCTTGTGGGTCGATGACGTCATCATGGATCTGGCCGTCAAGAATGCTGCCGGCGAGTTCGTGACGCCGTGGAGCCAGTACCTCGGTCGCTACTACACGCAGGACGATTGGCGCGAAGGAATGGCGTCGCTGATGGAGGAGCTACGCGTCGCGCTGCCCCGCCCCATCGAGCTGCTCGAGAACTCGCCGTGGAACGCTGCGCTCGGCGACGGCGGCACCAGCAACCCGCAGGTGCAGCGCCAGCTGCACACGGCGACGTGGATCAACCGCGAGGGCGGCTTCAATGACTCCGGGCTGACCGGCGGCGAAGGCGACTGGAGCATCGACGCGCTGCGCCAGTGGACCGACGGCGTGCATGCGCAGGGCGCTGGCGTGGTGTGGAACAACTTCGATACCACCGAAGTCGGGCTGCAGTACAACCTCGCGAACGCGCTACTGCTGAATACCGGCAACGATCTCGTCGGCACGATCGATGAAGGGCCGGACAACGCCTGGTCTGGCCTGGGACATTCGCTGGGGCAGGCGACAACGCGCCTTCCGTACCGCTGGAATGGGCTGGCACGCCGCGACTTCTCCGGCGGGATCGTGCTCGTCCACGATCCGGCGACGAGCGACGACGAGTCGGCGACGACGGTGGAGCTTCCATCGCCGTTGTACACGCTCGATGGCGAGCTGGTGACGAGCGTGTCGCTGCCGCCCGCGACCGGCCTGGTGCTGCGCAGCAGTGTGGACGACGTTCCGGCGACGACCGCGACGCCACAGCCAAACCCGACACCCACGGCCACGCCGACGCCGACGCCGACGCCGACGATCGTTCCGACACCAAGCTTGACGCCAGCGGCCACAGCGACGCCAACTCCAACGGCCACACCAACTCCAACTCCGACACCAACTCCAACGGCCACGCCAACGGCACCACCGACACCAACCCCAACGCCGACACCGACCCCAACGGCCACGCCAACCCCAACGCCGACTGCGACTGCGATCCCGTCGCAGACCGTTGCGCCGACGATCGCGCCAACGGTCGTTCCCGAGCCGATCGAGTCGCCAACGCTCACGCCGGTTGTCACGATCGAGCCGGCCCTGACGCCAACGCCAACGCCGTCGCTCCAGGACGATGGCGACGACGCGACGAGCGTGTGGGTGTCACAGCCGTGGCGCTGGTGGTGGTACTTCACGCTGCACCGGCGCCGCGCGTGGGCGACGCCGTGGCTCGGGCACGATGCAGACACCCCACGTTGGCACCGCTCGAGCGGCCGCATCGTCGGCCCGCGATACTCCGGACCACGCTCTTGATATGAGCCTCTCCCGGTACGGGTGAGGCTCCGCCGCCGGGAGCCGTGAGCAGTGGCCGCCGGCGGCGCCCGGACCCCGGCCAGTCGGCGGGCGATCGTCAGGCTATCGACGAGCCGCGCGACGCGAACGCGAACGCCGCGCCGGATTAGAACGCTGGGCGGTACGGACCGAAGACGTCCTTCATCGCGCCGCAGACCTCACCCATCGACGCACGATCGCGCAGCGCCTCGCGAATGAACGGCACGAGATTGTCGCGCCCCTCGGCGGCGCCACGCAGCTGCTGGAGGCGTTCGTCAACCTTCGCTTGATCGCGGTTCGCCTTGAACTCCTTCAGGCGCGCGACCTGCGCCCGTTCGGATTCGGGGTCGACGCGCAGCAAGGCCGGTACGTCGAGTTCCTCCTCGACGAACTTGTTGACGCCGACGACGATGTCCTGCTCAGTGCGGTAGCGCTCCTGGTAGCCCCACGCCGACTCGTCGATCTCGTTGGTGATGAACTCGATTGCCTTCGTCGAGCCGCCGATCGCGTCGACCTTTTCGATCAACTCCCACGCGCGCGACTCCACTTCGTCGGTCAGCGCTTCGACGAAGTACGAACCGGCGAACGGGTCGACGGTGTCGGTCGCGCCAGATTCATAGCCGATGATCTGCTGGGTGCGCAGCGCAATCTTCGCGGCCTCCTCGGTCGGCAGCGCGAGCGCCTCATCGAAGCCGTTGGTGTGCAGCGACTGGGTCCCGCCGCACACGGCGGCGAATCCTTGGAGCGCGACGCGCACGATGTTGTTCTGCGGCTGCTGGGCGGTCAGGGTCACGCCGCCGGTTTGCGTGTGGAAACGCAGCTTCATCGACTTCGGATCTTTGGCGCCGAAGCGCTCCTGCATGATCTTCGCCCACATGCGGCGCGCGGCACGGAACTTCGCGACCTCTTGGAAGACGTTGTTGTGGCCGTTGAAGAAGAACGCCAGGCGCGGCGCGAAAGCGTCGATTTCCAGGCCGGCATCGACGGCGGCCTGCGCATACGCAATGCCGGAGCTGAGCGTGAAGGCGACCTCTTGCACGGCCGAGCAGCCCTTCTCACGGAAGTGGTAGCCGGAGATCGAAACGGTGTTCCACTTCGGGATGTACTCCTTGCAGTATGCGAAGAGGTCGGTCGTCAGCCGCATCGAGTGCTCGGGCGGGTAGATGTAGTTCCCGCGCGCGATGTATTCCTTGAGGATGTCGTTCTGGACCGTGCCGCGCAGCTTCGTGGAATCGACGCCCTGCTCCTCGCCGACGAGCTGGTAGAGCATCAGCAGCACGGTCGCGGGCGCGTTGATCGTCATCGACGTCGAGACCGAGTCGAGCGGGATCTGATCGAACGCGGTGCGCATGTCGTCGATCGTGTCGATCGCGACGCCGGTACGCCCCACTTCACCCAGGCAGCGCGGATCGTCGGAGTCCAGGCCAAGCTGGGTCGGCAGGTCGAAGGCGATCGAGAGGCCGGTCGAGCCTTTGCTCAGCAGGTAGCGGTAGCGCTCGTTGGATTCCTTGGCGGAGGCGTAGCCGGCGTATTGGCGCATCGTCCACAGCTGCGAGCGGTACATCTCCTGGTGGACGCCGCGCGTGTACGGGTAGGCGCCGGGCTGCCCGGTGCGCTCGTCGAGGTCGGCCGGGAGATCGTCGGCGGTATACAGCGCGTTGATCTCGATGCCCGAGTCGGTGAAGTGACGGGGATCGTCGGCGCCGACGATCGGCGCGATGGTCAAGCGCTCTCCGGTACCAGCCTCAGGCGTGCTCATAGCCGGCAATCGTACGGCAGCGACGCCGAACTGGCGCTTCAGCGTGCGCGCGAAGTGCGGCTCGATCGCACGCAGCAGATGGTGGAGACCCGTAAGGCCCGGCCGGCGGCACGCTGCGCGCCAACCTCGGCGGGGCCTTACAGCGCGCCGCCGGCTGCCGGTGGGGCATCAGCTTCGGTGCCTTCGCCCTGCCCGAAGCTCTCGCGCGAGATGAACTCCTCGGCGAGCAGCGGGTTGTCCTTCGCGCGCTCGCAAACCTTCAGCAGATCGTTCATCTTGCTGATCTCCTCCACCTGCTCCTTGAGGAACCACTGCGTGAACTCCTCGGAGATGAAGTCGTTGCCCGCGCGCGCAACGCGCGTCAGGTCAGCGATCTGCTCCGCGACCCGCTCTTCCTGCGCGAGCGCCAGCGCAACCGGTTCGACGATGTTCGCGAACGCCGTCTGCGGCGCCTGGACGCCCGGCACGATCGCCTGCTGCCCACGGTCCATCAGGAACTTGAGCATCATCATCGCGTGATTGCGCTCTTCGATCGCCTGCTGATAGAAGACCGCCGCAAGTTGCGGCAGGGTCTCGTCGTCGAAGTAGACCGCGATCGCGATGTACTGCTGCTCGGCGGCGAACTCGTTGGCAACCTGGGCGTTGAGCTTCTCGACGAACTCGGGAACGATCATGCCCAGCAGGCTAGCCCGCAACGCGCGGCGCAGCATTCTGACGGCTGTAGGAGGATTTTTTGCGGCCTTCAAATCCCATGATTTGCTGGCCTTTCCATACGACGTTCACACGATCCCTACCGTCACAGTCGGAATTGCGCTACGGTTTCCCTGTGCCGTCCACGGTGACCACGAAGAAGCGCTGCTGCAAGAGCGGGCCGAGGTGCAAAAAGTGCCCGGTCGTGTGGAAGCGTCTTCAAACCGAAGGGCTCGCGTCACGCGAGAGCAAGAGGGAGTGGAGACCGACCGACGGCAAAGTTCCCAAGCGGGCGATGAAGGCCGCCCGCGCGCGCTGAGGCTCCGGGCGACTCACGGCACGAGGGCCGGAGCCTCAGCGCTGGGGTTCTTCTCATGGCGCGCACGCTGACACGGGGGTGGCCAGCGTGCGCGCCATGTAGTTCGCAGCACCACCGATCGGCACAGACCAGCGGCGCAGTGGGACAAGGCGCACGCTGAGGCTCCGGGTAGGCTCGGCACGAGGGCCAGAGCCTCAGCGTTGGGGTTCCCCGTCGGGCGTGCCGCACAGGCACACCGGGAGAACTGTTGGCGGACTGAAGCCTACGGCAAATCAGCGACGGCGTCTGCCAGCGGCTTGCGCAACCCGGTCAGGAACGGCAACTCCTCGCGAGTATGGCGTCGCGCACCGGCGGCGCGCAGCGCCCGCATCAGATCGACGATCCGTTCGAGCTCCTCAGCCTCGAAGGCGAGCAGCCACTCGTAGTCGCCGAGCGCGAACGCCGACACGGTGTTCGCACGCACGTCGGGGTACGGAATTGCCATCATGCCGTGCTCGCGCAGCAACTGCGAGCGCTCCTGCGGGTCGAGCAGGTACCAGTCGTACGAGCGTACGAACGGGTAGACGCACAGGTATTTGAGGGGATCCTCGCCCTCCAGGAAGGCCGGCACATGGCCCTTGTTGAACTCGGCGTCGCGATGCACGCCGATGCTCGTCCAATACGGGGTGAGCGCGCGTCCCAAGCGGGTGTGCGCCAGGGCCACGAGCGCGTCCTGGATCGCGTCGGCCGTCTCGCCGAGCAGCCAAAACATCAGGTCGGCTTCGGCACGAAATCCAACCAGCGAATAGGAGCCGCGTAGGTGGACGCCGGCAATCGCGGCGATCGCCGCCTGCGCCTCGGCCGCTGCGGCGGCGCGTTCGCTGGGATCAAGGCGCCGTTCGCCACGCTCACCGGCATACGCGGCGTATGCGGCGAACGTCAACCCGACCGGCTCGTTGCCGGAGCTTTCGGGCTTGGTGTAGGTCTTGGTGGACGGTGCAGTCGGCGCTGACATGTCGGGGGCTCCTTCGCGGTTTACGTCTGGGTGTCGCCATCGGCCGGGATCGAAAGGCGAGCAAGTTGGTCGTCGGCGGCGGCGCGACCGTCGCGGATGCAGAGCGGCACGCTCGCGCCACGGTACGCCGCTCCGGCGAGCGTCAGCGCCGGCAGCGCGGCCCGCACCTCGCCGGTGAGCTGCGCGATGCGTTGCGGATGCCCGGGCGCGTATTGCGGCAGGCCGCCGTCAACCCGCACGACGCGGCTGGCGCGTGGCATCCCGCGCAGGCCGATGATCGACCGCAATTCGCGGTGCAGCGTGGCGACGAGCGCGTCGTCGGTGAGCTGTGCCGGGCGCGCGTCGTCGATCCGTCCTGCCGAGCACTTGATCACAACGGCATCGGCAAGCGGCGCGGCGCCAGGCGCAGCGGCGGCGATGGCGCGCCGTTGCGGCCACTTGCGATCCACGAAGGTGCAGGCGGTCATCAGCAGCCGCTCGGAGCGCGGCACAAGAAAGCCGGTGCCGGCCGGCAACTCGGGCACGTCGTCCGGCGCGTAGGCGAGCGCGGTATGCACAACCGAGGCGTACGGCACGCCCCGCAAAGTCTGCGCGGCGTCCGGTGCATGCGGCGCGATCAGGTCGGCGGTAACGGCCGCCGCAGTCGTCAGGATCACCCCGTCGGCATCGATCGTTTCGCCGTCGCGCAGGTGCAGGCGCAGCGGGGCGCCGGGGAGACCGGGGACCGGCTCCAGGGCGGCGACCGGTGCGTCGGTGCGCAACGTCACGCCGGCTTGCGCCAGTGCACGCGCGAGCGCGTCGGTCAGCGTCTGCATGCCGGCGCGGGGCGCCATGAACACCGGCACCGGTGGGGCGCCGGG